>UQOJ01000038.1 GCA_900542635.1 uncultured Collinsella sp.
ACCGCAGGAAGCTTGGATACGCCTAGGCGCGGTCCAAGAAATCGTCCGCACCCCCAAACAGGAACTATTTCACCGCAACTTTGTTTTTATTGGTGTAAAAGGCGGGTCATGCTTGGTGGCGGGTTTGTTATCCGTTTGTAAAGGCTGGGCCGTGCTTGCGGTAAGGGCCTATCAAATGCCCGTAAGAAACCGCAGCTGGCGCGGCCGCCGCCCGATCGAGGCCGTATCTTTCCGAACAGCAAAGCGGGCAGGGTGCCCGCGAGTCGCATGTATGAAAGGAAGATCATGCTCGATCAGGCTTATTCTCGTCGTCAGTTCCTCGGCCTCGCTGGTGGTCTCGCCAGCATCGTCGGTCTCGGTCTCGTTGGTTGCGGCGGCGCAGGCGCTTCCAACGCCGCCGATAAGGGCAGCGCCGCTGCTGCCGAGTCCGTCTCCGGCGAGGTGACCTACGACGGTGCCTCCTCGTTCCAGGCTCTCGTCGAGGCTGCTGCCGAGAAGTTCATGGACGCCAACCCCGACGTCTCCGTCTCCGGTTCGGGTAACGGTTCGGGCAAGGGCCTGACCGCTGTCGCCGCCGGCACCGTCACCATCGGCAACTCCGACGTCTTCGCCGAGACCAAGCTCGAGGCCGATCAGGTCAAGAACCTCGTCGACCACGAGGTCGCCGTCGTGGGCATGGGTCCCGTCGTCTCCAAGAACGTCAAGGTCGACGACCTGTCCCTCGAGCAGCTCAAGGGCATCTTCTCCGGCCAGATCACCAACTGGAAGGAGGTCGGCGGCGACGACGCCAAGATCGTCGTCCTCAACCGCAAGGCCGGCTCCGGCACCCGCGCCACCTTCGAGGCCGCCGTCTTTGGTGACGAGGCCGTCGACTTTAAGGGCGACGCCGAGCTCGACAAGTCCGGCGACGTCCAGACTCAGATGGGCAGTACCGACAACGCCATCTCCTACCTCGACTTCTCGCACTTCGATGACTCCAAGTTCAACGCCATCAAGGTCGAGGGTGTCGAGCCCAAGAGCAAGAACGTCACCGACGACTCCTTCAAGATCTGGGCTACCGAGCACATGTACTGCGCAAAGGACGCCGACGAGGCCACCAAGGCCTTCCTGGAGTTTATGCTCTCCGACGACGTTCAGGGCAAGCTCGTCGAGGAGCAGGGCTTTATCCCCGTCTCTGCCATGAAGGTCGTCAAAGACGCCAGCGGCAAGGTCTCCGCTAAATAAGTAATCGCCCCGGAAAGGTTTGCAATGGCAAAACAGCTGCCAAAGCGCGACCTTGAGAACGTGGGCCTGGGCGTCACGGGCGCGTGCGTAGCGCTCGTGACGCTTGCCGTTGCCGCGCTCATCTTTATGGTCGCCCAAAAGGGCCTCTCGGCTTTTATCAAGGACGGCGTCTCGGTCGTCGAGTTCTTCACCGGCACCAAGTGGGACCTGGCCAACACGGCCGAAAACGGCCTGCCCTACACCGGCGCCCTGCCCCTGATCGTCACCTCGTTTGCGGTCATGGTGCTCTCCACGCTTATCGCGCTGCCCATCGCCATCGGCTCTGCCATCTTTGCGGTCGAGATTAGCCCTAAGTTTGGTTCCAAGATCTTTCAGCCGCTTATTGAGCTTTTGACCGGTATTCCCTCGGTCGTCTTTGGCCTTATTGGCTTTCACGTGGTCGTCGGCCTTATGAAGAGCGTTTTCCATGTGAGCACGGGTCTGGGCATCTTGCCCGGCGCCATCGTGCTGGCCGTCATGATCCTGCCGACGATGACCACGCTTTCGGTCGATGGCCTGCGTGCCGTGCCCGACAGCTACCGTCAGGGCTCGCTCGCGCTGGGCTACACCCTCTGGCAGACCATCTGGCACGTGGTGCTCAAGTCCGCCATGCCGTCGCTCATGACTGCGGTCATCCTGGGTATGACCCGCGCCTTTGGCGAGACGCTCGCCGTGCGCATGGTTATCGGCGGTATCGAGGCCATGCCGACGTCGCTGCTGTCGCCGGCTTCGACCATCACCACCACGCTCACCACGTCCATGGCGGTCTATGCCGAGGGCTCGGCCCAGGACGATGTTCTGTGGGCACTCGGCCTGCTGCTGATGGGCATGAGCCTCATCTTCATCCTGATCATCCATCTCATTGGCCGCAAGGGGGCGAAGGCTCGTGGCTAGCACGCGCATCCACATCGACGAGGCGAGACTCGGGCGTGTCCAAAAACAGGATCGCATCGCCACGGGCGTGCTGACGGCGATCGTCGCCATCGTCATGCTCATCGTCATCTCCATGGTGGCCTATATCCTGTTCGAGGGCATCTCGACGCTGTTCCAGCCGGGCTTTCTCACGCAGCCCGCGCGCGCCAACGGAACCCAGGGCGGCGTGCTCTACCAGCTGTTCGACTCGTTCTACCTACTGCTGATCACTCTGGTCATCTCGGTGCCCATCAGCCTGGGCGGAGCGGTCTTCCTGGTTGAGTACGCGCCGGACGGCCCTATCCGCGACATCGCCTCCACCGCTATCGAGACCTTGTCCTCGCTGCCTTCCATCGTCGTCGGCATGTTTGGCTTCCTGGTGTTCTCGGTGCAGCTGGGCTGGAAGTACTCCATCATCTCCGGCGCCGTCGCGCTCACCATGTTCAACATTCCCATCCTGGTGCGCGTGATTCAGCAGGCGCTCGAGGACGTGCCACAGGCCCAGCGCGATGCGTGTCTGGCTATGGGCCTCACTCGCTGGGAGGCCACGCTGCACATCCTAATCCCCGAGGCCATGCCCGCCATCGTGACCGGCATCGTGCTTTCGGCCGGCCGTGTGTTTGGCGAGGCCGCAGCGCTGCTCTTTACCTCGGGCATGAGCTCGCCGGTTCGCCTGAACTTCTTGAGATTTAACCTATCGAGCCCTACCTGCGCCTGGAACGTGTTCCGCCCCGGCGAGTCGCTCGCCGTGCATATCTACAAGATCTATGGCGAGGGCAGCCCCGAGGCCCAGCAGATCGTCTGGGGCACCGCTGCACTGCTGATGATTTGCGTGCTGCTGTTTAACGTAATCGCCCGCATTGTGGGCAAGCAACTGGCAAGGAAGATGACGGCCGAATGAGCGAGATGAATGTAACGCCCGCAACCGAAGCGGCATCGTCCGACACCCAGGACTTCTTGTCGAGCGTGGGGGAGAACGAGAAGCGCGTGCGCGTGAGCGGCAAGGCCGTGAGCGACGAGGTCGTGCTCTCCACCAAGGACGTCAGCGTGTACTATGGCGACCACCATGCACTGCACAATACGTCGCTCGACTTCCACAAGGGCGAGATCACGGCGCTCATCGGACCTTCGGGCTGCGGTAAGTCGACCTTCTTGCGTAGCCTCAACCTCATGAATCGCGAGATTCGCGGCTGCCGCGTGGAGGGCGAGATCAACTATCGCGGGCGCAACGTGAACACCAAGACCGAAAACACCTACGAGCTGCGCCGTTCCATTGGCATGGTGTTCCAGCAGCCCAACCCGTTCCGCAAGTCCATTCGCGACAACATCACGTTTGCGCCTAAGCGCCACGGCATCACCGACCGCGACGAGCTCGACCGCATGGTCGAGGAAAGCCTGCGCGGCGCGGCGCTTTGGGACGAGGTCAAGGACAAGCT
Organism: uncultured Collinsella sp.; assembly: GCA_900542635.1. GTDB lineage: Bacteria > Actinomycetota > Coriobacteriia > Coriobacteriales > Coriobacteriaceae > Collinsella. The sequence goes on from UQOJ01000038.1 coordinate 3,612, forward strand.
CGACAAGAGCGCCTATGCGCTTTCGGGCGGCCAGCAGCAGCGTCTGTGCATTGCGCGCACGCTGGCGCTCAACCCCGACGTGATCCTGTTTGACGAGCCCTGCTCGGCGCTCGACCCCATCTCGACGCTGGCGATCGAAGACCTCATGTCGTCGATCGTTGCCGACCGCGCCATCGTCATCGTGACGCACAACATGGAGCAGGCGTCGCGTGTGTCCAACCGCACGGCGTTCTTCTACATGGGCGATATGGTCGAGTACGACGAGACTGACGAGATTTTCCAACGGCCCAAGGATAAGCGGCTGAATGATTACCTCACCGGCATGTTCTCCTAGTCCGGGACATGCTTGAGGCCCGCGGTGGCCATGGTCGCCACGGGACTGATTGGAGAGGCGGGTCATCTCTTGTGGGAGATGGCCCGCCTTTTTGTGTCGCGTGCGGCCCGCCTTTTCGCTGCTATCATGGACAACGTTGAATTTCTACGAAGGAGCAGGGCATATGGCGATTCTTTTGGGATGCGATTCCGTCAGCCTAGAGTTTCCCACCAAGCATATTTTCGATAGCGTGACGCTCGGCGTGGGCGAGGGCGACCGCATTGGTATTGTCGGCAAAAACGGCGACGGCAAGTCGACGCTGCTGAGCGTGCTCGCCGGCACGCTGGAGCCCGACGACGGCCGCGTGACGCACCGTCGCGGCACCACGATCGGTCTGCTCGGCCAAAAGGACAACCTGGTCGATACCGACACCGTGCATCATGCCGTCGTGGGCGACACGCCCGAGTATGAGTGGGCGTCGAGCCCGCGTACGCGCCAGATCCTCGCCGGTCTCATTAGCGATGTGCCCTGGGAGGGCACGGTGGGCGAGCTTTCGGGCGGTCAGCGCCGTCGCGTGGACCTCGCGCGCCTGCTGATCGGCGACTATGACGTGCTCATGCTCGACGAGCCCACCAACCACCTGGACATGCGTACCATCAACTGGCTCGCGCGCCACTTAAAGGCCCGCTGGCAGCGCGGTCAGGGCGCGATGCTCGTGGTCACGCACGACCGCTGGTTCTTGGACGAGGTCTGCACCAGCATGTGGGAGGTCCACGACGGCCAGGTCGATCCCTTCGAGGGTGGCTATTCGGCATACATCCTGCAGCGCGTGGAGCGCGACCGCATGGCCGCCGTTACCGAGGAGCGTCGTCGCAACATGGCGCGCAAGGAGCTCGCGTGGCTGAGTCGCGGCGCCCAGGCTCGTTCCACCAAACCCAAGTTTCGCGTGGATGCCGCTCGCGAGCTGATCGCCGACGTGCCGCCCGTGCGTGACGAGCTGGAGCTCAAGCGCCTGGCCGTGAGCCGCTTGGGCAAGCAGGTTATCGATGTGGTCGACGTGGATGCCGGCTATGCCGATACCGATGGCGCGCCCAAGCAGGTGCTCAGCGATGTGACCTGGCTCATCGGTGCGGGCGACCGCTATGGTCTTTTGGGCGAGAACGGCGCCGGTAAGTCGACGCTGCTCGACGTGATTCAGGGCAAGATTGAGCCCACACACGGCCGCGTGAAGATCGGCCAGACGGTGCGCTTTGGCGTGCTGTCACAGCAGCTCGAGGAGCTCGAACCCTACATGGGCGACACGATCCGCGAGGTGCTCGGCAACTATAAGAAGTACTACGTCATCGATGGCAAGGAGACTTCGCCCGAGAAGCTCTGCGAGCGTCTGGGCTTTACGACGCAGCAGCTCTGGAGTCGTATCGGCGATCTTTCGGGCGGCCAGCGCCGTCGTCTGTCGCTGCTGCTGACGATTCTGGACGAGCCCAACGTGCTCATCCTGGACGAGCCGGGCAACGACCTGGATACCGACATGCTCGCGATTGTCGAGGATCTGCTGGACGGTTGGCCCGGCACGCTGATCCTGGTGACGCACGACCGCTTCTTGATGGAGCGCGTGACCGACCAGCAGTGGGCGCTGCTCGACGGCCACCTGACGCATATGCCCGGCGGCGTGGACCAGTACCTGCGCCTGTGCAACGCCACCGCCGAGGGCGAGCCCGTGGGTGCGCCGAGCGCTAAGACCGGCACGTTCGACACCGGTATGGCGGCGGCTGCTGCCGACAAGCCCAAGTCGAGCGGTCAGCCCAACGGCCTGTCCAACGCCGAGCGTCAGAAGCTTCGCCGCGAGGTGAGCTCGCTCGAGCGCAAGATGGAGACGCAGCGCGCCCGCGTTGAGGAAGCCGAGGCAGCGATGGCCCAGGTCGACCCCACCAACTACACGGCGCTGGGCGAGCAGCAGGCAAAGATTGACGAGGCTCACGCCGCCATGGACGAGCTGGAGATGGCGTGGCTCGAGGCGAGCGAAAAGCTCGAGGGCGAGGAGTAGGCGAGGATGATCAAAGCCGCGTTTTTCGATATCGACGGTACGCTGCTGAGTTTTAAGACCCACCGGATTCCGGCGTCGGCGCAGCAGGTGCTCGACAGCTTTCACGAGCAGGGGATCGCGTGCGTGATTGCTACGGGTCGCCCGACCTACCAGATGCCGGACTGGCTGTTCGACCTGGGCTGGGATGCGTACATTACGCTTTCGGGCCAGCACTGCTTTGATGCCGAGGGGGTTTACCGCAGCTGTCCGATCGATCCGGACGACGTTGCAGTGATTGTGGACCAGGTGGCGCAGGGGCGCTACGACTCGCTGTGCATGCAGGGCGAGAACTCGTTTGTGAACCGCCTGTCCGAGCGCGTGGTGACGGCTGGCAGCAACGCGGGAATCGTCTACCACGAGGAGCCGTTTGAGCACGCCTTTGACGCACCGGTCTACCAGTTTTGCGCCTTTGTGGACCCGGCCGACGAACATATCGTGACCGATGCCGTGTCGCATTCGCTCACAACGCGCTGGTGCGACCTGTTCTGCGACATTATTCCCGCTAACGGCGGCAAGGACCTGGGCGTGGCGGCGACGCTCGAGCGGCTTGGTATCGACGCGAGCGAGGCGATTGCCTTTGGCGACGGCGAGAACGACCTGTCGATGTTTGCCGCCGTGGGCACGAGCGTGGCCATGGGCAACGCACAGGACACGGTGAAAGCTGCGGCGACCTATGTGACGACCGCCGTGGACGACGACGGCATCTACAACGCCGCGAAGCACTTTGGATTGATGTAACTGCGGGCCGGCACCCGGCGTCTGGGGACACTCCTTGCGGGGCGTCCCCATTTTGTTTTCGTCCCGCACGTTTTGTGAAACACGGCTAACTTTTAGACAAAGTAGTAAGACATGGGCAACTTTTGCGGTAAAGTTAGCCGTGGAAAGTATCCAAAGGCTAACTAGCAATCATCGCGAAAGGCGGCCCATGGCCCTACGTGAATCCGGAGAAGACTATCTCGAATCGATCTACGTTCTATCGGAACGCCAGGGCATCGTGCGCTCGATTGACGTTGCGGAGTACCTCGGCGTAACCAAGGCGAGCGTCTCTAAAGCCATGGCGACGTTGGAGAACAGCGGCTATGTCGAAATGGGCAAGCGCGACGTTCATCTGACGGAGCGTGGTCTGGAGGTCGCTCGCCAAATGTGGGAGCGTCACTGCTTTTTCGTGGGGCTGTTGGAGGATGCGGGTGTTTCGGCTGAGGTCGCGTCGCTAGAGGGCTGCCACATGGAGCACTGCCTGAGCGAGGAAAGCTTTGAGAAGCTGAGGGCGATGCTCGCTAGGGAAGAGACGTCGAACTCAACAACGGAATCCTAACAGGTCCCCAGTAGCGCGGAGTTCGCGTAAAGCGCGGGACAGCGACCGGGACCAGTAGCCCCACCAACTAAGTCCAACTCAGACAAAGAACCCCGCCAGCAAGCGATGCCCAAGAACCGCCAGCAACGTTACTGCAGGCCGGGACCGGGCTTGGTTTTGAAAACATTCCGCAGCGCGAGGCCCGCCTTTCCGTTGCTCCGCAGGAGCAGGAAAGACGGGCCTCATGCGCGAGGACGTTTTCAAAACCAAGCCCGGTCCCGACCGGACAGCCCACGAACGCTACAGGTTCTTGACACCCATCGCGCGCATGGCGTTCAGGATGGCGATGATCGCCACGCCCACGTCGCCGAACACAGCAAGCCACATGTTGGCGATGCCGAGTGCTGCCAGCACTAGAATCAGCAGCTTAACGCCCAGCGCAAAGATGATGTTCTGCCAGACAATCGCCATGGTCTTGCGCGCCACACGGATGGCGTGGGCGATGTTGGACGGCTTGTCATCCATGAGCACGACGTCGGCGGCCTCGATCGCAGCGTCGGAACCCATAGCGCCCATGGCAATGCCCACATCGGCGCGCGTGAGCACGGGTGCGTCGTTGATGCCGTCACCGACAAAGGCGAGCTTGCCCTTGCCGCTTTCGGCCGCGAGCAGCGCTTCAACACGCTCGACCTTGTCGCCCGGCAGCAGCTGCGCGTGGAACTCGTCGAGGCAGAGCTGCTTGGCCACCGCAGCAGCCACTTCCTCGCGGTCGCCCGTGAGCATGACGGTGCGCTTGACGCCGGCGGCGTGCAGGTCGCGGATCGTCTGTTCGGCATCGGCCTTAACGGTGTCTGCAATCACGATGTGGCCGGCGTACACGCCGTCAATGAGCACATGCAGAATCGTTCCGACGACCTCGCAATCGGGCGCTTCGACTCCGGCCGCGGCGAGCATCTTTGCGTTGCCAACGACGACGTGCTTGCCGTCGATGGTTGCCGTCACGCCATGGCCCGCGTCGTTGGTGGAGTCGCTTACGCGCTTGGGGTCGGCCTCGCCCTGGTAGGCGACACGCACGGACTGCGCGATGGGGTGATCGGAGAACGACTCGGCAAGGGCGGCGACTTCGAGCAACGACTGCTCGGTATAGCCGGCCTCGGGGCGCACCGCGACGACCGAGAACGTGCCGTTGGTGAGGGTGCCGGTTTTGTCGAAGACGACGGTGTCCACGTCGGCGAGCGTCTCGAGGTAGTTGGAGCCCTTGATGAGAACGCCCAGCTTGGACGCGCCGCCGATGCCGCCAAAGAAGCTCAACGGTACGCTGATCACGAGGGCGCACGGGCAGCTGACGACTAGGAAGGTCAGACCGCGCAGAATCCAGTCGGACCAGGCACCGGTGACCAGGCCGCCGCCGAGCGCGAGCACCGCGGCAGCGCCGGTGACGGCGGGGGTGTAGACGCGGGCAAAGCGCGTGATGAAGTTTTCGGTGCGTGCCTTCTTCTCGCTGGCGTTTTCCACGAGCTCCAGGACGCGTGCGACGGTGGACTCGCCAAAGGGCTTGGTGGTGCGCACGTGGATGAGGCCCGTCATGTTGATGCAGCCGCTGATGATATCGTCGCCGGACTTGGCGGGGCGGGGAACTGACTCGCCCGTGAGTGCGGCGGTGTCGAGCTGGGTTTCGCCTTCGACGATGACGCCGTCGATGGGCACGCGCTCGCCGGGCTTGACCGCAATCACGGTGCCGACGGCGATGTCATCGGGAAAGACCTGTTCGAGCGTGCCGTCGGCTTGCTCGACGTTAGCGTAGTCGGGCGCGATGTCCATCATGGCGCTGATCGACTTGCGGCTTTTGCCCACGGCATATGCCTGGAACAGCTCGCCGACTTGGTAGAACAGCATGACGGCGGCGCCTTCGGCCATGTGCGGGTCGGTATCGGGGAAGAGCACCATGGCAAACGCGCCGATGGTCGCGACGGCCATAAGGAAACTCTCGTCGAAGGCCTTGCCGCGGCGGATGTTATTGAATGCCTTTTGCAGTACGTCGTAGCCGGCAATCAAAAAAGGCACGAGGAACAGTGCGAAGCTGGCGTAGATGTCGCCCGGGGTGCCGAATGCGGCAGTGAGGGTGCCGAGCTCATCGAGGGCGTACACCACGGCAAAAATGCCCAGCGCTACCAGGATGCGGTTGCGCTTATGCTCGAGTGACTCTTTTTTCTTGCGCTTCTTCTTTTTCTTCTTGGGGTCGGCGGTGGCCATGATTCGTATCCTCCCATTTGAATGTATGAACACTCGCTCATATAATTTCGCGAGCAAAGGCCGCGGCAAGCGCGGCCTTGCGGGTTGGCGTAAACCTGGGCTAGAGAATGATCTCGCAGTCCGGCTCGGCGTCGGCGGTGAACTCCACAACGCGGTCGAGGACCTCGTCGAACTCGGCGTCATCGGCCTCGAGCGTCAACTTCTGGGTCATAAAGTTGACCGAAACGGACTTGACGCCATCGAGCTTGGCCAGCTCGTCCTGAAGCTCACGCGCGCAGTTGGCGCAGTCGATCTCGTCGAGTTTAAACTGCTTTTTCATGGTGGATTCCTTTCCCCGTATTTGCGGCTTGGGTGCAGGCCGCGCTGGTACCGTGGTTGGTCGCTATTCGCAGATGTGGCTCATGCCCTGGTTGAGCATGGTGTAGACGTGGTCGTCGGCGAGCGAGTATAGGATATTGCGCCCGTCGCGCCGGAATTTAACCAGGTGCGACTGCTTGAGTGTGCGCAGCTGGTGCGACACCGCGGACTGCGAGGTTTCGGTCGCTTCGGCGATGTCCGCCACGCAGAGCTCGCGGCCCATGAGGGCATAGAGGATCTTGATGCGCGTGGTGTCGCTGAAGACCTTGAACAGGTCGGCGAGGTCGTAGAGAAGCTCCTCGTCGGGAAGGTCCTCGGGCGAGCAGGTGGTGGGAATCGCGGGCTCGGTGGCCTCGATGTCGGGTTTCGTTTCATCAACGCGGATGCTCATTGCAATATCCTTTCATATGAACATGCGCTCATATAACTTGCTTCCGATTATATGAGTGTATGTTCATATGTCAATGACGTTCAGGTAATTCGTTGCACAAAATGATGGGGAATAGTGGACGAGATCCCGGAGTGAGCGGTTTTGATAGCCGATGCCGGGGTGGGTGCCCCTGAGCCGTGCAAAAATTGGAGTATTCTGCAACGATAGGGGGTCCGTTAATTTATTGCAGGCCATATAATGCAGTTCAAGAGTTATCTTAGGGTGTTAATCCGATGAGTTCTTCCTCAAATGTTGCCTAACGCTCTCACGCAAGAGTGATTTCGCTTCACATTTGGATCCACTCGAGGGTGATAGACACCCGGCTCTGCTGAATACTCGCAATTTTGCACGTCGCTAAGGTGCCCACCTTGTTAGCCGGTCTAGCTTCCGGCCCCGAAGATCCTGCCCTCGGGCGCGAAGCTGCTTGTTTGGTTGAGTGATGGGCTGTCGGGTTCGACAGTCTGCATGTCATCGATTGCCGGAGCCTCGTTAATCGTCGGATCGTCCAATGTGATGCCTTCGAGCATTGCTTTTTTCGAGGTCGATTCGTTGGCGCTCTTCGGAATCCTGGCGAAGCTCCTCCTGGATTCGTTTCTTCTCCTCAATAAACCTTCTGAGTACAAACTGTCTCAGGTCTTCTTGCATGATTTGAAAGTCTTTTGGCAGACGCGAGGGGCGTATGCCCTCTTTTCGTTGGATCGCCTCCATGACCCTAACGAAAGCGCTGGCATGCATAAAGGAATAACGACTGACGGTGATGATTCCGTATCCCATGGACGCAAGCGCATTCTTGCGTTCCTCATCGATGGCGCGGTCTTCTTCCGCGTCATGATAAAAACCGTTGTATTCAATGTCTGTGCGAGATTTCTTTAGATACGCATCCATAAAGAACTTTTTGCGTCTCGTGAGATTCTTCGCTGCAGCGGTGACCTGCACCTCGTAATCGGTCTCAACTCCCTTAATACCAAGCCCTCCTTCGCTTTTGGGCAGCGTTAGCATCATGACAAATGCCGTTTCCATGGGAGACCGGCATCCGTCGCGTACACATTGGATCGCCTTTCGGGCAAGGGCCAAACCGTCGCATCTGGTAATGGAATTAAAGAACTGCTTTAACCTCTCGGTCGAGGTGAGCGCGAAACACTCGGTATAGGAGGTGGAAGAGTCGGTTCCAAGGGAATAAGCGCCGCACAGTTCAAAGTAGTACTCCACTAGTTCGCGAAAAGAAAGATAGGTGGCGGCCTGAAGTGCGCAAAGCTCAACGCCAACAATGAAGATGCCATCTTTGAGCTCTATAAAGCGTGAGTTCGAGAATCGTTTTGAAGATACGTGGCATTGACAGTTCATTGCATAGCGCGCATTCCTGCGATCAAACACCATCACCTCGAGAGAACCATTTGCGTCGAGGGAAACATCATGTTTGGTGAGCCATTCTGCGGCTGCGTCAAGGAGCGTTCCGGTGGGACATGATCCGTAAATCGCGGCAGGGTTACAGGACTCGATGCCTTTCGCAGACACCGAATGCGCGGCCTGGTAGACCGCTTTTGCAGTGGTATGTGACAATACGATACTCATGCTATATATCGTGTCAGCTAATGCCGTGTTGATGGCGCTGAGTGGAAAAGTCGTTTTAGAGGTCTAACCAAATGCTGTCCAAAAGCTTGACGCAATTATGGGTTGGTATGCCCTAAATAAAAGTTTTCGCAGCTTAGCTATAGCATATAAATACTCAATTGCTGCACATTTGATATCGATGCATTACCATCCGATAACGAATTACGTGTCGGGAATTGGTCGAAATCGTTCAAAATGAGGGTTCAGAATTTGTGATGGCAGATCTATCTGTGGAACGTAGGGCGGCCCCGCTGCGGGGTTTTCCGCTGCGAGGCCGCTCGTGAACGGTGCCATGCTTGTCGCAGGCGTTTCTACTTGGCAAACAGGTTCTTGAGGTTGAACTCGGCTTGGACGGTGCGGAGCATGAGGTCGGTGTCGTCGAGGCCCAGGTGCTGCTCGTTGGCGTCGGCGGCGAGGGTGCCGCGGCGGCGGGCCCAGTTCTCGAGCGCGGCGGGCGCGGATTCGCGGGGGAGCGAGCGGACGTCGGCATCCAAGCTGCGGCAGATCTGGCGCGAGTCGATGACGATGATCTTGCCGGCGCGGCGTGCCTCGGCGTAACCGTCCAGGTGGATCTTGAACCAACTGTCTTCGAACGCGGCGTTATGCGCCATGTACGGGTACTTCTTCATAAGCTTGAGCAGCTGCTTCTGCAGTTCCTTGTTCTCGCGGAACGGCTTTTTGCCGTCGATGTCGTCCCAGGTGATGTGGTGGATATTCGACAACGGCACATCCTCGCCGCGGTAGATGTCGGGCAGGCCGCAGTAGTGTGCCTCGGCGTCGTGCGGGACGGCGTCGCTGGTGAGCTCCATGATCTCCCAGCCCACGTTGATGATGTAGCCGCGCTCGGGTGCACGGCCGGTGGTCTCGATGTCGATACCGAGCACGGTGCCCTGGATGGGCTTGCGGGCGTAGGCCACGCCGAGCGCGTCGCGGTCGCCGCGGATCTCGCGCATGACCGACGCGGCGGTGCGCTTTTGCATCTTACCGATGGCCGCGCAGGTGTCGGCATCGGATAGGCCGCGCGAAAGCGTCGCGGGCGTCACGTTGCGCAGGCGTGCCTCGCCAATCTGGTCGCACAGGTCGCGGTTGCGGTCAGCCAGGTCGCGCACGGTGGCAAAGTCGAAGCTGGGGTCGCCCTCGGCGGTAAAGTACTCGGTCTCGAGCACCTTGAGGGCCTCTTCGCCTTTCTGACGTTCGGATTCCATGGCGCCGTGATCGCCATAGATAAACATGGGAATAAACGGCTGGCGCTCGTATTCGAGTGCTTGCGATACGTTCATATGCTACTCCTTGGACGGGCTGCGTTGTGCGGCTCGAGGTTACTGAGTTATGGCGAGATGATAGTTTACCATGGGCAACTATTGGCACCGCGCCCGGGACAACTACAATACCCTAGTTGACCGCTAGGACTTTTACAATGCTGCCGAAAGACACGAAAGGTTCCATCCGTCATGGATTTACTGATTGATATTCTGCTCGACGCCGGCAAGGACACGCTGTCGCTGGTGCCGTTTTTGTTGGTGACGTATCTTGCTCTCGAGACACTTGAGCACGTTGCGGGCGACCGCGTCAACGGCGCTATCAAGCGCGCCGGCGCTGCGGGTCCCGTGGTTGGCTCGCTGCTGGGCATTGTGCCGCAGTGCGGATTTTCGGCCATGGCAGCAACGCTGTACGCCGGCCGCGTCGTGACGCTGGGCACCTTGGTGGCGGTGTTCCTTTCGACCTCCGACGAGATGCTGCCGCTGCTACTTGCCGAGCAGGTTTCCGTGCAGACTATGGCGATGCTTTTGGCTTCGAAGGCGTTGATTGCGCTGGTCACGGGCTTAATCGTGGATGCGGCTATCCGTGGCCTTCGTCGTAATGCCCGCGCGCATGCGGCGATTCGCCGTACCGTGCTGGGGACCGCTGCCAATCCGGCTCATGTGAACTGCGCCCACGACGACCATACCGGGGGCGACATCATTGACGAAGTGGCTGAGGCGGGCGTAAGTGCCGATCACATCCACGAGCTGTGCGAACGCGACCATTGTGGTTGTGACGAGGATGATGACGAGCACAGTCACGGTCACGAACACGGCCATGGGCACGGTCACGAACACGGCCATGAGCACGGCCACGAGGGCGATCATGCTCACGAGCGCGGCTGTGCTTGCGGTCATGAGCACAGCCACTCCCACGAGGGTGCGCCCGTTCTGTCGATCATCCGCAGCGCCATCTCGCACACCGTGCAGGTATCGGTATTCATTTTCCTGGTGACGCTGATTCTGGTCGCCGTCCTTGAGACCTTTGGCGAGTCCGCAATCGAGCAGTTCCTGCGCGGCAATGAGACGCTCGCCGTCCTGGGCTCGGCGCTTGTCGGTCTGATCCCCAACTGCTCTGCCAGCGTCGTCATTACGCAGCTTTACCTCGAAGGCGCGCTGCAGCTGGCCCCGATGCTCGCCGGCACCCTCATTTCCGCCGGCGTGGGCTACCTGGTGCTTTTCCGCACCAACCGCAGTGCCCGTGAGAACGTCATGTTCTTGGTCATGATGTACGTCATCGGCGCCGGTTGGGGCCTCGTTCTCTCCGCCTGTGGTCTCTAAGTAGGCCTAACAAAACGGGCTTCAAAACAGCCATGCTCGGCGCCTGCACAATGTGGCGACGCATGGTATTTTGAAGCCCGTTTTTTGTTGAGCCATGGATCCTGAGTGCTCGTACCGCTCAAAACAAAAAGGCAGATTTCCGGACATATTCTAAAAATCTGCCTTGGTTAACGCAGCAGCTCGGTGAGATTGCGCTTAAAGCGAGCGCGGTCTTCGCTGGTGAAGGCTGCCGGTCCGCGGGTGCGACCGCCGGCGCGACGCACCTTCTTTTCCTCGTGACGAATAAATAGCTGCATGTCGATGGTCGCCTTGTCGTATACGCGCCCGCGCACACCGATGGCGGCGGCATCGCGCCCGAGCACCATGCTCGCTAGGCCAATGTCTTGCGTCACGACCACGTCGCCCGCCTGCAAGCGCTCGACGATGGCAAAGTCGGCGCTATCGGCCCCCACACTCACGTCGAGCGTGGTGACCCAAAAGCCCCGACGCGCGTGTTCGGCATCGCGCGGATCGTCGCGGCGAATGTGGCGTTCCAGGTTCTGCGTGCTGTTGCCGGCGATAACCACGGCGACGCCCGCCCGCCGCGCGCAGTCGATCGACTCGCGCGTGACCGGGCAGGCGTCGGCATCAATAAATAGCGTCTTTGGCATCTAGCGCACCAGTTTGCCAAACTGAATGGCGCGGACAATGAGCGTCACGCCAAACACCAGCAGCGCGGCACCGCTAAAGATGACGAGCATCTTGGCCGACCACAGCGGATAGATAAACACGAACATGCCCGCGATGATGGAGAGTGCGCCGCTCAGGATGGCGAGGGCGCGGTTGGCGGAAAGCTCGGATTCCAGAATCGACATGACGCCCTCGACGATCCAGCCAAAGCCGGCCACGACCACCACGAGCGTGGTGAGCGTGGCGGTCGAGAAGGCCTGATTGCGCAGGATTATCACGCCGCCCAGGATGATGAGCAGGTTGGAGATGATGCTCGTAACGCGCCAGCCGGTGGGCAGCAGCGGCTCGAAAACAGCGGTAAACAGCCTGATCGCGGCCGTGATCACAAAGTAGAAGCCCAAGACGGTCGTTAGGAAGATGAGGGACTTGGCGGGCGCAAACAGCAGCGCGATGCCGGCGACGAGCGCCAAGACGCCCGTGATGGCGTAAATCCAGCGCACAGCCTTGACAGCCTTGCCCGCCATGCTTTTCTCGTCAAATCCAAACGCGCTCGATTGCTTATCATCGTTCTTAAAGATGCCCATGATGTCTCCTTTCCGCGCGGCGTAAGCCGTATGTCTTGCAACCAGTATCGCCCAAGGGCGCCGCTACATGGGGCGGGGAGGGCGAAATGCCGTCCCATCTTCCCGAATTGTTACCTTTGTTCCCGTTTGGATGAGGGATATTCAACAGCTGTGGAACATTGTTCGGCTGTGTGAAATTGCCTACGTTTTAGGTTAGATTTTCCTAAGAACAATTGACTTTAATTGGGGGTTCCTATGAACGAAGCAGTTCCCGCGGCGCCGGTAAGCGCCGAGTCGATGGCAAAGCAGGGTTGCGAAAAGCTTGGCCTGGACACGTTTGACGCGCTGGTCCGCCGCGCCCGCACGTGCCGCCGATTTGACGAGTCCATGCGCGTGCCGCGCGAGTTTTTGCTCGAGCTGGCGGAACTGGCGCACCTGGCTCCGTGTGGTGCCAATGCTCAGCGTCTTCGTTTTCATGTGGTGAGCGGTTCCGAGGACTGCGCTCGCGTGTTTGACGAGCTTGCATGGGCCGGTGCGCTCAAGGATTGGTCGGGTCCCGATGAGGGCGAGCGCCCGACCGGCTACATCGCGATTCTTGCCGAGCGCGCCGTTCCGGGCAAGCCCGCCGCTCCCATTACCGAGGTCGACACGGGCATTGCCGCGCAGACGATGATGCTCGCCGCCCGCAGCGCCACGCCCGAGGTGGCTGCCTGCATGTTCAAGGCTTTTACGCCCCACGCGATCGATGCCATGGGGCTCGATAACGACAAGTATGAGCTCAAGCTGATCATGGCGTTTGGCGTTCCGGCCGAGACGCAGGTGATCGATGCAATCGATTCCAACCCCGACGGCTCCATCAATTATTGGCGCGACGAGGCGCGGGTGCACCACGTACCCAAGCGTCCGCTTGCCGACGTGCTGCTGTAGTTGTGCGTCGTTGCGGTGCAATTCGGCGGCAAAATCACCACAAAGGCTCCTGTCCCCTTTGTGGTGGTACGAGGGGAGGGTGTTTGGCAGATCTGTATTTGGTGCGGCATGGGCAGACTGAGCTCAATGTGCAGAGCATTTTGCAGGGCTGGCACGATTCGCCGCTTACGGCGCGCGGGCGCGAGCAGGCGCTGACGGCGCGTACGGCGTTTGCGGCGCGTGGCGTGGCCTTTGATCATGTGTATTCCTCGCCGTTGGGCCGGGCGCGGCATACGGCCGAGCTTATCGTTGGCGAGGGCCGTTCCATTGAGCTGGTCGATGACCTGCGTGAGTGGCATTTTGGCTCGCTGGAGGGCACATCAAATCGCGAGATGCCGCCGCAGCCCTGGGGTGATTATCCGGTTGCCTTTGGTGGCGAGTCGGAAAGTGAGCTTCGCACACGTATGGTCGCGGTGCTGTCCCGCATCATGGCCAGGCCGCAGCACGACTGCGTGCTGGCGGTTTCCCACGGCTCAGCCTGCCAGGAGTTTCTTGAGTATGTGACTGGCGGGGGAGAGCTGCCCGACAACGGTGCCGTGCTTCATTTTGGCTATTGCGACGGGGCGTTTTCGCTCTTGGGTTGGTAACGAACGAAAGGACCCCTATGAATAAAGATCTGTATCTGGTCCGTCATGGACAGACGATATTCAACCTTAAGCGTATCATTCAGGGGTGGAGTGACTCGCCGCTTACGCAGCTGGGTTGCGACCAGGCGGCGCGCGCCGGCATGTTTTTACGTGCGCGCGGCATTGAGCCCGATCATGCTTACACCTCCACGCTTCATCGCACCGAGCAGACTATCGCCAACTTGTGGCCGGGCTTGGCGTACGAGCGCCTGGACGGCCTGCGTGAGTGGTTCTTTGGCGACTTTGAGGCCGAGCGCGTGATGCTTATGCCCGAGCGCCCGTGGCGCGACTTCTATCGCCAGTTTGGCGGCGAGGGCCAGATGCAGGTGCGCGAGCGCATGGTGGCGACGCTGACCGAGCTTATGCAGCGTCCGGACCACGAGTGCGTGCTCGCGGTGAGCCACGGCTCGGCTATCAAGGAGTTTTTGGACCACGTGCGGGGCGCGGCGGCCGACGAGCGCGAACGCGTGCCGGGCAACTGCTCAGTGCTGCATTTTGCGTTTGACGATGCGGCCGATACGTTTGAACTGGTCGAAGTCTTTACGCAGGAGGATTACGCGCGCGAGCTGGGGCTTGAACCGCTCGTGGCTACTGCGGGTCCGCAGCGCGGATAACGCGAGCGCGGCGGCACGGGTCGCCGGCATAACTTCTCGACGCGAAAGGGGCGGAGATGCATGTACCTGCTGCATCTCCGCCCCCTGTTTGTTGAGCTGCCGATTATTGTGCTGGGCGGTCTGGTCTTGCTAGAACCGCGCGACCTGGTGCGTGAGCAGACCTGTCGGAACTTGCGGCGCGGCGCCGCTGACCTGCGCGGCGGGGAAGAGCACGGCAACGGTAAAGTTGAACGGATCCTTGCCGGTGTACGTTCCGGCGGCACGGGCCTCATCGGCCAGCAGCTGCGACGCCCCGGTCAGAGCGGCGGCGTAGGCGGGGTCGTCGGTCAGTGCCGGCTCCGGTGCTTGGTCGAGCATAGCGCGGATGGCCCCGACGGCGTCCTCGCGCTTGACCTCCCACGCGCGGTGTGTAATGCCCGCGGGGTCGGTAACGGCGTAGAGCGACGCGCCCTCTTTGGCGGCGCCCAGGATGATATCCATGACGGGCGAGGCCTCGTAGGCGAGCGACACGGGGCGCGGCTGCACTTTGAGCTCGGCGATCGCGCGCGATGCGGCGGCCACGTCAGCGCTGGCATCGCTCTTGTCGCCCGCAAGTACACTCGTCGGGCAAATCGCCACGACACCCGTCACGCGTCCCGGCTCGCCCGAGCATTCGTACACGTAATACGCCGCGCCCGGGTCCTTGAGCATCAGGCCATCGGCAAGGGCTCCGCGCAGAGCATCGTTGCCGCTCAGGATACTGCCCATTGCAGGCAGCGCCTCGAGCACACGGTCCTGAGCCGGGCGGATGCAGGGAAACGGAAGTGCTTTCATGGGCGGTCCTAACGCACGAGTCGGTTTGTTCGCGGCTTATTATGCCCCAACTTGGCCGCTCGCGTCCCAGAGCACGTTATCGGCGAGCGCGATTAGCACCTGCTGACAACGAACGATATCGGCGTGGGGCACATATTCGTTGGGCTTGTGCGCGAGCGCGAGCGACCCGGGACCGTAGCTCATGCAATTGCGATTACCTGTCTTGCCGGCAATGACGGCGGTGTCGGTGTAGCCGGTAAAGAAGCCGACGGTCGTGTCCGCGTCCGTCACGTCATCGGCGGCACGCTTGAGCGCTGCTAGAAGGGGGGAGTTTGGGTCGCGCTCGATGGCGGGGCGGTCGCCCGTCACGGTGTAGCTGCCATGGCAACCGGGAACGGCGGCTTCGGCGACGGCGATGGCCTGCTCTACCATGCGCGTCGCGGCGGCCGTATCGGTCGGCGGGGTCAGGCGCATGTCGACCCAGACTTTGGCGCGGTCGGGTACGACATAGGGACGGTAGCCACCTTCGATCTGTCCAAACGCTGTCTCTTATACACATCTGACGCTGCCGACGACTTAATAGGTGTAG
>UQOJ01000039.1 GCA_900542635.1 uncultured Collinsella sp.
CGAGATTCGCCTTAGTCTCGTGGGCTCGGAGATGTGTATAAGAGACAGAAGTAGAGGTTGGGCATCGGGTCGATGATCAGGTCGGACTCGGACTCGGAGTTGACCAGGGAGTCGAGGGTCGTGGAGGCCGTGAGGGGCATGTCGATCTCGGACTTGGTCATGCCGGCCATGGTCTTCTTGACGAACTCGAGGTTGTCCTCGATGGAGTCCAGCTTCTCGCGGACGATCTGCGGCATGTGCTGGCCGCGGATGCCGGCCTCGGCGATGTACTGGTCGGTGAACTCGGCGCGGGCGCCGGGGACCTGGTCGAACACCTCGGCGACGAGGTTCTCGAGATAGAGGACCTCCACGCCCTGGTCCCTCAGGATCTGGGCGAAGGTGTCGTGCTCCTGCTGCGCGACCTCCAGGAACGGGACGTCGTCGAACAGGAGTCGCTCGAGCTCGTCGGGCGGCAGGTTGAGGAGCTCGTCGCCGGGACGGTGCAGGCAGACCTTCCTGAGCTTGCCGATCTCGGAAGGCACGTGCAGACCTTTCGTCATGGCCTCCTACCTTTCTTTCGGGCCTTACTGGCCGAATGTATCAGCGCCCCTCCGTATGGGACGCTGCTTGCTGACAGCTCTAGTTATATCCAAAAACCACCTGCAATTCCACCTCGCCCCCGAACGGTCAGCAAAGTGCGATGAACGGTATATCTCATATGATTCCCCCATGATGCACTTCGGTTCTCTAAAGCAGGTTTTCAAAGGTAAATGTTCTTTTTTCTAAGGAATTAAGCTAGATTGCACAAATATTATCATGTTTAGGAATTGCATAGCTAAAACGGTTTTCTGCATATATATGTCGTTTGTTCATGATTCAATTTGGATTCGATTATATTCAGCTCGCAATCATTCTTATTCATACATCCTCACCAATTGAGTATGGATATAGATTGTTTCTAAACGAGTTGGGCAGTTAGTTGCATGCCTTGGCAGCGTAAGAAGTAGGTAAAGATACCGTTCACGCGATACGTCCGTGCCACAGGTCGACTAAATTGAGACAATAGTGAATAGTGTTAGGCTACCGTCCCCTGTGGGGACTGAACGGACAGATGCATATGCCGAGCAAAATCGAAAAGAAGCAAGCCGCCGCAAAGCTGCGCAAACCGCCGCGCGACTTCTCATACACGCAAAACCGAGAGCTCAGCTGGCTACGCTTTGACAACCGCGTGCTCGACGAAGCCTTCGACGAAACCGTTCCGTTATTCGAGCGACTAAAGTTCGTCTCGATCTTCGAGTCCAACCTCGACGAGTTCCTTATGGTGCGCGTGGGCGGCCTGTCCGATCTGGCGGAGCTCAAAAAACAACCTGTCGACAACAAGAGCAATATGACCGCCTCCGAACAGGTCGATGCTGTCATGGCCGAAATGCCCGGGCTCCTTACCCGTTGGGAGTCCATCTTTAAGAGCATCGAGGGCAAGCTCGACACCTTGGGCGTTCACCGCGCCCACATCGATTCGCTTACGCCCGAGGAGCGCACCTTTGTAACCCGCTACTTCCAGGCCTACGTGTCGCCGGTCATCTCGCCGCTGGTCATCGATCCTCGCCACCCCTTCCCCAACCTGCGCAACGGCGCGCTCTATCTGGCCTGTGGTCTGGACGGCGCCACCGACGAGGAGAGCCTACTGGGCCTTATCGAGATTCCCGCCTCGATGAACCGCGTGGTCGAGATCCCCTCGCCCACCGGCACCTACTCCTACATCTTGCTCGAGGACGTCATCCTCGCCTGCCTGGACAGCTGCTTTGGCTCCTATAAGCCGCTGGATCGTGCGCTGATCCGCGTCACCCGCAACGCCGACATCGATCCGGACGGCGAGGGCGTCGAAGAGGAAGAGGACTACCGCCAGCACATGAAGCGCATTCTCAAGAAGCGCCTGCGCCTGCAGCCGGTAGTGCTCGCGGTCTCGGGGTCGCTCGAGAAGGCGACGCTCAAGACTATCCGCAAGGCGCTCGAGCTTTCGCGCCGCTCTGTCTTTACCTGCGATATCCCGCTCAACCTGGGCTACGTCTTTGGCATTGAGGGCAAGATTCCCGAGCACCTGCGCAACGAGCTCCTCTTTACGCCGTTTAAGCCACAGCCCAACCCCACCATCGACATGACCCGCTCCATCCGCGAGCAGGTGCTGCAGCACGACAAGCTGCTCTTCTACCCTTACGAGGCCATGAATCCGTTCCTGGATCTGGTACACGAGGCAGCCTACGATCCCGAGTGCATCTCGTTGCGCATCACGCTCTACCGCGTGGCCAAGCAGAGCCGCCTATGCGAGTCGCTGATCGATGCCGCCGAGAACGGCAAAGAGGTCACGGTGCTCATGGAGCTCCGCGCCCGCTTTGACGAGCAGAACAACATCGAGTGGGCCGAGCGTCTGGAAGAGGCAGGCTGCACCGTCATCTACGGCTCCGAAGGCTTTAAGTGCCACTCCAAGATCTGCCAGCTCACCTATCGCGAGGGCATGGCGCTCACCCGCCTCACGCTTTTGGGCACCGGCAACTTTAACGAGAAGACGGCCAAACTCTACAGCGACTTTATGCTCATGACAGCCCATCCCGGCATCGGTGAAGACGCCAACCTGTTCTTCCGCAATCTGTCGCTGGGCAACCTGCGCGGCGACTACCGCTTCCTGGGTGTGGCGCCCGTCGGACTGAAACCGCTCATCATGCGCGGGCTTGACCGCGAGATCCAGCGCGCCCTTGCCGGCGAGCCCGCCCGCGTGTTCTTTAAGCTCAACTCACTGACCGACCGCGAGGTTATCGACAAGATCGCCGAGGCATCGTGTGCCGGCGTGCGCGTAGACATGATCATCCGCGGCATCTCGTGCCTCAAGCCCGGTGTTCCGGGCAAGACCGAGAACGTGCATGTCCGCTCCATCGTCGGACGCTTTTTGGAGCACGCGCGCGTCTATGCTTTCGGCGTGGACTCGGACATGATTTACCTGAGCTCAGCCGATATGATGACGCGCAACACCGAGCACCGCGTGGAGATCGCCTTCCCCGTGCTCGACCCCACCTGCCGCGCCCTAGTGCACGAGTACATGGGCATGCAGCTGCGGGACAACGTGAAGGCCCGCAGCCTCACGAGCGACGGCACCTGGGTCCCCGTGGAGCGTGCAGAGGGTGAAAGACCCTTCAACTCGCAGGAAGCTCTGCTGGAGCGTGCCTATCGCAACGCCGAGGCCGCCGCGCAACAGCGCGCACAGGAGAAGGAACGCGTAGCCGAGGAGGCTATTCAGGCCGAGGTTGAACATGGGGCAGCTGCCAAACCGAAAGCGGTTGCCGCTCCCCCGGTGAATGAGCCCGAGGCTGCCGCAGAGCCCGCCGTGGAGAAAGCGCCCGCGCCCGCTACCGCGACTCCGGGGCCCGCCGCCGAGGCAAAGCCCGCCCCTGCTCCTGAGCCGCAGCCGGCCGCACCCGAGGTTCAGAAGGTCCAGGCGACCGTCATTGAGCCCGAGCCTGCACCTGCACCTCAGCCCGATCCGCAGGTCACCAAGCCCGCACCCGAGACGAGCGCCCGTCGCGATAAGCCCGCCGGCAAGACCAAGGCCATCGAGCGCCATCGCCCCGGCCGCGTGCGCATGGGCCTGGGTCTGATCGGCCTGGGTCTTAAGACACTCATTACCGGCAAGACGAAATAGTCGTTTGTAGAAGCGCCCCGCATTTGAGGAAAGCCTCGGATGCGGGGCGCTTTTCCCTGCTACCATGGTGCGAACAACAACGCGAATGACAGGCAGGAATATGAAGCTCACTATAGAATCGATGACCTACGGCGCCGACGGGCTGGCGCACGCCGACAACGGCAAGGCCGTCTTTGTGCAGGGTGCCGTGGCAGGCGACACCGTCGAGGCCGAGGTCGTACAGGACGGCAAGTCGTTCATGCGCGCCCGCACCACCGAGATTCTGGAGCCAAGCCCCGATCGCATTCAGCCTCCCTGCCCCTTCGTGGGCATCTGCGGCGGCTGCTCGTGGGGCAATCTCTCACGCACGGCACAGCTCGCCGCCAAGGAGCAAAACCTGCGCTCCACGCTCGAACGCATCGGCAAGTTCGCTCCTGAGCAGGTCGATGAGCTGATACAGCCCATCCGCCACACCAAGGACGACTGGGGCTACCGCAATAAAATCGAGCTCGAACCGACCGTCGTCAACGGTCGCGTGCGCCTTGGCATGCACGGTGTCGACCCCAGCAAAATCGTGACCGTCGATACGTGCCCGCTGTTCGATAAGCGCTTCCCGAAGGCGCTCAAATCGGTCGTCGGCGCACTCAACTATCTAAGCGGCAGCCATGACTTGGGGCTCGAACGCGTGGGCATTCGCGCATCGCGCCGCACCAAGGCACTCGAGGTCGCACTCTGGACGCCCACGGGCTCTTTTCCGCGCTCGCAGGTCTCCCGCGTGCTGGCGGACGCCGCTCATCCCACGAGCATCGTGCGCGTGATGAGCAAGGGTGAAAAGAAGGCCCGCCGTGTCTCCAAGGTCGAAATGCTCGCCGGAGAGGGCTCATGGACCGAGAATATCGCCGAGGGTCAGATGCGCTTGTCTGCCCCGTCTTTTTTCCAGGTCAACACCAAGGGTGCCGAGATTTTGATCGAGCTTGTCATGGAAGCGCTCGACCCGCAGGAAGACGAGCTTGCCGTGGACCTGTACTGTGGTGCCGGCACCTTTACCCTGCCGCTCGCCCGCCGCTGCGACTTTGTCGCCGCCGTCGAGGCCTACGGCCCCGCCGTGCGCGACCTGCGCCGTAACCTGGAAATCAACAAGCTTGATAACGTCGACGTCATTGGCGGAGACGCGGTGCGCGAGTTCCCCGACCAGGATGCCGACGTCTTGGTGGTCGACCCGCCGCGCGCAGGCCTCGCCCCCGAGGCGATCGACCTTATCGCCAGCACGAGTGCTCGCGATGTCACCTACGTGAGCTGCGACCCGGCCACCCTGGCGCGCGATCTCAAACGCTTTGTCGAAGAAAGCACCTTCTCCCCCGTAAAGATCACGCCAGTCGACCTGTTCCCACAAACCTTCCACTGCGAGACCGTCGTCCACCTCAGGCGCAACTAGCCACTTAATCATTGCTCAGAAAAATCATTGGGAAATCGAGCGTGGCAAGCGGAGGTCTTCGGGGTATAAGACGGCTAATTGTATGCCGCCTATGAAAGGAACCCTCATGCCCAGCGTTGCCGTTCTCGCCGCCGATGGCTTTGAAACTATTGAATGCTTGACCATGGTCGATGTCATGCGTCGCGGCGGCGTGCGTGCCACGCTCGTCTCGATCATGCCCACGCGTGAGGTCGTAAGCTCGCTGCAGATCCCCGTGACCTGCGATGCACTCTTTGATGAGATCAACTTTGACGAGTACGACTGCGTCGTGCTGCCCGGCGGCCTACCCGGTGCCACCAACCTGCGCGCCGATCAGCGCGTCTGCGACGTGGTCTGCGAGTTCGCCGCGACCAAGCACGTCGCCGCCATCTGCGCCGCCCCGTTTATCCTGGGCGAGCTCGACCTGCTCGAGGGGCGCCACGCCACGTGCTTCCCTGGCTTTGAGAAAAGCTTCCCCGAAGGCGCCTATACCGGCGAGAAGGTTACGCAAGACGGCAACATCATCACCGCCAGCGGCATGGCACAGTCACTCCCCTTTGCATTGGAGCTGCTGCGCACGCTCGCCGGCGACAAGGCCGTCGAGAAAGTCGCCGAGGGCATTCAGCTATGATTTTGGCTTCGCAATCACCTCGCCGCATCGAGTTGATGCGCGAGGCAGGCTACAACATTCGCGTGATTCCCGCGGATATCGACGAAACGCCCTTTGATGGCGAGGCCCCGCTCACGCTTGTCGAGCGCTTGGCACGCGCCAAGGCGGCTGCCGTTGCTGCCGAGCATGCCGAGCCCAATGAGCTGACGGTCGCGGCCGACACCATCGTCACCTTTGACAGGAAGATTCTGGGCAAGCCGGCAACCGAGGACGAGGCGCGCGCCATGCTCCGTGAGCTTTCGGGCCGCACGCACCAGGTCGCAACCGGCGTCTGCATCGTTAAGGCAGGCGATACGGCCGCCCCGCATGCCGCCGAGAGCCTGTCCTTTGTCGATGTGACCGACGTGACGTTCTACGAGCTCACCGACGAGCAAATCGAGCGCTACGTCGCCTCGGGTGAGCCCATGGACAAGGCCGGCGCCTACGGCATTCAGGGCACAGGCGGACGCATGCTCGTGCACGATATTTCGGGCGACTTCTATAACGTGGTGGGCCTACCCATCGCCCGCGTCGCGCGCGCGATTCAAAAACTCTCGTAATTGCATCTGGCGCTGGGTATTCCCCAGCGCCTACAATTTTGGCGTACCGTACGGATCCCGACCGGGCACAAGGCGCGGCGGAAAACCGATAGGAGTTAAACATGGATACACTGCTCGAGGCCATTGACGTCTGCGATGTCGATGGCTTTTGCTATGGCAACTATACGGACGAGGAGGCCGGCACCGGTTGCACCGTAATCGTGGCACCCGAGGGCGCCACCGGCGGCGTTGACGTTCGCGGCGGTGCCCCGGCATCGCGCGAAACCGACCTGCTGCGACCCGAGAACACCGTCGACAAGGTCCACGCCGTCTGCCTTTCGGGCGGATCGGCCTTTGGCCTCGAGGCCGCAAGCGGCGTCGCTCGCGAGCTTGAGAGCCGCGGCATCGGCCTTCCCGTCGGCCCCACGCAGGTGCCTATCGTGTGCTCCAGCTGTATCTTCGACCTCGCCTTTGGCGATCCCACCGTTCGCCCCGACATTGAGGCCGGCATCGCCGCCGTGCGCGAAGCACTCGACAACACCCCCACCACGCTCGAGCAGGGCAATGTAGGTGCCGGCACGGGCGCCACCGTCGGAAAGCTCATGGGGCCCGCCACCTGCATGAAGGCTGGCCTTGGCGCTGCCGCTTTAGCGCTCGGCCCCATCAAGGTGGGCGCCGTGGTCTCGGTCAACGCCTGCGGCAACGTGGTCGACCCCTTCACCGGCGAGTGGGTCGCCGGTATGCGCGCCGCAGCCGATAGCGACCAGATCGTCGACATGGAACTCGCAGCCTTTGCTGCCGCCGGATCCATGCAGATGCCGCTCGACCGCACCAACACCACCATCAGCTGCATCGTCACCAACGTTGAGCTCACCAAGGCTCAGGCTACCAAGGTCTCCCAGATGGCCGCAGACGCCTATGCGCACGCCATCCGCCCCACGCACACCACGAACGACGGCGACACCATCTACACCCTCGCCAGCGGCAAACTGGGCGCCCAGGCAAGCGCCGCCATTCCCCTAGACCTGCTGGGCATGCTCGCAGTAAGGGCCCTGGAAACTGCCATCGTAAACGGAGCCAAAACCGCAAAAACCTCCCACGGCGTCCCCGGAGCCGCGAAGTAACCCCACTCGACCGTCGGTCGGAGGCGGGCGGGCATTACGTTTGCTGCTCTACAGTCCTATGCAAGACGAAGGCCACATTAAGTGGCCTTCTTTGCATGCGGAACTCGCGACAAACGTAATGCCCGCCCGCCTCCGACCGACTACCAACTTAATTCTTTTCAGCCCAGGCCCCTGTGTACCGCGCGTCGAAGATCTTCAAATTCAAATAAACTGACAATCGATTCTTATAGCAGAGGCCCCTTGGCCTTTAGTTCGATACAAGTTCCGCACGAGCCGGAAAGCACTTAATGTGCTTTCCGTGCGAGCAGGACTGTTCGCAGTAGCAAACTAAAGGCCAAGGGGCCCAGTCAACCTATCAGCAGCGATTACTCAGCAGCTAGTTGAATTTGAAGATCTTTGAGGCAAGACGGTATAGGCCGAGTGTGGTTTTGTCTCCGGCCCGTCCACGCAGATTGGTGAAGAACCCGACCACGCCGTAGCGGGCACGACGATACATGCGCTCGTCGTAGGCCTTCAAATCATTCCACAGCGTCTTTAGGCGCTCGTCGGCGCAATCTTCCTCGGAAAGCTTGGTGAGCACCGAGCAGATCGCCATCATCATGGTGAAGTAGCCCATCATGTACGAACGCAGGCGCGACGACTCGACATCGCTGTACAGGTGGTACGACTCCATCATGATACGCGTAACACGGAACTGCTGGTCCAGACGCTTGACCATCGTTGCCTCGTTGACGCTCTGGCCCTCGCGACCGATAAAGTAGCGGTAGAGGTCGATGTCAGCGTAGTACATGGTCTTGCAACGCGGCAGCGGCACGTAGGCGTAGATGTTGTCCACATAGAACGTGTGCGGCGGCATGGGAAGGTTGGACTCGCGCAGCACATCCGTGCGATAGCACAGGCTGTGCATGAGTAGGTTCTGGTCCAGGCGAAAATGACCGATCTGATCCCAGGAAAAGATCTTTTTTCGCGGCAGGGCAAATTTGTAGCCAATAGCGGTATGCGTGCCCTCGTAAACCTTCTCGTACACGTAGTTCGAGATAAACAGGTCAACGCGCTGGTCGCGCTCCTCAAAGCCGCGCAGAATCGACAGCATGGTCGAAAGGGCAGCGCCGTCAAGCCAGTCGTCCGAATCGACAACCTTGTAGTAGGTGCCCTGCGCCTCGCGCAGACCCGAAAGGACGGCAATACCGTGACCGCCGTTCTCCTGGTGCACCGCGCGGATGATTCCAGGATAACGGGCCTCCCACTCGTCGGCCTTGGCGGCCGTCTCGTCCTTGGAGCCGTCGTCCACCACGATAATCTCGATATCGGTGGCGTAATTGCTCCCCTCCAAGATAGAGGTGATGCAATGGTCCATGTCCTTGGCGGCGTTATACGAGGGAATACCGAATGTTATGACTTTATGCATGGCAGGCGATAATCTCATCCGAAAGATCGAGGGCGGAATTGGTCACAGCGTCCATATCGTAGTAACGATACTCGGCCAGACGACCCACCGGGTGGAAGTTCGTCAGGTTCTGGACGCGCTCAAGATAGCGCTCATAGAGCTCACGGTTCTCGGGCTCAAGAATGGCGTAGTACGGCGTCTCGCCCGAGCCGGGCGTATAAGCCTTGGAGTACTCCTTCATGATGGTGGTCTTGCCGGGCAGGACCTGACCGGTCATGTTCTTGAACTCGGTGATACGCGTGTAGTCCTCGCTCGTGGTGTAGTTGACGGTGCCCACGGGCTGGAACTGGTCCATATCGAGCGTCTCGAACTTCATATCGAGTGTGCGGTACGGCAACGCACCCAAGTCGAGGTTGAACAGCTCATCGAGCGGACCGGTATAGACGATCTCGCCACCATAGACCTTGCCGTCGATCTTGACGGTAGTCTCGTCGATCTCAAAGAGATCGCGGGCGTCCACGTCGCAGAACACGTCGATCAGGTCGTGGTCGAGCATGTGCTCAAAGAGCGCCGTGTAGCCCTCCTGCGGCATGCCCTGGAAGGGAGCTTGCGGGAAGTAGCGGTCATCATCACCCACAAAGACGGGAACGCGGCCGGTGATCGAGGGGTCGATCTGATCGGGCGTCTGGCCCCACTGCTTCATGGTGTAATGCAAAAAGACGTTCTCGTAGACGTAATCGGCGACCTCGGCCAAGTCGGGGTCGTTCTTCTTACGCAGCTCCATAATGGGCACCTTGACATCCTTGCCAAAGGTCTCCACGAGCTTCTGATACAGCTCCTCGCCGCGCTCGTCACCAAAGGCGAGCTTGAGACTCGCATGGTTGAAGGGCACGGGCATAAGGGTACCGTTGATGTTGGCGAGCACCTTGTGCTGATAATCCGTCCACTTGGTAAAGCGCGACAGGAAATTGTGCACGCGCTCGTTAAAGGTGTGATAGATATGCGGACCGTACTCGTGGATCAGGATTCCGGCCTCGTCAGTGCAGTCATAGGCATTGCCCGCAATGTGGCTACGGCGCTCCAAAACGGCAACACGATAGCCGATGGTCTCGGCAAGACGGCGGGCGCAAACGGCACCGGCATATCCAGCACCGACGACAATCATGTCGTACGCGCCGGCGTTAAAGCCTTCAGGCAGGCCTGAGGTAATCTGCATCGATACTCCTTGTCAAAAGCCACGGGCTCGTTAGCTGGGCTTTTCTCGAACATTCTTCGAGACATATTTATCAGAGCGATTATAGCGCTAATGCGTCCTATAATGAGCTTGCCACACAAGGAAAGCTCAAGCACCGCGGCGAACATAATTGAAAGGTAAACCCGCTAGCAGCGGGTTTATTCGTGAACAGCCGGGCGCCTGGAGCTTAGCGAAACGCTTGTAAGGAGTAACATGAGCGATTTCCTAAACCGTATGAAGTCTGCCGCCAAGGCCGACCTTAAGACGATCGTCCTGCCCGAGGGCGAGGATCCGCGCACTATCGTCGCGGCCACCAAAATCATCGAGGAGGGCCTGGCAAAGATCGTCATCCTGGGCAACCCCGACGAGATCAACGTTCCCGGCGCTACCGTCATCGACCCGCGCAATGCCGAGAAGCACGAGGAGTACGCAAAGAAGTTTGCCGAGCTCCGCGCCAAGAAGGGCGTTACCATCGAGCAGGCTCGCGCCCAGGTGATGGACGCCACCTACTTTGGCACCATGATGGTCAAGATGGGCGACGCCGACGGCCTGGTCTCCGGCGCCTGCCACTCCACCGCCGACACCCTGCGCCCCGCGCTTCAGATCCTCAAGACCGCCCCGGGCACCAAGCTGGTCTCGGCCTTCTTCGTGATGTGCACCGACACCCCGCAGTTCGGCACCGACGGCACTCTGATCTTCGCCGACTGCGGTCTCAACATCAACCCGTCCTCCGACGAGCTCTCCGAGATCGCCATCGCCTCCGCTCACTCCTGGTCCACCTTCATGGGCAATGTTGAGCCGCACGTGGCCATGCTCTCCTACTCCACCATGGGCTCCGCCGGCGGCGAGGTCGCCAAGAAGGTCCAAGAGGCCGTGAAGTTCTGCAAGGAGAAGGCTCCCGAGCTCGCCATCGACGGCGACCTGCAGCTCGACGCCGCTATCGTCCCCACCGTCGCCCAGCTCAAGGCTCCCGGCTCCTCCGTCGCCGGTAAGGCCAACGTGCTCGTGTTCCCCGACCTCGAGGCAGGCAACATCGGCTACAAGCTGGTCCAGCGCTTCGCTGGCGCCGACGCCTACGGCCCCATCCTGCAGGGCATCGCCAAGCCGGTTAACGACCTTTCGCGCGGCTGCTCTGCCGATGACATCGTGGGTGTCGTGGCCATCACCGCCGTCCAGGCTCAGATGGCTGAGTAGCGTACATATCCCCTCGGGACTGAAATTTCCGCCTGCTAGTAAAAAGGCCTCCGGAGCTGTTGCTCTGGAGGCCTTTCGTTTACTTGCAAATGCGAGCGTTAGTTGTTCTTGGTCAGACGCTCGACGTCGTGGGCGATCATGTATTCCTCGTCGGTGGGGATGACCATGACCGTGACGGCGGAACCGGCGGCACTGATGACCTGCGGGCCGTTGCCCACGGCCTCGCGGTTCTTGTTGTTGTCGATGCGTACGCCCAGCCACTCAAAGCAGTCGCAGAAGGCCTTGCGGATCGACCAATCGTTCTCGCCGATGCCGGCGGTAAAGGTGATGGTGTCCACGCCCGCCATGGAAGCGATCATGGAACCGGCCTGCTGCATGGCCTTGTATGCGAACATATCGAAGGCGAGCAGGCAGCGCTCATCGCCCTCGGAGGCGCGCGTGCGGATGTCGCGGGCGTCGTTGGAGATGCCCGAGATGGCAAGCAGACCAGACTGCTTGTTCATCATGTCATCGACTTCCTGATAGCTGTAGCCGCCCTCGCGCTGGAGGTAGCACACGGTGGCCGGATCAATGGAACCACAGCGGGTACCCATCATCAGACCGTCAAGCGGCGTGAGGCCCATCGTGGTGTCGCGGCACACGCCGTCCTCGATAGCAGCGAGCGAAGCACCGTTACCCAAATGGCACGAAAGCAGACGGTGGCAGCGCGAACCCAGGATCTCCTTGGCCATCATCCACTCATAGCGGTGGCTCGTGCCGTGGGCGCCGTACTTGCGCACGTGGTACTTGTCGCACACGTCCTTGGGCAGCGCGTAGGTATAGGCGACCTCGGGCATGGTCATGTGGAACGAGGTGTCGAAGACCGCCACGTTGGGCAGCTCCGGATACTTCTCACGGCAATACTCAATCGCCGCGGCCTCGCCGTAGTTGTGCAGCGGGGCGAGCGGGGCCACCTCGAGAATCTTGGCCATAACTTCGTCGTCAACAACTGCGGAATCATCGAAGTGCCAGCCGCCCTGAACGATACGATGACCAATGCCATCAATCGTAAAGTCGGTCTTCTCGAGCTCCTCGAGCACGCGAGCGATAGCAGAGCGATGATCGGGGAAAGGGACCTCCTCGGTCTGCTTGGCGCCACCGTTCTCGGAGTGGCCAAAGATGCCCATGTCCGAACCGATACGTTCGCAGTTGCCCTTGGCGAAAACCTCGCGGGTATCGGTATCCAAAAGCTGATATTTAAGGCTTGAGCTGCCGGCGTTGACAACAAGTACGTTCATGAGACTCCTTTGCAGTGCAATACGGTCGACGCAGACCCCTTAAGGCGGCCGCATGTTAATAAGAAGTTATCACAACTTGATAAATAGCTATCAGGCATATCGCCCAACGAGCACAAAAGAGGGGCCGAACGGCGCTCGGTCGTCCAGCCCCTCCCCTCTTGCAATTACTTGCCGTTGACGATGCGCTCGACGTCAGAAGCGATCATGAACTCCTCGTCCGTGGGGATGACGAAAATCTTGACCTTGGAATCCTTGGCAGACAGGCACCAAGCGCCGTCACCACGCAGGGCGTTGCGGGCATGATCCATCTTGACGCCCATAAAGGCCAGACGGTCGGCGACGCCGGCACGAACGGCCGGAGCGTGCTCACCGATGCCAGCGGTGAAGACCAGCGTGTCCATGCCGCACATGGAAGTGGCCATCTCGGCAGCCTTGGCGGCAATCTTGTAGACGAACATGTCGAAGGCAAGCTGAGCCTCGGGGTCACCAGCAGCGGCGAGCTCCTCGACGTTGCGGCAGTCGTTGGTCTTGCCGCCGGTCACAGCCAAAAGGCCGGACTTCTTGTTCATCATCTCGTCGACCTCGTCGAAGGTGTAGCCGCCCTCGCGCTGCAGGTAGCACACGGTAGCCGGGTCGATGGAGCCGCAGCGGGTGCCCATCATGACGCCGTCGAGAGGGGTGAGACCCATGGTGGTATCCATGCACTTGCCGTCCTCGATGGCGCACAGGGAAGCACCGGAACCGATGTGGCACACAACGACCTTGCGGGCCTCGCCGTTGGTCATCTCGGCGACCTTCTTGGAGATGTAACGGTAACTGGTGCCGTGGGCGCCGTACTTACGGATGTGCAGCTTGTCGCAAACATCCTTGGGCAGGGCGTAAGTCTTGGCGACCTCGGGCATGTTGAAGTGGAAAGCGGTGTCGTAGACCGTGACGTTGGGCAGGTCGGGATACTGCTCGAGGCAGTACTCGATAACGTTGGCCTCGGGGTTGTTGTGCAGCGGCGCCAGCGGGGCGACCTCGCGGATCTTGGCGAGAACGTCCTCATCGACGAGGGAGGAGTCGCCAAAGTACCAACCGCCCTGAACGATGCGATGGCCGATGCCCTCGATCTTGACGCCGTTGGCCTCGAGGTCCTTCAGAACGACCTCGATGGCGACCTTGTGGTCAGGGAACTCGATGTTCTCGGTCACTTTCTTGGAACCGTTGGCGGCGTGGGCGAAGGTACCGCCGGTAAAGCAGACGCGCTCGCAGGAGCCCTTTGCGGACACCTTGTGGGACTTGGTGTCGATGACCTGATACTTAAGGGTCGAAGATCCCGCGTTGACGACCAGAACGTTCATGTGTCTCCCTACTAACAGGCGGTGTGGCGCCGCCAGGTTACATACGCTTCAATAATAAACCCAAACGCCCTCGCGCTCGGGTTTATTGCGTTGATATATAAGTTATCGGTGCCTAAATACGCATGGCCTTTGACTTGTAAGACGAAATAGCGCGGGGATATACACCAAAGAAGAAATCCCGAGCGCGACAAGCAATATGACTCGAATGTCCGCGATGCTGCTCAACGCAGCATTGAACAGATAGAAAAGGATGGCACCCACCGCCACCATCTGGCTTTGAACCGAAATCAGTGAACAGCGCATCGAAGAATCGGCGGCATTTTGAAAAATTGAGTATTTAATTGGAGCAAATAACGAGTAGGCGACCGTCTGCAGCACATAAAACACGGGCAGCAGATAGACCGGAGCAAAGGGAACCAAAAACAGAGCAGTCAGGGAAAGGCGCACGATGCCGCAAATACGCGCAAAACGGCCCTTGTCGACATGAGCAATCACATTGGGCACAATAAGCCCCATGGAGGCCGAGGCAAGGAGCTGGACCGCAATGGTCACACCCGAAGCGACGGCATTCATTCCGCGACCCGCAAGCAGCAGTGAGAAAAAGTCTTCCAGGGCGACAAAAGCAAACGCCTGAGAACAGTCCATGATGAACGCCGAACGAAGAATGCGATTGTACGCAATAGCGGCTCCGATCGTCTTCGGGCTAATTCCACGCTCAGGTGTCGCCGCAGTGCCCCCTCTTCGCATCTCAGGAATGCAGGCAACGACAACCAACGTCAACACCATTGCGATGATATCTGCCGAAAGACCAATGAGATATGCACCGACAGACGAAATGAAACCGCCCACACAAGCGGAGATGGCATAAGAGGCATAGAAAACAAATCGCTCAACGACATTAAGTCTTACGAGCTGGTCCTGAGAGACACTGTCAATGTAAATTGCTTCTATGGATCCGCTCACACATGCAACGGCAAAACCTTTGAGAGCAAACGCGCCGATTAAAAGCAGAGGAGAACGGACGAAAAGCAGGGCGGCGTAGTATCCAAGCATTCCCACGACGCCAACGAGACCGCTTGTCTTTCGTCCAAACCTATCAGCAATATAGCCAGTGGGAACTTCAAGGATGAACTTGCTCACTTGATATGCAATCATCATGCTAGAAATCGCTACCATCGAAAGCCCGACGAACTCAAGGTAGACAGTTAGGAAATACAAGATGGTGCTGAAGTTCGACAGGAAAACGAACATCATATAAAGCAAGACCGTACGATTTTTCATGCTCCGCCCCCAAGAGCCAATAACCCAAACCGAAATCTTGGAAAAGCATGAGGGCAAAGCCGTCAGTCATGTGTTACAAGGCGTCAACATTCACTTGACGCCACGAGGCCAAATGGCCTCACGAAGCGAGATGACGCAATAGGTGAAGAAATACCGTCTGGTGTCGATCGGTCCAGGCATTTTGTCGATAGCAAAAATAGATGGGCAAGGCTACGTCATGCGAGCCTTCAATGGAGCACTCGCTCACTTCCAGTCCATCTGTTGCGAGAGAAGAGCCAGAAAAACTCAATATCAATCCCCCGGCTTGAAGAAACTCAGCCTGCGCCCTGTTTCCATATTCGACGTCGCGGAAGCGGAAATTAACCAGCTGGGCCTCGGGACATTGATTGATTGCATTGAGACAGGGTGACAAATTAATTGGAACAGCGAGCCTGCCGCCCAGTAACTCACGAACGGTCATAGCACCCACAGATTGATGACCCGCTGGGCAGGAAAGAACCTTGAGCTCCTTTTCACCCAAGTATTTCGAAGAAAGGACACTATCCCTTGGTTCCTCAAATGAGATGGCCGCATCAGAAATGCCAAGCACAAGTGATTCAAAGCATGTGGCCGTTGGCTGATGCCACACATCAAGATGAATCTGAGGGTGCAAGCTTTCAAACGAGTCATACCAGTTTTCGGAAAAAAGGCGCCCCCGCCCGTGAAGACAGGGGGCGTAAAGACGGAAATGGCCGTCGGGCGAAACGCCGCCGTTCCCCGATTGAGCGTACTTTTTGAGATCGTCGACTTGCGCCAGGATCACGCGTGCACGACGCGCAAATTCTCTGCCCGCCGGAGACAAAACAGCCTCCCCCGCCGATCGGTCGAGCAAAACAATCTGATACTCAGATTCCAACTTTTTTATTGCCGACGAAACGGCCTGCGGACTCACGTGAACGGCGCGAGCTGCTTTGCGCACGCCGCCATAGTTCGCTACCGCTTGAAGGTATTCGAGTTGAGAAAGCTGCATAGATTACTCCAAAGGCAGCCAAGTCGACGGCCTACACGCCCTCAGATGAGGTTCTCGCCCAGGTTCTTGCCGCCGAGAACGTGCATGTGGAAGTGCATGACGGTCTGGCCGGCGTTGACGCCCTTGTTGGAGATGACGCGGAAACCGTCCTCCAAGCCCTTGGCCTTAGCGACCTCCATGATGGCGTGAGCCATGGCGCCCATGGTCTCGGCAGGTACGTTGTCGGCGATGTCACTGTAGTGCTTCTTGGGGATCACGAGCGTATGGACCGGCGCCTGGGGATTGAGGTCGTCGAAGGCGATGACCTGGTCGTCCTCAAAGACAACGGTCGAGGGGATCTCGTGGTTGGCAATTTTGCAGAAGATGCAATCGCACATAGCTGGTTCCTTTCTCACAGACCAAGGTAATTATATTTGGTCGAGATGGTTAGAACGAGAGACTGTCGTCGGTGTTGGCGGCTTCGCCGTCGGCGAGCACGTCGTTGCCGTCGACGTCCTTAAGGAGCACCGAAACCTTCTGCTCGGCATCAGACAGGCGGGTGCGCAAGCTCTTGAGGAGCTCAACGCCGCGGGTATAGCTCTCGAGCGACTCCTCGAGCTCCATATCGCCCGACTCCAAGCTGCGAATGATGAGCTCCAACTCCTGCGAAGCCTGCTTGTACGTAAGCTGCTCGACCGGGGTCTTCTCTGCCATATCTGTTTCCTTTCCTATAGGTTTATCGCTATGAAACGCGGTCTATTCGACCGTATTGACCGTTGCTGCCACGTTGCCGTCTGCCATGCGCACGCGGATGGCGTCGCCGGGCTTAAAGGTCTTGGCGCTCGTAGCCACACCATCATCGCTGTACGCGATGGAATAGCCACGGGCAAGCACCTTGAGCGGCGACAGGGCATCGAGCGAGGCTGCCGCACGGCCCAGGTCGGACGCGGGTTTGCTGAGCATCGTGCGCCCCTGATGCTCCAGACGGGAACTCGCAAGCGTGAGCGCATGGCGCTTGCCATCGAGCCCCGAGGTGCTTGCAACCAGACGCTCGGGCAGGCGCTCAAAGTTGGAGCGGAATGTCCCGACCGAGCGTGCTATGGCGCCCGACAGGCGATCGACAGTCAGCGCAAGCTCCGATTCGCGACGCTCGACCATAAATGTGGGGTCGTTGAGGCACGGGCGGCACGCAGCCGCATCGAGCGCATCGCCCAAGCGAGCCGTATAGGTATCCCAGGCACGGCGACCGCGCTGATTGAGCATCTCCAGGTCGACCTGGGCCGACCCAATCATCGATGCCATCGCAGCGCCCAGACGCTGATGGCGCGTCTCGAGCACGTCGGCCAACTCCGTCATAGCCGGTGCCACCGATTCCGCCGCTGCCGTTGGCGTGGAGGCGCGACGGTCGCTCACCATGTCGCAGATCGAGGTATCGGGCTCATGCCCAATGCCCGTCACCACAGGCACGGGACAGGCTGCCACCGCACGGGCAAGCTCCTCGTCGTTAAAGGTCATGAGGTCCTCGAAGGAACCGCCGCCACGCACGAGCAAAATGCAATCGGGCGCCGGCGTAATGGCAGCGGCGCGGTGCAAGCCTTCAATAAGCTCTGCCGGCGCACCCTCGCCCTGGACCTTTGCGCCCACGCAGACAAGCTCGACGAGCGGGTTGCGACGGCGCAATGTGCGCTTGACGTCGTCGATTACGGCGCCCGAAAGCGAGGTGACGACCGCCACGCGTGAGCAGAACACTGGGATGCGGCGCTTGCGCGCTTCGTCCATCAGGCCCTCGCGGCGTAGCTTTTCGGCCAGTTGCGCCACTTGTTGACGCAGCAGACCCTCCCCCGCCAGCGAGAATGAGCGAGCGACAAAGCTCATGCGGCCGGTGGCTTTATAGAGATTGAAGCTGCCCTTAAAGCTCACCTGCATGCCGTCGCGCAAGTCAAAGGTGCGCTTAAGATAGGCGCCCTTCCAGATGATGCAGTCGACGGCCGCCGAGTCGTCCTTAATCTGGAAGTAGCAGTGGCCGCTTCGAGCGTTGGGACCACGGAAACCCGTGACCTCGCCCAAAACGCTCAGCTGCGGAATGGCATCGAGCGCGCCGGCGGCGATCTCCACCGC
Source organism: uncultured Collinsella sp. (assembly GCA_900542635.1). GTDB lineage: Bacteria > Actinomycetota > Coriobacteriia > Coriobacteriales > Coriobacteriaceae > Collinsella. The sequence continues at coordinate 18,237 of UQOJ01000039.1, forward strand.
CTGGCTCACGCTGAGCTCCTTGCGCTCCTGATCGTCCGAACCGTCGAACTCGGCGGAAACGGCATTGCCGGTTAGATTCCAGCCTGCCACGCAGCCTCCTTTCGTCATCGTGCGCAAGGGCTTCGGCCCTGCGCAAATTCAAGTCCAACACATAGTACAGCGCCGCGGGGACACGAATCCCCGCGGCGCCCAGCGACCCAATTTGTTATCGGTTGGAGTTTCTGTTGTAGCGAGCCATCAGGTAGAGCAGCTGAATGATCGAAGTGAGCGCTGCAGCAACATAGGTAAGCGCGGCTGCCGTCAGGACCTTCTTGGCACCATTGACCTGCTTGGAGCTCATGCCCGACTGCTCGATGTACGCCACGGCGCGGCGGCTGGCATCAATCTCGACCGGCAGCGTAACCAACTGGAACAACACACTAAACGAAAAGAAGATCAGCGCGAGGGTCGTGAGTCCCGCGATGTTCATAAACAGACCCATGAGCAACACGATGGTCCAAGTGTTCTGGGTAAAGTTGACGACCGGCACGAGGGCTGTGCGTACCTTCATCATGGCATAACCACTTCGACGCTGGGCGGCATGGCCCGCCTCGTGGCAGGCGACGGCAACGCTTGCGACCGACCCGCCTGAACGGTTGGCATCCGACAGATACAGGTTGTTGTCCTGCGGGTTGTAATGATCGGTGAGCTCACCAGCGACGCCCTTGATACCCACGGCGTTGCAGCCGGTGGCGTCGAGCATGCGGCGAGCGACCGTGGCGCCCGTGTCGCCGTCCGAGCGAACCTTGGACCAGGTTTTGTACGTCGAGTTGATATAGTTCTGTGCGGCAAGGCCAAGCACCGTACAGACAAGAACAACCAGCAGGTATAGCGGGTCGATGCCAAAGCCGTATCCATAGTAATAGGGCATGCGAATTCCTCCGAATCGAGTTACACGTTGGAGGCATTTTACCCATTCGACTGACCAGCAAATCAACATCAATGTTTTGGCAATGTCAGACACTATGACCCAATCCGAGGGCACTAAAAAGACAGGAGCCCCCGCTCGTGA
>UQOJ01000040.1 GCA_900542635.1 uncultured Collinsella sp.
TACGAGATTCGCCTTAGTCTCGTGGGCTCGGAGATGTGTATAAGAGACAGCTGGGCAACTTCGCCACGCTCTTCGTGGGCATTGCGTTTGCCTCGCTGCTGCTGCTCTTTGGCCTGGCGATTCTGCCCACGATGACGCACTATGCGGACAATCTCGAGACGAGTCTGGTCGCCGAGCACCAGTACACGCTCAAGGCGCCGCTGGAGCTCGAGGGCACTGCCGAGGAGCGCGAGCAGTGGTCGGCACTCGAGCGCTTGCAGTCGGTTGACGGCGCGCTGCTTTCCGCCGCTCAGGATGCCGATGACGAGCTTGACGACGCGGCCGATGCAGCGCAGGCGGCAGCCGATGCCGCGACCAGCGCTCCGTCTGCCGAGAGCCTGGCCGCGGCGCAGGACGCGCTCGCCAAGGTCCAGGACAAGAAGGATGCGCTTTATGCGCGCCTCGATGACCTTGCCGATGCCCTCGGCTGCGACCGCGACGAGGCTATCGACCTGATCGACAAGGCCTCTAAGATCGACACCGACAACGACGACATTCACCCGGTCAACACGATCGACAACGGTGCAGGCACAATCGCGCAGGCCGAGAAATACGCCGTCTACCAGCTGCAATACGACCGCGGCGATGGAAATGGGCAGGAGACGATTTCCGTCTACGGCATCTCGCCCGATTCGCGCTATTGGAAAGACCTCAACGTTGGCGATGGGCGCGTCGTCTTTGGCAGCGGCCTGCTCGACAAGTTTGGCTGGAGCGAGGGCCAGAAGGTCACGCTCAGCGACAAGTACGAGGGCAAGGACTATTCGCTGGAGTACACGGGCAAGGATGCCACCTGGGGCTCCAAGTCGGACATGAATATCTATATGAGTATCGACGACTTTAACGAGCTGTTCGGCAACGACGCCGCCTACTTTAACGGCTATGTGAGCGACGAGAAGCTCGACCTCGATGCCCGTTACTTTGCCGGCGACACCACGCCCGACGACATGCGCGCCGTGGGCGACCAGTTCATCGGCATGATGAGCAAAATGATCGGCATGATGGTTGGCCTCGCGGTGTTTATCTTCCTGCTGTTTATGTACCTGCTGACCAAGGCGGTGATCGACCACAGCGCCCGTTCGATCAGCTACATGAAAGTCTTTGGCTATCGCGATAGCGAGATCTCGCATCTGTACATCCGCTCGATCACGCTGTGCGTGGCGGCGTCGCTCGTGCTGAGCCTGCCGGTCATTATCGGCTCGCTCACGGCCATCTTCCGCTCGATGCTGCTCGCCTACAACGGCAATATCGAGATCTATGTGCCCGCTTGGTCCATGGCGGCGTGCGTGGGCATTGGCTTTGTGACCTACCTGGTCGTGGCGCTGCTGCACACGCGCTCCATCAAGCGCGTGAGCCTCTCCGAGGCGCTGAAGGTCCAGGAATAGAGAACCGCCCGCACGCGGGGGCACGAACCGAAGGAAGGGTGCCCCCGCGTTATTTGCCCGCCAGGCCCGACGTGGGCAAACGCGCGCAACGTCAGACTTCCCCGAACAGAAGGAGACCCATGGCAAGATCGGCAGAGGAGCTCAAGCAGCTCTCCATCAAGGAGTTCACCGAGGCGGCAAAGGTCTACGAATCCGGCCATGCCGGCATTTACGAGATGTGCAAGGACGACTATCCGCAAATACTCGAGGAGCTTGAGCTCGAACCGTTCGAGGATGCGCTCGACGTGGGCTGTGGAACCGGAGCCGTCCTAGAACTGCTCCACGCCCGGTACCCTAGCAAGCACTTGACTGGACTCGACCTCACACCCGGGATGATCGACGTCGCCCGGGCAAAGCAGCTCGATAACGTCAGCTTTGTCGTCGGAGACGCGGAGGCGCTGCCCTTCGAGCCCCGGAGCTTCGACGCCGTGCTCTGCTCCAACAGCTTCCACCACTACCCGCATCCGGAGAGGTTTTTCGCCGAGGTGGCACGCGTCCTTCGGCCCGGCGGGCGACTGGTCCTTCGCGACTACACCTCGAACGATGTCGCGGTCTGGCTCATGAACAACATCGAGCTACCGCTGGCACGCCTCTTGGGCCATGGCGACGTGCGCATCCTCAAGCTGTCCGAGCTACGCGCGCTCGTCGAGGAATCCGGGCTCACCCCGCTCAAGCTCGAGGCACAGAAGGGATTCCGCGCGCATCTGGTCGCGCAAAAGGGCTAGCGGTCCGCGCCAGGACGCTCCGTCACGCCAGGGCACGCCATCAAACCAGATTGTGGCCACGCCAGAACGCGCCGCCACAAACGTGACGGCGCGTCCCTAGCTGCCAGGTGGCGAGGCACTCATTTAAGTCTGTCCCCAATGAGTAGCCCCTTGCGACTACTCATTTAAGAACGTCCCCAATGACTAGGTGCCGTACTTGACTTTAACTCTGCTTTAACTGGTACCATCCTCTATGTCTGTAACGCCATATAGACCGAGGGGATAGATCTATGACCGCAACTGCAACAGCAGCACCCGCTAAGGTGTACTTCACCAACCTGCGCACGCATGCTCGCGAGAGCCAGCTCGACAAGCTCAAGCGCCTCATACGTCACGCCGGTATCGAGCAGATCGACTTTGAGAACAAGTTCGTTGCCATCAAGATTCACTTTGGCGAGCTGGGCAACCTGAGCTTTTTGCGTCCCAACTACGCCCGCGCCGTCGCGGATGTCGTGAAGGAGCTGGGTGGCAAGCCCTTCCTCACCGACTGCAACACACTCTATGTCGGTAGCCGCAAAAACGCGCTCGAGCACATCGATACCGCCTATCAGAACGGCTTTACCCCGTATGCCACGGGTTGCCAGATCATCATCGCCGACGGCCTCAAGGGTACCGACGAGGCGCTCATCCCGGTCGAGGGCGGCGAGTACGTGCGCGAGGCCAAGATCGGTCGGGCACTCATGGATGCCGATATTGTGATCAGCCTCACGCACTTTAAAGGCCATGAGCAGGCCGGCTTTGGCGGCGCCATGAAGAACCTGGGCATGGGCGGCGGCAGCCGCGCCGGCAAGATGGAGCAGCATGCCGCCGGCAAGCCGAACGTCGCGACCGAGCACTGTATTGGCTGCCGTGCCTGCGAAAAGGTCTGTGCGCACAGCGCTATCTCGTTTGACGACACCCGTGAGCGCGAGCTCGCCAACGGCAACACCCGTACGGTTCACGTTGCTGCTATCGACCATGATCGCTGCGTGGGCTGCGGCCGCTGCATCGGCGTGTGCAACCAGGACGCCATCAAGCCCGGCCATGACGCCGCGGCCGACGTGCTCAACTGCAAGATCGCCGAGTACACCAAGGCCGTCGTCGACGGCCGCCCGAGCTTCCACATTTCGCTCGCCATGGACATTAGCCCCAACTGCGATTGCCATCCCGAAAACGACACGCCTATCGTCAACGATATCGGCATGTTCGCGAGCTTCGACCCGGTCGCCATCGACCAGGCCTGCGCCGATGCCGTCATGGCATCCGAGCCGCTGCCCAACACCGAGCTCACCGATAGCGCGGCCAAGATGGAGCATAACCACGAGCATCTGGAGGGCGAGCAGGCCAAGGACCCCTTCTGCATCACGCATCCCGACACCGACTGGCGCACCTGCATTGCGCATGCCGAGAAGATCGGCCTAGGCACGAGCAAGTACGAGCTCATCGAGGTCAAATAGCACCTATCTATTGGACATATCAAGCGCTTTTGTAGCGCAACGTTAGCAAAGGCCGCCCGCGAGCACAGCTCTCGCGGGCGGCTTTTCGGAAGTGCTAGGGGCCAGATGGACCAGTAAACCGTACTATTTGCCTAAAAATACTCGTCGAGGAAGTTGTTGACTGTGTTCCAGTAGAGCTCGGGGTCAACTTGCGCACTCTTGGCGTGGGTAGCGCCATGGATGGTGAGCTTTTGCTTGACCTTGCTGGCGCACGCGTCGTAGTTTTGGTCGAGCATGTCGTACGGCACAAAGGTGTCCTGGTCGCCGTGGATAAACAGCATGGGAACCGTCGCGTGTTTGAGTTGCTCCACGCTGCTCGCCTTATGAAAGTCGTAGCCCGCGCGCACGTTGCACACCAAGTTTGCTACATCGAGCAAGGGAGAGCTGGGCAGGCCGAACACGTCCTTGAGCTGCAGAGAAAACTCGTCCCAAACACTCGTATAACCGCAGTCCTCGATAATGCATTTCACGTTGGACGGCAAAGATTCTCCCGCCACGTTCATGGCGGTTGCCGCACCCATCGACTCGCCAAAGACCAGGATGCGCGCCTCGGGGTCAGCCTGAACGATCCGCCCAATCCATGTGATAACATCGAGTCGCTCGGGCCAGCCCATGCCGATATAGTCGCCGCCGGAGCGCTCGTGGGCGCGGGCGGCAGGCGCGAGCACGTTCATGCCGCGGTCGTGGAAGCGCTTGGCGTATCGGGCCATGCCGATGGGCTCATTGGTATATCCATGCAGGCAGACGGCGTAATCGTGGGTGTTCTCCGAGGCGGCAAAATACCAAGCGGCGAGCTCGGTTCCGTCATCTGCGGTGAGGCTGCTGCTCTCGCGATTCTCTTTAAACCACGCCCGCGCCTCGGTTTCCTCGGCATCCGGCTGCTCGCCTTCTTTGTCGTTCTTGCTATCCTGCATCATCTTCATGGTGTACGGCGCTTGGGGATTCAGCGCGAAGTCAAACAGAAAGTTGCCGGCAAATCCGAGCAGCGCAACGACAACCACCAGTGCAACGATGCCGGCTATCTTGAGCTTTCGATGGGAACGTGCGTTTTGAGCCATGCGGTATTCTCCTATAAGATGTTAATACATCAACATTTAATGCAAGCGCATTATGGACGTTCGCCGTTGATGCGTCAACAGACAAAGAATGGGTAAACAAAGGGTCACGTATGGTGCAAATTTCGCACGTACCTAGACGCTTTGATATAGTGTTGAGAACTCTTTACGTTGGAGGATGTAACCGGCATGTCCGATTCGAGCGACAGTTCTAAGCCGCGACCCAAGACCGCGGCCGTTCCACACTACACGGTGGGCGAGGAGATCATGAACTCCGTCACCCATGGTGTCGGCTGCCTGCTGGGTATCGCGGGCCTGGTGCTCCTGATCGTATTCGCTGCCCTGCGCGGCGGAGGCCCGGCCCACATGGCCGCGGCGATTGTCTATGGCGTCAGCATTATTCTCGAATACCTGGCCTCCACCCTCTACCACGCGATTCAACCAGCGCGCGCCAAGCGCGTGTTTCGCATCATCGACCACAGCTGCATCTACCTGCTCATAGCCGGCAGCTATACGCCGTTTTGCCTCATCACGCTCGCAAACGACGGCGGTCCTGCGCTGTTCTTTGCCGTATGGGCCATCGCCATTATCGGCATCGCCCTCGAGTGCTTTATGCGCGAGCGTCAACCGCACTGGGTAAGTGGCCTGGTCTACCTGCTGATGGGCTGGCTCGTTGTCTTTAAGCTGCCCGAACTTGTGGCGCTGCTCAATCCCGTGGCACTTGCCCTGCTCGCCGTCGGCGGCGTGTGCTACACCGCGGGCGTGCCGTTCTATATCGCCAAAAACGTGCACTATCTGCACAGCGTGTTTCACCTGTGGGTGCTCGCCGGCAGCATCTTCCAGTTCATGGCGGTGATCCTCTTCGTAATCTAGCGACCATGCCTGCGCGCCCGCGTCCTCGTTTGGGTGCCGGCGCAATTGCCGTATCCGCCACCAACGTTTTACCCTAACGTCCCGAATCTTGGAGGTTCGAGAAACTCCCGATGGACATAACCATCTCCCTTATCACCACCCTCGTTTTGACCCTCATCAACGGCTACTTCTCTATGTCCGAGATGGCGCTCACCACGGCAAAGCGCGCTGTGCTGGAGCACGAGGCCGAGGAAGGCGACAAACGCGCCGAGCGCGCCATTAAGCTGGCCGCCGATTCCGATCAGCTGCTCGCCACCATCCAGGTCGCCATCACGCTCGTGGGCTTTGCCTCGTCCGCCGTCGCCTCGACGAGCCTGTCCGACCCGCTTGCCACGTGGCTCATGAGCTTTGGCATCGCGCCGCTTTCCGCCGTCGCGCGCGGCCTGGCGCCGGTCATCATCACCGTCGCCGTCGCCTTCGTGTCCATCGTGATCGGCGAGCTCGTGCCCAAGCGCATCGGCCTGGCTAATGCCGAAGGCGTATCCAAACAGGTCGTGGGACCGCTCTCCGTGTTCCAAAAGATCGCCCGCCCGCTCGTGTGGCTGACCGGTGCCTGCTCCGACGGCCTGGCCCGTATCCTGCGCATCAAGAGCGCCGACGACCGCCAAAACGTCTCGGAGGAAGAGATCAAATACATGGTCTCGGAGCAGGACGACCTGCTCGACGAGGAAAAGCGCATGATCCACGAGATCTTCGACCTGGGCGACACCGTTGCCCGCGAGGTCATGGTGCCGCGCGTGGACACCACCATGTGCGAGGACGACGAGACGGTCGCCGACGTGCTGTCCGCCATGCGCCAGACCGGCTTTAGCCGCATCCCCGTCTATCACGAGGATCCCGACAACGTCGTGGGCATCGCGCACATCAAGGACCTGATCCAGCCTTCGCTCGACGGCAAGGGCGACCAGCCCATCGCCGACTTTTTGCGCGACGCCACCTTTGTGCCCGACACCAAGGACATCCTGCCGCTGCTGTCCGAGATGCAGACCTCGCACGACCAGATCGTAGTGGTCGTGGACGAGTACGGTGGCACGGCCGGCATCATCACCATCGAGGACATCGTCGAGGAGATCGTGGGCGAGATCGAGGACGAGTTTGACCCCGACAACAAGTACCTCACGCGCCTTTCGCGCCGCGAGTGGCTTGTCGATGGGCGTTTTTCGTGCGATGACGCGATTGACCTTGGTTGGCCGCTCGAGGAAAGCGATGATTATGAGACCATCGCCGGCTGGATTTTGGAGCTTTGCGACTCGGTGCCCGACATCGGAGAGGTGTTTGAGGTCGCGGGGTACAAGTTCAAGGTACAGTCGATGCGTGGCCAGCGCATCTCGCTCATTCGCGTGATCGCTCCGGCCGAAACCGATAAGAAGGATTCCGAGTCTTCGGCGGATAAGCCGACGGCGCCGGGTACGGGCCCTGCGGACCCGCACGACGGCGACGAGTAGGGCAAGGAAGAGTAGGGGAGAGTTATGGCAGGCCTGTTCAACATCCTTAAGGTCACCGTCAGCGAGGACAAGATCTGCGCGCACGTGCTGGTGAACCCCGGCATGCCGCTTATGACCTCGGAGGACATCGAGGCCACGGCGCGCGTGTACTACCTGGTACCTGCGATTGCCAAGCATCTGTGCCTGGGCGATTCCGGTCGCGAGTTCCAGGACTGCATGGGCCAGACCGAGCTTTGCCATCTGCTGGAGCACGTGACGGTCGAGCTCATGAACGAGACCGGTCTCGCTGGCAGCATTTCGTGCGGCCGCACCCGCGTAAGCGAGCACGATGAGCGTGTCTTTGAGGTCGAGCTTTCGTGTCCCGATGACGCGCTGGCCATCGGCGCGCTGTCTTCGGCGACCTTTATGATGGATTGGGCCTATCTGCATGCCGACCAGCCCGCTCCCGATGTGGACGGTACGGTCACGGGCCTGCGCAACCTGGTGCTGGGCATGCGCGCCGAGGCCGAGGGTAAGAATCCTCACGAGGCCGTCGCCGCTGCGAACGGCGAAGATGCTGTCGAGGACGAGGGCGCTGACGAGGGCGATGTGCCGGTCGACGCCGAGCCCGTTGCCGATGCGACCGCCGAGCCCGTTCCCACCGAGCCCCAAGGCGTCCCCAACTTTGACGACGAGCCCCAGGTGGCGATTGATACCGAGGGCGCGGTTGCCGAGAACCACGAGGCCTCCGCTGCCGTCTTTGGCGGTGCGGCGACGGTTCCGGCGGGGCCTGCGCATGAGGGCGGCCTGCCGCTCGTGGACGGCGCCGGCGAGGACCCGGGTGCCACGGTGGCCATGCCGGCTATGCCTCAGGAGTAGGCCTACGCGTTTATCACCATCACGTACCTGCGCCTTTGCCGTACGCAGATGAGCGGAGCGGCAAGTGATGCGCTGCGGGTATAATGGACAGCATTCAAACGGTGGGCACCGACGTGCCCGCAGGAGAGGAATGATCATGGGTAAGACTTTCAGCTTTGTCTCCGGCGCACTTTTTGGTGCCGCTGCCGGTGCTATTGTCGGCGTTGCTCTGGCCCCGCGCTCGGGCGCCGAGACCCGCGCCATGGCTGCCGATATCGCCAACGACGCCTGGGACAATATGCGCGACACCTACGAGCACAGCGCCGAGGAGGCCCGTGCTGCGGTGAATGACTTTGGCCCGATGGTCGACGCCAAGACCGACGACCTGCGCGCCAAGGTCGACCTGGCCCGCGAGCGCATGGACCAGCTGCGCGAGCAGTTCAACGACGCCATTTCGGGCGGCAACGTGACGCCTGCCGCCGACGTCGTGGTCGAGAACGCCGTCGAGGCTGATACCGAGGCTGCGGAGCCCTCGACCGAGGCATAATGCGCGCCGGGGATTTTGTCGGCGCCAAGATCTATCGCAAGCCTACCGAGGACAAGCGCACCAAAAAGGACGGCACGCCGCGCAGCCCTAAAAAGCTCGGAAAGATTCACTTTCCGGTCTTTACCCCGGGCGGTACGCGCGTGGTCGGCTTTATGGTCCGCCAGTCCGATATCGCGGGCATGATCGAGCGTCCCGACCGATTCGTAGCGCTCGACGCCATTGGTGTCTACGAGGGCGCCATTGCGGTCGATGACGTCAAGGGCACCTACGATGCCGCCGCCGCCAAGCGCCTCGACATCAACCTGGACGATTGCATCATCTGGGTCGGTATGGACGTGCGCACGGAATCGGGCGACGCCGTGGGCTATTGCTCGGACGTTGAGTTCAAGCCACGCTCGGGCATCGTGCAGGCATTCTATGTGACCGCCGGTGCTGCTTCGAGTGTTTTGGTTGGCGACACGCAGGTGCCGCCGACGATGCTGCGCGGCTACGAGAACGGCGCGATGGTCGTCTCAGACGAGGTCAAGTCGCTCGGGTATTCGGGCGGTGCGGCTGCCAAGGCCGCAGAGGCCAGCGTCGTGGTGGGCGACAAGGTCAAAAAGGGCGCCAAGGTGCTCGACGACAAGGGATCGGTTGCCGTGGACAAGGGCAGTCGCGCACTGGGCAAGCAGCTCGGCAAGACGCGCGGCATGTTCAAGGCCTTTAAGGACGAATACCAAAAGGCGAGCGGAGGCTCGTCAAAAGCTACAAAATAGCGACGTACCAAATGATGGGAGGCAAGCCGGAGACCTGTTGCTCCGGCTTGCTGTGTTTATGGGGGAGGGCACATGCGCCAAAACGGATCCAACTTAAACGGGCGTTCGGGTGCGCGTCCGACGGCGCGCCGCGACCTGGGGCAGCTGCCCAGCGGTCAGCGCCGCCGTCACCGTAAACCCGGCGCGATGTATCTCAACCATAGCCGCGGCTTTAGCGATCGCAGCGCGCGCATCGGCAACAGCCGCACACCCCGTCGTTCGTCTCGCCTGCCCTATGCGCTCATCGCCGTGGGTTGCGCGCTCGTGCTGTTTATCGCTGCCGTCGTGGGCTACGTCAACCGCAGTGTGGACGTGGAGCTCAACGGCCAGAAGACCGCGGTGCGCGTGGGCTCTACGCTGCAGAATCTCATCGACGAACAGGATTTGACTGACACCTACGACGCAGGCGACCTGCTGGCCGTCGATGACAGCGTGCTCAAGCGCCATGGGGGCGAAAAACTGTCGGTGAAGGTCGACGGCAAGCGCGTGAAACAGGGCAAATGGGATAGCCGCGAACTTGAGGGCGGCGAGAAGGTGACGGTCAAGGATGGCCGTAACACCTACGAGAAACACGAGGTTCAGGCTGCGGTTATCGAGCCCAGGCTCAAGGTCGAGGGCACGGGCGCTATCGAGTATGTGCAGACATGGGGTGTCCAGGGCCGATCCGAGGTGTGGGTTGGTGAGCAGTCGGGCAAGACGCAAGACCGCGGCGAGGTTGTGCCCGCCACCGATTGCGTTGTTGCGTGCGCCAGCGTGGCGCCCAAGGGCAACAAAAAGTACGTGGCGCTGACGTTTGACGAGGGTCCGAGCGGCGCTACCAAGCAGATCTTGCAGGTGCTCAAGGAAAAGGGCGTCACCGCGACGTTCTTCCTTTCGGGCGATGCGGCCGAGGCCTCGCCTGCCACGGCCAAGGCGATTGTCGATGCCGGGTGCGAGATCGGATCCAACAGCTACAGCGACGATTCGCTCAAGGGTCAGGACCGTGAGGCGGTACGCGAACAGATCACGAAAGGCACCGATGCGATTAAGTCGGCGACCGGCGTGAAGACGATGCTGCTGCGTGCTCCCTACGCTGCCTTTGACGAGCAAAACTGGATTGATGCGATGGACCTGGTCTCCGCCGTGGTCTCGTGGAATATCGACTCGGGCGACTGGCTGCTCAACGGTGCCGACGAACAGGTCTCGACGGTGCTCGATTCGGTGACGCCGGGCAATATCGTGCTGCTCACCGATAGAGACGAATGCGCCGAGCAGACGCTCGAAGCGCTGCCGCAGATTATCGATGGCCTTGTCGCCGATGGCTACAAGATCGTGACGCTGAGTGACCTGGTCAAGACGGACACGTCGCTGAGCAAAAAGCTCACCTCGCTGACGAAGGTCACCATGCCCAAGGACGCCGTGTTCCCCCAGCTCGCCGAAAATGACGACACCACGGAATAGTCGTTTAAAAATGTCCCCAATGACTATGTCACGGATGCGTCAGCGTTTGGTATGCCTGCAATGTGCAGCGCATAAATTCGGCGCCACGGCGCGATGCTGATGCTATAGTTACTGCGGATAACAAGGGTCAAGAGAAAGGTTACAGGTGAAATCCAAACCTCGACCATACAGTCGATGACCCCTTGCAGGTGCTTCTTGCGCATGCACGGGGTGTGAGCGCCGAGCGGTGTGCCGCCCGCGCATGCGTATACATATCCAGAAGTCCACGGAGCGTGCGCTATCACGGCCGCAGCCCGAAGGAATAATGATGGGGAGCACCATTGAATTATCTGAGTGAGATGCTCAAGTTGCCGGTCTTGGACGTCGATGGCGAAAAGCTCGGCGTAGTGAACGATTTTGGCATTGCCACCGGCGAAGTTTTTCCGCACGTGACGTCGCTCGCGTTCCGCGGACCCGGCAAGACGCCGTTTATGATCAGCTGGCGCAAATGGGTCGACCGTATCGACGAGACGGGTGTACACCTTAAGACGTCGGCCACCGAAATCCGTTTTTCGTACCTGCAGCCGACCGAACTCTTGCTTGCCCGCGACGTTCTCAACAAGCAGATTGTCGACACGCAGGGCATGAAGGTCGTGCGCGTAAACGACATCAAGTTTTCCATGTCGGGCGAAAACCAGCTGCGCCTGCTGGGCGCCGAGGTTGGTGCTCGCGGTCTGCTACGCGCCATCAGCCCCGCGCTCGAGCATATCGTCGAAGGCTTTATGAAGCACCTGGGCAAGCCGCTCAGTGAGGACATCATCGCTTGGTCCTACATGGACCTGCTCGACCGCTCGACCAAGAACATTCAACTCTCGGTGTCGCACAAGACGCTCGGCGAGCTGCACCCTGCCGACATTGCCGACATCATCGAGCAGCTCGACCCGCGCCTGCGTGCGCAGGTGTTCGCGCAGCTCGATACTGCCCAGGCCGCCGAGGCCATCTCGGAGTTCGATGACGACGAGCTTATGACCGAGATGCTCGAGGGCCTGTCCGACACGGACGCATCGTCGATGCTGGCCATGATGGACCCGGACGACGCCGCCGACCTGATCGACGAGCTCGATTACGAGAAGGCCGAGAAGCTCCTGCGCCTGATGGGCGTCAAGGAGGAGAAGGCGATTCGTAACCTGCTGGGGTATGAGGACAACACCGCCGGCCGCATCATGACCTCGGAGTTTGTCTCGCTGCCCGCCACGGCGACGGTCGGCGATGCCATCGAGGCGATTCGCAAACTCGATGAGGACTTCGAGAGTGTCTACTACGTCTATACCGAGGATCCGAGCGGCATGCTGACCGGCGTGCTTTCGCTGCGCACGCTGATCGTAGCCGACCGCGACGCCACGCTGGGTCAGCTGGCCTATCGCGACCTGGTCTATGTGTCGCCCGACGAGGACCAGGAAGACGTAACGGACGAGATGACCAAGTACGACCTGGTTGCCATCCCTGTCTGCGACGAGAACCGTCATATCCTGGGTATCGTGACCTTCGACGACGCCATGGACGTTATCGCCGAGGAGCATCAGGAGGACCTGCAGATCGCCGGTGTCGGCTCGGGCGATAGCGCGTCGGACGACTCGACGAACGTGCTCAGCTGGTTCGTGCATCGTCAGTACTGGGTCGTCGTGTGGGGCATCGCCTCGTGCATTATGGCGACGGTGCTGGGGACGGCGCTGGGCTCCGCGCATCTGGTGGTGTTCCCCATGTGCGCCATGCCGCTCGTGCTGCTGGCGGCCTCGCGCATGGTGTCGTTCGTCAAGAACTACTTCCTGGAGTATGACGGTCACGACGACGAGCCCAAGCCGTATCTGGGGTTCTTCTTCCAGAGCACGGGCATGGGCCTGATTCTGTCGCTCGTGACCTACCTGTGCGCCCAGCTGGTGCGCACCGCCGCGTTCCCCGATGCGCCCATGTTTGAGGAGCAACTCTTTACGGGGTGCTTTAATATCGCTGCCATCATTTGCCTGGTTGGCAACATGAGCGCCGTGATTTACCTGATGGTGCTGTTCTGGCGTGACGAGCATGACCTCAACACGTCGGGCACTGCCATGAACGTTATTGCCGTCATGATCTCGTGCGTAGCGTACTGCGCCGCTGCGGTGCTGCTCACCATGTCGGTCATGGGTTAGGTGGTCGCGTGCAAAATACCAAGCAAAAGTCGGGCACCAAGCAAAAGTTGACCATCGCGGCCATCTTTGGCGCTATGGGTCCCGGCCTGCTGGCGGCGCTTTCGGGCAATGACGCCGGCGGCATTGCAACGTATTCCAGCGCGGGCGCCAGCTATGGCTACAAGATGCTCTGGATGCTTCCCGTCATGACTGTGCTGCTCATCGTGACGCAGGAGACCGCGGCGCGCTGCGGCTGCGTCACGGGCAAGGGCTTGGCATCGCTCATTCGCGAGCGCTTTGGCGTGCGCAAGAGTGTACTTGCTATGGCGGCGCTGTTGATCGCCAACACGGCTGTGACCATTTCGGAGTTTGCGGGCATCGCCAGCGGCCTTGCCCTCTTTGGCGTGCCGGCGAGCATCTCGGTGCCGTTGGTGGCGCTGCTGGTGTGGATGCTTACCATGTCGGGTAGTTTCCAGCGCATCGAGAAGATTTTGCTGCTGGTGAGCTGCGTGTTCGTGACCTATATCGTCGCTGCATTTATGGCTGGCCCCAACTGGGGTGAGGTCGCGGTCGACTTGGTCGTGCCTAACATTCAAAATGACCCCAGCTACGTGTCGCTCGTGGTCGCAACGATCGGTACCACCATCGCGCCGTGGATGATTTTCTTGGCGCAGAACAACGTGGTCGATAAGAACGCGGGCGAGGACGATATCGTGCTGCAGCGCATCGATACCGTGAGCGGCTCGCTTGCCGCCGATGTCATTGCCGGCTTTATTATCATCACGACTGGTACGGTGTTGTTCCCGGCGGGCATTCAGATTAGCGATGCTGCCGATGCTGCCCGTGCGCTGGAGCCTATTGCGGGTCAGTGGTCCACGGTACTGTTTGCCTCGGGCCTGGTCGCGGCGAGCTTCTTGGCTGCCTGCGTGCTGCCGGGCGTTACGTCGAGCGCTATCTGCGAGGCATTTGGCTGGGAGCGCGGTGCCGACCGCAGCTGGGACGAGGCCCCGGTCTATCGCGGCATCATTACGGCCATTATCGGTATCTCTGCCGTGCTGGTGCTTATGCCCGGCGTCGATCTGTTCCAGATTATGATGACCTCGCAGGTCATCAATGGCGTGCTACTGCCCGTGGTTCTGGTGTTCCAGGTGGTTATTGCCGCTGACCGTCACATTATGGGTGCCAACCGCAACGGCCGCGTGTGGAATGTGCTCACTTGGGCGACTATCGGTGTGATTACGGTGCTCACGGTCGTCATGTTTGTTCTGCAGGCGATGGGTTACAGCGCTTAGCGCCTCTTTTGGACTCCAAACAGGCCGCAGCGATGGGCTACGGCCTGTTTTTGTCTGCTATAGGGTGTTAGTTATATGGCAGTGGGCAAAAAATGCCAAATATGAGTAATGTTGCTAAGTGAATAGCATTTACATTCAAGAAGATAATAAACATAACCTATAGTATGTTCATTAAAATTGGCTCCAATACGCCTTAAACCAGTCAGGTTGGCTGTCTTAGGGGGTTGTAGGGTTCGCTCGGACGTCATTTTGGGTGGTTTTGCCTGCTACTAAAATGGTAACAGTACTCATATTTGCCCTTTTTTGCCCACAGACCTTTGAGGGTGCGGCGAAAAGGGCTTGTTTTGATTGTTTGGGGCAGGCGCGAGGCGCGGAAACGATGTCTGGAGCGACGGAGCGGCCTGGAATTCATCCGTAGAGGTCTTCATTGGCTGCGCCAGGAGTGTCCCTAGGTACCGGCACATAAGGAACGTCCCTAACTGCCGGAGGGGGCGTCTGCCGTGGCAGACGCCCCCTCCGGATGTGGGAAGTTTGCGCTGCAGGTTACTTGTCGGTGCCCAGCTTGTGTGGCTTGATAGCGAGAGCATTGACGAGCGCGTCGGTGGCGGACTTGACGGCTGCCGGTTGCGGATCGTTGACGTGATCCTCGGGGTGTACGGGCAGGTCCTTCTTGACAGCATCGTGGATCAAGTTGAGGTACTCAGTCACGCCAGTGGTCGATAGATGCGTGCCATCGCCATCGAACAGGTCGTTGCGGTTGGCACTGTATCCGTACCAGTCGATAACGCGCACGTTCTTGTAGCGCGTAGCGGCGTTGGCGATGGCCTGGTTGGTAGAGCCAACCCACGGCTGCGGGCTGCGCGTGTTCACAAACACCACAATACGCTTATCTCCTGCATCGGCCATGATGGCGTCGATCTGGTCGTCGGTTACCAAGCCGTTGGTGCCCAGGGCAAAGACCACGATCTTGCCGGCAAGGTTCTGCTGGATATAGCCCTCAAATGTCGCGCGCCCCGCATCAAACTGGCGGCCCTTTTCGGCATCGATATGGCTGTGCGGGAACACGCCGTCAAAGGTGTCTACGGCACGCAGCGACACGGAGTCGCCGATCATAAGCAGATCGTAGGAGCCATCGGGGAAGCCGTCGTTGTCCTTGTCGGTGTCGTCGGCCGCCTGCTGGTCGGTGGGCGCGGTGTTCTTGGCTTCCTTGTTCAGAACTTCGGCGCCCTCGCCGCTCAGCGCAGACGTCTCGGGCACAAAGATCAGGCCGCCCAGTGCAACGACCAACACGACAGCGCAGGCTGCGCAGACAGGGATGTGCGTGCGTGCCCAGTTGGCGGGCGTGGTGGTGCCATCGCGGAATTCGGCGACGGTGCGCCCAAAGGCGCCCTTCCTAAACGGAGTCTCGATAAAGCGATAGCAGCACTCTGCCACGGCGACCACCAACAACACCTGCAAAATGTACTGCCACCACGGCGTATCGTTGATGTTGGCGACCGGGTTCATGAGGAGCAGCAGCGGATAGTGCCACAGGTAGATGCTGTAGGAGCGCTTGCCAACCCACACGAGTGGCTCGGCGGATAGCGCGCGGGCAACCATTCCCTGGGGCTGCACGCAGGCCGCGATGACCATGAGCGTGAGGATCGAACACAGCAGCGTGCCTCCGCGATACTGGAAGGCGGTGTAGCCGTTGGTGAGCGCGACCATGGCGGCAAGGCCAACCAGACCCACGACGCCCAACACATCGATGGATGTGGGCGAGGACCAAAAGCGCACGAGGGCGCTCGGCTGTGCCGGGGCGGTATCGGCTGATTCGTCGACCTTCTTGCCAGGCTTGCCCTCGGCGTTCTTGCCGTGCTTGGCGGCGCCAGCCAGGCGATTGAGTCCCAAACGATGAGCGAGGCGCACCGGCGCCAGGTCGCGATCGGGGATAAAGGCCATCCAGGCACCCAGCAGCAGCGAGAACACGCGGGTGTCGGTGCCGTAGTACACGCGGCTGGGGTCGGCGGCAGGGTTGTAAAGCACCATCATGGCGAGGGCAGATACCGCGGCAAGGCCCAGAACCACGCGGCGCGTGTTGGGCTTGCTCACATGCATGGATACCATGGCAAACAGCAGTGGCGGCCAAATCAGGTAGAACTGTTCCTCGATGGCAAGCGACCAAAAGTGCGTGAGCGGCGAGGGGTCGCCCAGAGCATTGAAGTACGAGACGTTTTGGGCAATCTGCCACCAGTTGTTGAAGAACAACAGCGACGGCAGGATGTCGGGGCGCATCTTGGTGAGCATCACGTGGTTAAAGATGGTGCACAGCGCGCAGGTCACGAACACTACCGTTACCACGGCGGGGACCAGGCGACGGATGCGGCGAATCCAGAAGCTCTTAAGGTCGATGCGTCCGGTCTTAGCGACTTCGTTGAGCAGCAAGCGCGTGATCAGATAGCCCGAAAGCACAAAGAAGATCGTGACGCCAAGCAGGCCGCCCTGCGCCCACGTGAGGTTAAGGTGATAGAGCACCACCGCGACGACGGCGAGCGTACGCAGGCCGTCAAGGGCAGGGATGTAGCGGGATTTGGGGCGAGCAGGCGTCTGCTCCGCGGCGGGAGTGTTGGCGCGGCCCGCGTTGTTGGCAGAAGCACGATGGGGGCTCACGGTGCGTCGCGGTTCGTTGGCACGGCGTTCGCCCTTCACGCGTTCGTGCGGCGCCGGCTCGTTGCCCGTGCGGCGTCGACCGCGCGAGCCCGATTGCGAGAGTTGTTCCATAAAACATCATCCAATGACGAGAATAATCAGCACGCCTTCATTGTAGCTGCCTGCTCCTGTGAATGCTTGCTGCTGGCGCAAGCTCAAGCGCGCGTCCACATCAAAGTGAACTAAAGTTATAGGGGGTGCGAGAGTGCACGATCGACGGCTGGCGGTGGGCATAAGGCCCGCAGATGAGGAGGTTTCCATGGCAGATCGCGGCATCGTTGCGGTGTTCGGCAGCATGAACATGGACCTTTCGGTGGCGTGCGAGCGCATACCGCGTGCGGGCGAGACCGTCGGCGGCAGCGGGTTTATCACCAACGCCGGCGGCAAGGGCGCCAATCAGGCCGTAGCTGCCGCGCGTATGGGCGCTTGCACGCACATGATCGGCGCGGTCGGTCGCGACGCGTTCGGCGCGTCGCTCGTGGCGGGGCTCCAAGACGCCGGCGTGGACTGTGACTTTGTAGTGCATCGCGATGATGTGGAGACGGGAACGGCGACCATCATTCGCTGCGAGGGAGACAACCGCATCGTGCTGTCGCCGGGCGCCAACCATGCGCTTGCGGGCGAGGACGTTGCCCGCGCGCTGAGGCGTCTGGTGGCCGATGAACTCGATAGTGACGCCAGCGAGATTGCCCCGGCTGCCGGAAGCGTCTTTATCGCCCAGGGCGAATGTGACCTTGCGGCGACGGCCGAGGCGCTTGTTTGCGCTCACGAGCTGGGGTTCTATACGGTCTTTAATCCAGCGCCTGCCTGTGAGCTGCCTGCGGAGGCCTGGCCTGCGGTCGACCTGGTCTGTCCCAACGAGACCGAGTGCCAGGTTCTGACGGGCATTCTGCCCACGGATGATGTGAGTTGCATCGCCGCGCTCAAAGCGCTGCTCGACAAGGGCGCCGGAGCTGCGGTCATCACGTTGGGCGGCGCCGGGTCGGTTACGCTCGGCGATGACGGCGAGCTGCTGCGCATGCCGGCACTTTCGAGTACGGTAGTCGATACCACGGCCGCCGGCGATACGTTTATCGGCGCGTTGGCGGCGGCTCGCCTAGAGGGCTTGCCGCTCTTTGAGTGCATGGCTGCGGGTGCTCGCGCCTCGGCAGTGACGGTGTCGCGCCTGGGCGCTCAGCAATCGATTCCCACGAGCGCCGAAGTTGAACATTGGTTTAGTTAAACGATAAAGACGGAGAAGCGGAGTAGAACAATGGCAATCAAGAAGCTGATCCTTGATCTGGATATGGGTGTGGATGATGCGATGGCGCTGGCCTATGCCATCGCGAGCCCCGAGGTGGAGCTCGTGGGCATCACCACGTGCTTTGGCAACGTGCGCGTCGAGCAATCGGCGCACAACTGCCTGGCGGTGCTCGATCTGCTGGGTCGCCCCGAGGTGCCGGTGTACCTGGGCGCCGACCGTCCTCTGCAGGCGACTGAGCCCTATACGCCGCCGGCGTCCACCGCGCTCATTCACGGCAAGAACGGCATCGGCGGCGCGAGCGTGCCCGCGTCGCCCTACGAGCCGGTGGGGGCGACCTCGGCCGACGGCAACGCTGCGGTCGATTATCTGATCGATGCCGCGCGCACTTATGGTCCCGATCTGGTCTACGTAGCGACTGGCCCGCTCTCCAACCTGGCGCTCGCCCTGGAGCGCGATGCGGCAGCGATGATGTCCATCGGCCGCGTGGTCGTGATGGGCGGCGCCCTTACCGTGCCCGGCAACGTGAGCGCGGGCGCCGAGGCCAATATGGCGAGCGACCCCGAGGCAGCCGACGCGGTGCTGCGCTCGGGCCGTAAGCTCACCGTGGTGGGTCTGGACGTGACGCATCGCGTGGTGCTCACACGCCGCGACATTGCCGGCTGGACGGGCTCGGGCACCATGGCGGGCTGCGCATTTGCGAGCATGGTCGAGCACTACATTGGCTCGTACGAGATGAACGCACCCTACCTGGGTGGTTGTGCGCTGCACGATCCGCTGGCCGTTGCCGTGGCGATCGACCCCACGCTCGTAGGTGCGCTCGGCTGCAACCTGCGTGTTGATCTGCTGGGCGAGTACCGCGGTCGCACCATCTGCGATGAGCGCCGCCTGTCCGATCCGGACAAGAGCGCGCTTGTGGCACTGACCGTGGATGCTCCGCGCTTCCTCGTGGAGTTTAAGGCACGCATGGCCCGCGTCTTGGGCTAAGTTGTCTTTTTGGGACGGGGCTTTTTTGACTGGTATGATTGGTGGGGACTGCGGACAAAAAGTTGGACCATCAGGTCCGGTTTGGAGTCCGCATGACAT
>UQOJ01000041.1 GCA_900542635.1 uncultured Collinsella sp.
ACGAGATTCGCCTTAGTCTCGTGGGCTCGGAGATGTGTATAAGAGACAGGGATAGCGCCGTCCATCTGAGCAGCGCCGGAGATCATGTTCTTGACGTAGTCAGCGTGGCCCGGGCAGTCAACGTGAGCGTAGTGACGGGCAGCGGTCTCGTACTCAACGTGGGAGACGGAGATCGTAATGCCGCGCTCGCGCTCCTCGGGAGCCTTGTCGATGTTCTCGAACGCAGTGAAGTCAGCCTTGCAGCCCTCGGTCTCGGAGAGAACCTTGGTGATGGCAGCGGTCAGCGTGGTCTTGCCGTGGTCGACGTGACCAATGGTGCCGATGTTAACATGCGGCTTAGTGCGCTCAAACTTCTCTTTGGCCATAAAGCCCTCCTCTTAACAGGTCGTCCCCGGACGGGACTTTGCCTTTATACCATAGTGGCCTCTCAACATACTATTGAGAAGCCACCGTGTTACCTATGGTAGCGGTGACTGGATTCGAACCAGTGACGCCACGGGTATGAACCGTGTGCTCTAACCAACTGAGCTACACCGCCGGATGGAGCCTGCAACCAGACTTGAACTGGTGACCTCTTCGTTACCAACGAAGTGCTCTACCGACTGAGCTATACAGGCACTTGACGGGTGGGAGCTATAGGATTCGAACCTATGTAGGCAGAGCCAACGGGTTTACAGCCCGTCCCCATTAACCACTCGGGCAAACTCCCAATCGTTCAAGTATCCGCAGGTCCTTTGGTCTTTTGAACCGCCGCCCCCGCGAACGAAAAAGATAATACGATGCAACCTTAGGGGCTGTCAACGAAAACCTCTAGATACACGGTGCCGGGCGTATCTATATGCCTTTGAACTGCGGTTTTGTTGAGTTTAGATATGAAGGACGGTAGATTTTGCTACGCTGGTGACATTTCCCAAGGGAATACTTTGTCACGGTGGAGTACGCCTGCAATATCGACCTTCGATAACGGCCCTCTTGCGCTATTACATAGGTCGCGATCGTGCTTCCACGGCACGATCGAGCGTGGATAATCTCCCACTTTTAGCGCGGCCCTAAGGCCAAAGCGGCAGATTATCCACGCTCATTCTCCAGGCGGGAGAACTAAAGAGCCGCAACTACTCGGGCCAGGCCAAAGTAGACCCATAGAGCGGCTCCCCCTTGGTGCAGGGGTAGCGACTCAAGTAACACGACGATAGCAAGTCGAAGAAATAAGTCATGGCGTATTTCGAATAAACGCCGAGTCGGTCAATTCCGTTTCCTGCATTACCAAGACGATATACACGGTCAAAAGACCTCGATTTGTCATCGTTGCTAAACGCAGTAATTAGAATCTTCCTGCCCGAACGGCACTCAAGATACTCACGCGCCTGTGACACAAATAGCCCGGAGACCGATACGAGAATTATCAATGACTGCGAAGCGTCTCCCATGTTTTTCAATTCCGCGACGTTAGCCCCAGCAACTATGCGAACTATCTTGCCCGCATAAAACATTTCCTGCTGAAATCGTACGAGATTGGCGCTCACATTATTGGTGCACCAGATTTCAACGTTTTTATGGCCATCAATTTCGTCGGCAAGGTGCTTAATAGCGATATCGGACACGCCGCTTTCGACCTCAGCGAACATCTCGATCATGCGAACGTCGAGCTCTGCCCTGTACTCCTCGTAGCCAAATTCCTCCTCTCGATGGCTTAAGTCGCTTGGAAAGACTGATTGAGTAAATGATTCTTTCAAATCGCTAAGAGACTGGTAGCCCAATCGATTGCAGAAACGACGAACAGCGGAACGGGTCACGAATGCATCGCGGGTTATTGCGGCAACATTGATTTCGCTCGAACGCCTAATGTGAGCGATGAGATATCGAGCGATGGCGGCATCATTTGACCCAAACTCGCTGTTGATGATGGAGCTAATGCGATTGAGCACATCGAAGTCATTGATATTCACGTGATCCCTCTTTCCGCTCTCCTCGATATTATGGTTCATTTATTGAATCAAACAGCTTTGGTCGTTCTCCTATGATTCAAATCAGTTGACGTCATCTTAATCGTAATTCCGTCACACGTATCCACCGTGTTGAATGATGGAAAGGGGATTCATGGGCAACGTGAACAACATGCCGTTTCTCTGGGGTTCCGCCACGGCGTCTTATCAGTGCGAGGGTGCCTGGAACGAAGACGGCAAAGGCCTCGGCGAGTGGGATTTCTTTAACCACACAAGCAATAAGAACATCAACCATGTTGACGGTGATGTATCTTGCGACTTCTACCATCGCTATGAAGAAGATATCCGCATGATGAAAGAAGGCGGACAAAACACCTATCGCTTCTCTCTTTCATGGAGTCGAATCATCCCCACGGGTATCGGCGAAGTGAATGAAGAGGGTATCGATTTTTATAATCGAGTCATTGATTGCTGCCTCGAAAATGGCATAGAGCCCAACGTTACGCTGTTCCATTACGATCTGCCATTCACGCTTGCTTGCAAAGGCGGATGGCTGAACAACGACATGGCAGAGTGGTTCTGCAAATACGCCAAGATTTGCTTTGAGCGCTTTGGAGACCGCGTCAAAATCTGGGCTACCGTTAACGAGCCGCATTTCTACAGCTACTGCGTAAACATGTTGGGCAACTATCCCCCCAATCGATCGCTCGACGTTCAGTCGTACATGCAGTTTCAATACAACCTGATGCGCGCAAGCGCACTCGCAGTCCGAGCATATCGTCAAATGGGCTACGACGGCATCATCGGCGCCGTCCACGATGGCGGCGTTGTCGAACTCGACCCGGCAACCGAGCACCCTGATGACGTATTTCGATACGCAGACTTTTTCGCCAATCGCATGATTCTGGCACCAGCGCTTCAGGGTCAACTGCCGCCAGAAATGGACGAAATCCTTGAAAAACTTGGCGTCTCGCTCTATCGATCCCCAAATGACGTAGAAGAATTCAGAGACGGTAAAGTCGATTTTATTGGACTCAACGTGTATTGCCGAGAGTATGTAACCGACTGGCACGGTGGAGAGCTTGCCGTTTCGGCGAACAATAAGGGCGGTTCGAGCAAAAAAGTCGAAGGAAAATGCATTGCGCCCTTGTTTGAAAGCGCCCGCGACAGCAATGTTCCCCGCAATAAATGGGGCCGCGAAATACTCCCAAGTTGCATGTATTCAACCATCATGGATGTCCACGAGCGCTATGACGCGCCCCGCATCTTTATTACGGAAAACGGACATGGCGCCTATGAGCAACCAGACGCAGACGGAATGATCCACGATGATGACCGCATCGAGCTTCTGGGCCAGTTCATCGAGCACATGATGAGGGCTAAGCGCGACGGCGCGCGCGTTGAGGGCTACTACCTCTGGTCGACGATGGATCTGTATAGCTGGATCAACGGCTACGAAAAACGATACGGACTTGTCCATATCGACTTCGAGAACAATCTGGAGCGCACCCCCAAAAAGAGCTGGTATTGGTACCGAGACCTTATCTCGAAGTATCAGGAGCAGGAAGGTTAGGAGAAAGAGATGAAATATCAGGCAATGTCCGAAACAGTCCTAAAGGCTGTTGGCGGCAAAGAGAACATTACATCGGTAACTCATTGTGCGACGCGCCTTCGCATCGACGCACGAGACACCTCGATCATCGATCTCCAGCTCGCCAAATCGGCCGATCAGGCGCTCGGGGCAGTAGTCAGCGGTGGCCAGCTTCAGGTGATCATCGGCCCCAACGTCACCGAGGCTTACAACGACTTCCTCGACTTCGCGGGAATCGAAGTCGGCGGCGGCGCGGTTGCCGACGATGCCCAAACCGCCAAGGATCTTGCAGAGGGTATCAAAAGCGGCAACACTGCCATGAGCCTGGTTGAGAAATTCGGAAATGTCTCCGCACAGGTATTCATGCCCATCGTCCCGGCGCTCATCGTAGGCGGACTCATTCTTTCGATTAAGAATCTCCTGGTCAATTATTGTGGATTGAGCACCGATAGCGGAACTGCCCAGGTTCTGCTGGCGATCTTCAGTGCCTCATTTAGCTTCCTGCCCGTTTACCTAGGCTACCAGCTCGCCGCCGTCATGAAGATGCAGCCTATCATGGGCGCGCTGCTGGGCGCAATCATGATTAGCTCGTCTATTAGCGGTGCTGAGGGTCTCGACTTTCTTGGCATCCCCATCCCGACGAATGACTACTCGAGCACGGTGGTGCCAATCGTACTGGGCGTTGTGTTCATGTACTTTGTTGATCGCGGTCTTCAGAAAATCATCCCGGACGTTACCAAACTGTTCTTGAAGCCGCTACTCACCATGTTCATCGTCGTGCCTGTTGAGCTGATTATCCTCGGCCCCGCTGGCAGCATGATGGGCTACGCGCTGAGTGATGCCGTCACGTGGCTCATGGATAACGTGGCATTTATCGCTACTCCAATCCTTGCAGCCCTTAACCCCTATTTTGTCATGCTCGGTCTTGATAAGGCCTACATCGCAATCGAAGTTACGAGCTTGGCGCAGCTCGGTTGGGCACCCATTATCTTTGGATTCATCTCGAACCTCTGCATTGGTGGCACGAGCCTCGCCCTGGCAACTGCCATGAAGGGAAACAAAGAGAAGAGGGGTATGGTCACCACGGTTGCCGTCACCGCACTCTGTGGCGTAACCGAGCCCGCGTTCTACGGTTGCCTCATCGAGCGTCCCCGCCTGCTTGTCGGCACGGCAATCGGCGCGCTCTGCGCTGGACTCCCTGCAGGCATTTTTGTTCTGAAAGAGTATGTTGCGGGAGCATGCCCCGGCCTTCTTTCGGCACTCATCTTTATCGCTCCCGATGGGTCCATGGGCAACTTCGTGCTGGCATGCGTTGTCGCCATCATCGCCATCGTCGTCTCCTTCATCGCTGCACGCGTGATCATCAAGAAGAACCCCAGCTATATTGAGTAGATGCCCGCTGTTTGCATTGGAGACATCCTCGGCAGACCATTAGCAAGAACCCAAGAAGGTCCTTAGGAGCTCGATTAATCCATTCGGATTCCTGAGGCACAAACGACCCCGATTCCACAATGGAATCGGGGTCGTCGTTTCTAAAGCCGTCGATAGACAATCGGTGTTTACCTCAGCTCCCTATCCAAGTTAATTATCCACGCTCGTTCTCCGGTCGGGAGATTTTTTCTCTCGCGCGTCCAGAAATCCACGCTCGAGCAGGACATCCAGGTCCGTACCCGCCCTTGTCTCGATCTGTAACGGCAAGAGGCCTATTCCGCTTCTACATGTTACAGATCAAGATATTCCTAAAACACCCTAAGTTTCATCTCAATCTGTAACAGTTAGATGCCAAATATCGGTCTTGGTGTTACAGATTTAGACAAACTGGAGGACGAGACAAACCAAAAACGGGATGGGCGCTAACCCGATGGCGCACCACCTAAATAGAAACGGGCCCTGCCCCACAAGGGGACAGAACCCGAAACTCTCATGGAGCCAGTGACAGGAATCGAACCTGCAACCCACTGATTACAAATCAGTTGCGCTACCGTTGCGCCACACTGGCACACTTGGCGCTTTCGCGCGAAGCCAATTAAGAATAAAGGAATTACGGACGGGGCGCAACAGGCCCTTTGACCGACCACATCTTAAAACTATTCGTCAGAACGAATAGTTTTAATTACAATGGAATAGATAAAACTATTCGTTCTAGCGAAGGGTTTCGCGATGTTGACCACGAAGGAAGCTGCAGAGCTACTCGACATCACCCCGCGCAGGGTGCAAGAGCTCATAAAAAACGGAGCACTCGAGGCACGCAAGGCTTCTGGTGTATGGCTCATCGACAAAGACAGCGTCAACGCACGACTCCGCTCCGTGACCAAAGCGGGGGGACGCCCCCGTCGAGGCCATGGAAAAAGCGAGATTACGTTTACCCTCATGAACCGCACGCACGAAGTCGCCCAGCTGGTCTACAGCACATCGCGAAAAGACTTTACCCACATCGGTGCCGACATCGATTACACCCACGCCCCTATTGGAATACTTGGCCCCAATAGTCCCGTGTCGCTCGACTCTTTCCGCATTTGGTGGCGAGGCCGCGGTATCCCGCTCGCGCGCATTGGACTTGCATCCCTGTTGGCAGAAGCAGCAGTCGATGTTCCCGACGAACTCATCCAGCGAAATCTCGGCCTCTCCCTATCCGACCAGTATTGGATTAGACCCCAAGATTCCGGTCTCGCGTGGGAGGATATTAACTTCTTCAATAATGCTTTTGACGACGTCTCTCTGTCCATCGCACCCTTCGCCCCAGAGGGCAAAGCAGCCGCTGCAAAGCCCGATAACACCTCGGACGGCAACCTTCAGAAGTATTGGACATGCGAGGGTGGGCGTCGAATTCTGCATAAGGCAGGAGCGCACCTGAACCAAGAACCATATAACGAGCTGGTAGCGACCGCACTCCATCGTCGCATCCTAAACGCCTGCGATTATGTGCCTTACTCGATCGAGGGCACGGGCACTTCCGCCCTGAGTATATGCGATGTCTTCTTAACTGATGAAGAAGAGTATGTCCCTGCGTTCTATGTAAACCAGTACGCAAACGCAGATGAAAAACTAACCGACTACGAGCGATATGTAGCAAACTGCGAGAAGCTCGGGGTAACAGGCGTCAAGGATGCCCTTGACCGCATGATCGTGTGCGACGACATCATCGCCAACTATGACCGTCATTGGCGTAACTTTGGCCTTGTGCGAAACGTCAACACGCTAGCCTGCAGACCCGCCCCCATCTTCGATTCGGGATCATCGCTCTGGTGCAACGTTTCTCTAGAGGAGCTTAAGGCAGGAGAGCACAGTTTTACCAGCGCGCAGTTTCATTCAAGCCCCGCGAAACAAATGCTGCTTGTTGAGGATATGAGCTGGTTTGACGACGACAAGCTCGAGGGTTTCGTTGACGAGGCAATTGAAATCCTATCCAAAAACGACGCTTTTACAGCGAGACTGCCTTATCTAAAAGAGGCGCTAACATGGCGCCTCGAAAGAATGATCGACATCGCTGAATGGAGTTAGCGAGACAGCATCGCCCCGCCAACTCCCCTACCGGCCACGAAGGGCCTTGAGCTTGGCCAGGGCATCGGGGCTCAGGCGACTGCCCAGAGTCATCTTGATCTGCGGAGCTTCCTCTGCCTCGTGAACGTCGTTATCAATCTGCTTGATCTCGTCCACCAGCATGCGGCTCGAAATACGCGTGACGCCCTTGCCCATGACGACGGCCTGGATCGTGCCGTCACTCGATACCACGGAGCACGCGCGGCCTTCCTCGCGTGCCTCGATGCAGAGCTTCTGCACCACGGTATCGGCAGAGACGCCCGTTGGCGAAAACTCGATGCGCACGCCGCGGGCCGGCAGGTTGGGACGCTCGCTGGAGATATTGCCCGCGCCGTCGAACACGATCACGGCCTCGTAGCGGCCCAGGGCAAAGGCGGCGACGTCGTTGATGAGGGCGGTGCGCGCCATATCGTGAACGTCGCTGGAATACGGATCGTCGGAATGGTCGTAGACGAGCTTTTCGTAGCGCGGCGTGCAGTGGATCACGTTGTAGCCGTCGACCACCAGCAGCTCGGGCTTGTTGGAGTGCACCGTCGAAACTGGGTCGGCGATGGCCTGTGCAAACGCATTGCCGCCCACACCGTAGGTCGCGGCCGAGACAATCGGCTTGGCCGAGCCTTCGCCAAAGCGCTTGGCCTTGGACTTGGCGCGGTTCTTCTTGGACATGCGCTACTCCTCCCCCATGAGCTCGCCGGCATTGCGGCGCAGCCACTCAAAACAAAGCGCGGTGGTCGCCTGGGCCACGTTGAGACTCTCGGTCATACCGCGCTGAGGAAGCTTGGTCAAGAAGTCGCATTTCTCCAGCACCAGGCGCGAGATGCCGTCGCCCTCGGAGCCCATGACGAGCGCCACGCGGCCCTCGAAGGGAGCATCCCAGCAGCTGCCCTCGGCGTGCTCGGAAGCACCGCCCACCCAAAAGCCAGCGGCCTTGAGGTCATCGAGCGCACGGGCGATATTGGGAACCTGCGCGATAGGCAGATGCATGACGGCACCGGCTGAGGTCTTGTAGCTGCCCACGGTCACGCCGGCGGCACGCTTGTTGGCGATGACGACGCCCGCGGCGCCCACGACCTCAGCAGAGCGCACAATGGCGCCAAAGTTGCCGTCGTCGGTCACGTGGTCGAGCACCACGACAAGTGCCGGACCGTCGCCCGCGCGGTCGAGGATATCGGCGACGTCGGCATAGGGGAAGTTGCCAACCTCGAGCGCAATGCCCTGGTGAGCGCCATGGCTCGACAGTGCGTCGAGCTGCGCGCGCGGCACATACTTAATGCGGACACCCGCGGCGTTGAGGTCGTCGACCAGGCGCGACAAGGCGGCATCGCGCTCCCCGCCCTCGGCAATGAGCGCGCACTTGATGGGAAAACCGGTGCGTAGCGCCTCGGCGGCAGCACGACGGCCTTCGATAAACTCGCCCTTGGGAGCCTGGACAGCGTCGCGGTTGCGATCGTGCTGCGGACGTGCGGCCTGGGTGCGATCGCGCCGGCCCTTGGGAGCGGTAGCGCGGTCATTGCGGCGAATCGGACGCGAGCCGGAAGCAGCCTGCTTGCCACCACGAGGTGCACGCTTGCGATTGTCGGCCATAAAGTGACCTCCTAAATACAACTATCAAACGAAACAAATAGACCGACCGCCCGAGGTGCGGCAGATTGCCTTGAAAGAGGAGGGCATAGACCTTGAGGTCATGCCCGACGATTGAAAGGCAAGGTGCCGCGGCTCGGGCGGTCGGCACGGGTTTTCCAAGTGCCCGAGATTGCCGTGAAAGAGGAGCGACGCGTACTTGAGTACGCGAGCGACGGTTTGAACGGCAAGGTCGGGTGCTTGGGAAACCCGCGGGGATTAGAGAGATTTGATACGAGTGCCGGCGGCGGTATCTTCGATCGTCAGCCCGAGGTCCTTAAGCTGGTCGCGGATGGCGTCTGCTAGGTCCCAGTTCTTGGCGGCACGGGCCTCGGCGCGGGCCTCGAGAATCTTGGCAGCGGCCTCGTCCACGTCGTCGCCCGTGTAGGCGACCAGGCCAGCGGCAACGCCTAGCAGACCCAGCGGCAGCTCGACCTTGGGCTCGGGGAGCTCAACGCCAAACGTATCGAGCAGCTCGGCCAGCGTATCGGCGGCGGCAAGCACGACGGCCTTGTCGGCAGCGTCACCGGCCTGCTCCAGGTACTGGTTGCACTCGGTGACAAAACCAAAGACAGCACCCATGGCACCGGCGGTGTTAAAGTCGTCGTCCATGCACTCCTTAAAGGTGGCGCGGGTCTCGGCGGCCTTGGCGGCAAACGCCTCGGCGGCAGCCGCATCGGCATCGGCCGTCGCGTGGTTCGCAGCCCAGCGCAGGTTCTCGACCGTGCCGGCGATACGCGTGAGCGAGTTCTCGGCACCCTCCAGGCGCTCCCAAGAGAAGTCGAGCGGTGAGCGATAGCTCGTCTGCAGCATCAGCAAGCGCAGAGCCGCGGCAGAGTGCTGCTCGAGCACCTCGGCCAGCGTAAAGAAGTTACCGAGCGACTTGGACATCTTCTCGCCGTCGACCAGCAGCATGCCCGTGTGCATCCAGGTGTTGGAGAAGCCTTGGTGCCAGGCGCAGGTGGCCTGGGCGCACTCGTTCTCGTGATGCGGGAAGGCAAGGTCGGAGCCGCCGCCGTGGATGTCGATCGGAGTGCCCAGATAGCGATGCACCATGGCGGCGCACTCGGTGTGCCAACCGGGACGGCCCTCGCCCCAGGGGCTCGGCCAGCTGGGCTCGCCGGGCTTGGCGGCCTTCCACAGGGCAAAGTCGAGCGGGTCGTTCTTGTCCTCGTTTTCCTCGATGCGTGCGCCAACCATAAGGTCGTCGATGTTGCGGCCTGAGACCTGGCCGTAGTTGGGATCGCTGCGCACGGCAAAGTACACATCGCCATTATCGGCTGCGTAAGCGTGGCCCTGTTCGATAAGCGTCTTGATCATGGCGATCATAGGACCGATCTCTTTGGTGGCGCGGGGGCGCACATCGGGATCGAGCACGTTGGCAGCGCGCATGACGCCGATGAACTTGTCGGAGAACTCCGTCGCGACCTCGGCGGCCGTACGGCCTTGCTCGTTGGCGCGCTTGATGATCTTGTCATCGACATCGGTGAGGTTCTGGGCGAACGTGACCTCGTAGCCGCTCGCGATGAGCCAGCGGCGGATCACGTCAAAGCTGATGAACGTACGGGCGTTGCCGATGTGGATGTTGTCGTAGACCGTGGGGCCGCACACGTACATGCGGACCTTGCCGGACTCGATGGGCTGGAACTCTTCCTTTTTATGGGTAGCGCTGTTGTAGATACGCATTCGTTACTCCTTAGCGGTTTTCTGTAGCAGGCAAACAGCCCAGGCGCCAATTCCCTCGCCTTGGCCTTCCCAACCAAGCTTTTCGGTCGTAGTGGCGGCAACGCCCACGTTTTCGACGTCAACGCCCAGGGCATGGGCAAGGTTGGCGCGCATGGCATCGCGGTGCGGGGTGATCTTGGGTTGCTGACAGGCAATGGTGCAATCGGCATCGACAAACTCAAAGCCCAGCTCGCGCGCATAGTCCATCACGCGAGCGAGCAGCACCATCGAGTCGGCGCCCTCATAGGCAGGATCGGTGTCGGGGAACAGTTTTCCAATGTCTCCTCCGCGGCAGGCGCCCAGAATGGCATCGGCCAGCGCGTGCGCGAGCACATCGGCATCCGAGTGGCCCAGCAGACCGCGCTCGTAGGGAATGTCGACACCGCCGATAATACATCGACGCCCCTCCACCAGACGGTGAACGTCGTAGCCATGACCAATGCGCAGGTTACTGAACATGGGGAAGGTCCTCTCCCTCGGCCATGCGGCCGAGCAGAATCGCGGTTACGGGACGCAGGTCCTCGGGCACCGTCACCTTAAGGTTATCGCGCGGGCTCTGGACGCAGCGGACACGCCCACCCATGCGCTCGACCAGCGACGAATCGTCCGTGCCGATAAAGCCCTCAGCAATCGCCGCGGTGTGGGCGCGCTTCATGGCGTCGACGCTAAAGATCTGCGGCGTCTGTGCGGCCCAATAAAGTTCGCGCGGCGGCGTCTCGACGATATTATCGCCATCGACGATCTTAAGCGTGTCGATCGCGGGCTGGCCGCACACGACACCGTCGAGGGCACGGTCGCTCACGAGCACGTCGATAGCGTGATCGATGGCCTCGGTAGTAATAAGCGGACGAGCGCCGTCGTGAATGGCGACGTATTCAAAGCCCGCCGGAACCGCATGCACGCCGGCACGGGTGGAATCCTGGCGGGTATCGCCGGCATCGGCAAAGCTGATAGGCGTGTCATAGTCAAACGGGTCGATGGCCAGGCGGCGCATCTCGGCACGACGCTCGGCAGGGCAAACCACGACGATGTGGCCGACCCTTTCGACCCGATCAAATGCGCGGATGGACCAGCTCATAAGCGGACGACCCGCTACATTGACGAGTTGCTTGCCACCGGGGTTACCAAAGCGCTGGCCGCTGCCACCGGCAACGACCACGGCGCATACGGGCGCCATTATGCGTTCCCCTGTTTGGTGCCCTTCATGCGGTACAGGGAGTCCGCAAGAATGGCAGGGTTGTTAACGCCAAAGTCGCCCAAGCGCTCCGGATCCTCGCTGATGTCGTCCATGAGTTCCTGCAGCGAGCCGTACTCGTCGACAATCTTCTCGGCCACGCCGTCGCGCACGACGGACACGCGCGAAAGCGTGCGCAGGCCCAGCGGCGTCATGACAGAGTCCTCATCCAGGTCGTCATAGCCCAGAACCGCCGCCACATGCTGTGGGTCGGACAGGTCCTTAGGCGTCATGCGAGCGAGCTCGGCGCGAATCTTCTCGGCATTGGCCTCGGAGGAGTCACTCGCGTAGTCGCGGATCATCAGGTCGTATTCGGTATCCATACTGGAGCCGGCGAGCTGCTCGAGCTGCATCTGCACGAGCTTGCCCTGGTTGCCCAGCTTGACGATGCAATCCTTAAGTTCGGTCTTTGCCTGCTGCATGATCTCGAAACTCGAGAAAATACCGGTAATGTCGGCGAGCGTAACGTAGTCGTCGAGCTCAAGGGCCGTCAGGCGCAGCAGGGAGCGATCAAGCGACTGACGGGTGGTCTGGAGCGTGGCGACGAGCTGGTTGACCGAGCTCATGATGGTGGTGACAGGCTGGATCTCGTAGCTCTTGCCGTGAACGTACACGTTGACGACGGCACGACGAGCCGAAACCGAGATCACGATGGCATCGGTGAGCACCGACATGCGAGCGGCGGTGCGGTGACGCATGCCCGTCTCGCTCGTGGCAAGCGAGGGATCGGGATTGAGGTGGAAGTTGGCGCGCAGGATCTGGGTGAGGTCGCCGTCGATGACGATGGCACCGTCCATCTTGGAAAGCTCGAACAGACGGTTCGAGGTGAACGAAATGTTGAGCGGGAAGCCGTCGTTACCGGCAGCGAGCACGTTTTCGGTGTCGCCGACGCAGATAAGGGCGCCCAGGTGACCGGCGATGATCATGTCGAGGGCGGTGCGGATCGGCTGACCAGGTGCCGTCAGGCGGATGGCCTGTTCCATACGCTTTTGCAGCTCGTTCTTATCCAAGGCATCGCTCCCATCGTATACGCTCCATAAACGCTAAATAGTTTCTCACGGTTTGTCCCCGCGGCGCTCGCGAAATCCGATGCTTACAGAATGAGCGAACACCGCTTAGGCAGCTCATTTGGGACGGGACTCTTTTGACTGCTCATGTGGTAGCATCGGGTCTCATATAAATGAGGGAGTAGTCGTGTAATCGGGTTCGCCCGCAGAGAGGGAGCCAGACTATGGGACTCGCAGAGCTCGTGTTGCTCGCCGTTGGCCTTTCGATGGACGCCTTTGCCGTTTCCATCTGCAAGGGTCTCGGCATGAAAAAGATCGACCTTAAAGTCGCCGTAGTGCTCGGTCTGTTCTTTGGCGGGTTTCAGGCCGGCATGCCCGTGATAGGCTGGGCGCTCGGCAGTCAATTCATGAGCATCATCGGACCCATCGACCATTGGATTGCCTTTATTCTGTTGGCCTTCATCGGCGGCAAGATGCTGCGGGAAGCCCTTACCGAGGATGAGGACGAGGGCGAGGGCGACAACAAGAATGCCGAGAAGATTGACCTGGTAGAATACCTAGTTCTCGCCATTGCCACCTCGATTGACGCCCTAGCCGTAGGCATCTCGTTTGCGGCGCTCTCGGTCGATATCGTTCCCGCTGTATCGCTTATCGGCGTCACAACGTTTATCTTCTCCGTCGCCGGTGTAGCGATCGGCCACACCTTTGGCGCGCGCTACGAAAAACCCGCCACCATCGTCGGCGGCGTTGTGCTCATCCTCATCGGGCTTAAGATCTTGCTTGAGCATCTGGGGATTCTCGCGATATAAAAAAACGCCTCCCATAAGCTCAGCGTCAATGTAGAAGTCTCATGCAGAGTTTTGCATAAGGCCTTTTCGTGCAGACTTTTGCATGTCATACTGATATGCAAAAGTCTGCACGTTAGGAGATTGCCGTGGATACCCTTCCCATCACCACGCCGCGCCAAGCTGGCATCTACGTGCGCCAGGCACGCGAGTCACAGGGAATCACCCGTGCGGCTCTCGCTAAAAAAGCTGGTGTTTCGGAGCGCCTGCTCGCATCGCTCGAGCTGGGAGATGCCACCGGCATTCGACTCGACAAGTTGCTGACGATTTTCAATGCTCTTGGACTGGCACTCGCCGCTCAAGGGGATATCGTCAAAACGAATAACGAGCAATCAGCCAACGTTCTGCATGCCGATCTGCAAACTCGCAGTACCCCCAGACGCCATCGCGCTCAACGTCCCTCTCATAGCTACCGTTGCTGCGCCGCCATTCCGGTTCTTGCAGACACCCCCTTTACGTCTGAACTCTACGACAAAGCCTTCGCGGATTTCGCCATGTCCAATCTCGGAGTCTCGATTGCCGCAAACGCATCTGTCCAACCAAAGCCTGACGGGAAATAGCCAATGGCCACCACATCGCTTCGGACTATTATTTGCGGCGAACCTGCAGGAACGCTCATGCAAGATGAGAACGGTTTAGTCAGCTTTGCCTATGATCAAGACTATGACGGGCCTGCATTATCGATCAACATACCCGTATCAAATCGTACATACAGCCAGCAGGTCATGAATCCGTACCTGTTTGGCCTTCTACCCGACAGCGAGGACCAACGAAAAGCGATTGCCGCCGAATTCGACGTTAGGCCCAACAATCCCGTTGCGCTGCTCAGCCATATCGGACTCGACTGTCCGGGCGGAGTGCAGTTTTGCGCCGAAGAAGACGTCAACGCCGTCCTGCATCGCACCAGCGAATACCGCCCTATAGGCGATCACGAGATTGCACTGCGTCTCAAGTCAATCAGAGATGACCGCAATGCATCCTGGATGGGCCTAGATGAAAGTTGGTCACTCGGAGGCAATCAGGGCAAGTTCGCTCTCGCACTCATAGACGGTCGCTGGTGCGAATGCATGGGTTCCTCGCCCACGACGCATATTTTCAAAAATGGCGTTATCGGATTTAAACTTGAGGCTCTTAATGAGTTTGTCTGCATGAAAAGCGCCCAACGCGCCGGTATCGCAGCGGCAAATGTTGAATATCGTATGTTTGAGGACGAACCCGCCCTCATTGTTGAGCGATATGACCGCGTGAAAGTCAAAGACGGAACGATCAGGCGCCTACATCAAGAAGACCTCTGTCAGGCTCTTGGAGTGATGCCTACTCAAAAGTACACGGCAGACGGCGGCCCGACCACACGCGACATTCAAGAGCTCCTCATAGCTACGAGCCATCATCATCTCAACCTCTATCTGTTTACGCAGATACTGTTCTTTAACGCCGTTATCGGTGCACCTGATGCGCATGCGAAAAACTATTCCCTACTACTCGGAAACGACGGTACAGCCATGATGGCTCGTATGTACGATGTCGCGTCGGGTTTGGCGTATGAGCGCATGCGACGTCGGGCTCGCCTTGCCATGGGCGTTGGCGGCGAGAATCGCGTGGGACGCATCGGACGCAACGCTATCCGCCGATACCATGGCGAAGGCGACCCCGTGCTGGAAGCGGCACTCACCGATGCCGGGCTAACCAAGAAGTTTTGCTTTACAACCATGATGGACCTTGCCTACGAAGTGCCTATCTGCATGGAAGAGGTCATGGACGAATACGCCGATCTGCCCGGCATGGCGGACCTGCGCGAATATATGCTTGGGCCCGTCCGCGAAAACTGCCAGCGCACCCTCGACCTCATCAAGGCGGATATGGGCTAGACGCCAATCAATTTCCCATTTCTTAAAAGAAGAGAGGGGGCACCCGTCGCAAAAGCTCGGATGCCCCCTCTCGTAATGTCATTTGCAATCCATCAGCAAATGTTTTGGATTGCCGTTAATGCGACCTTTACGCAGCGAGACGCTTGAGAACGTCGATGAGCAACTCGTAGAAGCGCTCGGCAGAAGCGAACTCCATGCTCTCGTCCGGGGTGTGGACATCGGAGAGCGTCGGGCCCACGGCGATGGCGTCCAGGCCGTGCAGGGCCTCGGCAAACAAGCCGCACTCAAGGCCGGCGTGAATGGACTCGATGCGCAGCTCGGAGCCAAAGAGCTCGCGATAGCTCTCGACAAAGACGTCGCGGACCGGCGAATGCTCGGCATAGCTCCAGCCGGGATACTCGAACTCAAACTTGGCGTCGAAGCCCAGGACATCGGCCAGCGTCTGCAGGCGGTCCTTGAACTCGTTCTGCAGCGAGGTGATCGAGGAGCGCGGGGACAGCATGATCTTGATCTCGTCGTCAGAAGTGGCAACCACACCGATGTTGGAGGAAACCTCGACGGAGCCGTCGGTGGCGACGTTACGGCGGATCACGCCGTTGGGGGCAAGACGCAGGGCGCGGATGAGGGCAAGCGCGGACTTCTGGTCCATGGCCTCGACCTCGGCGTTGTCGGCAATCTCGACGGTGCAGGTAAAGCCGGGGTCGAAGATCTCGAGCTCGGCAGTGACGTCGGCGATGATGCCCTTTGCGACCTGCGCCGCGGCCTCGGCGGCAGCGTGATCGGCATAGACCAGAACGGCCTTGCACTCACGGTTGATGGCGTTGTCCTTGGTGCCGCCGTTGAAGCTGACGATGGCGGGCTCGCCGGCAACCATCAGGCGGTCGATGATGCGGGCCATGATGAGGTTGCCGTTGCCGCGCTCCAGGTTGATGTCGGAGCCGGAGTGACCACCCAGCAGGCCGGAGATGTCGAGCGTGAGGGTGCTGCCGGTCTTGTGCTCGCGCGCGATCGGGCAGGTGTAGGTAACGACGACGCCGCCGGCGCAGCTGACGGTGGCAACGCCCTCTTCCTCGGAGTCGAGATTAATCATGGTGCGGGCGCTAATCTGGGACTTGTCGAGCGTCTCGGCGCCGACCAGGCCAGTCTCCTCGTCGGTGGTGAATACGCACTCGAGAGCCGGATGGACAATCGAATCATCGTTGAGCACGGTAAGCATAAGCGCGACGGCGATGCCGTTGTCGGCACCCAGGGTGGTGCCGTTGGCGGTAAGGACACCGTCCTTGACGACCAGGTCGATACCATCGGTCGTAAAGTCGTGCTCAACGGAGCCCAACTTGTCGCACACCATGTCGATGTGGCCCTGCAGCATCACAGTCGGGGCATTCTCGGCACCGGCAGATGCGGGCTTGCGAATGATGACGTTGTAGACCTCGTCCTGGTACACATCAAGGCCGCGCTCCTTGGCAAACGCGACCAGGAAATCGCTGATGCCCTTCTCGTTGCCAGACCCGCGGGGGATCGCGCTGACCTCCTCAAAGAAATGGAACAGCTGGGCGGGCTCGTAGCCGGTAATCTTGTAGTCCATGGTGCCTCCTTGGCGCAACTGGTTAGACAGTAAGACATGCGACTTGTATATTCCCAGACTTTGCGTGCATAAACCAGTCGAAAACGCCGAGCGCCCTCGCATCATCGGCTAACGGTGGACCGCATAGCGTAACGGTCACAGTTACCGCAGCTCTACAAATCGAGGCGCCCTTTCCGGAGCGCCTCGATTGCGCGTATCAAATTGTCGCCACGCCCTACAGCGCGCCGGAACCGGCTTGCATCATGCCGCCGGGGCCCGAGCTCACGCCACTGCTCACAGGCGCGGCGTTTCCGGTGTGCGGCGCCGCCGGAGCGGTATCGCCCCCGAGTGCACCCGCCGGACGCGGCGCCGGAATCTCACCCGTGCCGTGGCTAAAGACAAACTTGCCGTCGACCACGTCGCACAGGACGGTATCGCCCTCGCCCCACTCACCGGCCAGCAGCTCCTCGGACAGCGGATCCTCGATGAGCTTTTGGATGGCACGACGCAGAGGACGCGCGCCGTTGGTGAGGTCGGTACCCTCCGCCACAATCTTGTCGTAGGCCGCATCGGTAAGCTTGATGTTCATGCCGTTTGCGATCAGGCGCTGGCGCAGATCGTCCACCAGCAGGTGCGCAATCTTGGTCAGGTTCTCGCCCGAGAGCTTCTGGAACACCACAATATCGTCGATACGGTTGAGCAGCTCGGGGCGGAACAGGCGCTTGAGCTCGCCCATCGCACGGCCCTTG
This sequence comes from uncultured Collinsella sp., assembly GCA_900542635.1. Classification (GTDB taxonomy): domain Bacteria; phylum Actinomycetota; class Coriobacteriia; order Coriobacteriales; family Coriobacteriaceae; genus Collinsella. The sequence goes on from UQOJ01000041.1 coordinate 17,687, forward strand.
ATCTCGCTCGACGTGAGACTCTGCTCGCCGGTGGTGCCAAAGCCAACGCTCGCATCCTGCGCGATCTCGCGGGCGCCCACGTTTGACGTCATGATGATCACCGTATTGCGGAAGTCGACCGTCTTGCCCTGGCTATCGGTCAGACGGCCCTCCTCCAACACCTGCAGCAGGATATTGAAGATGTCGGGGTGCGCCTTCTCGATCTCGTCGAACAGCACGACCGAGTACGGGTGACGGCGAACAGCCTTGGTGAGCTGGCCGCCCTCGTCGTGGCCCACATAGCCCGGGGGGCTACCGATGAGCTTGGAGACCTCGAACTCACTGCCAAACTCCGACATATCGAAGCTGATGAGCGCGTCCTTGCTGCCAAAGAGATACTCGGCGAGCGTCTTGGCGAGCTCGGTTTTGCCCGTGCCGGTGGGGCCCAGGAAGATAAAGCTGCCGCCGGGGCGACGCGGGTCCTTGAGCGGCGAGCGGCTGCGGCGCACGGCCTTGGCAACGGCCTCGACGGCCTCGTCCTGACCGATGATGCGCGTCTTGAGCACGCTTTCGGCCTGCAGCAGGCGGCGGCTCTCGCTCTCGGTGAGCGAGGACACCGGCACGCCCGAGGTCACGGACACGATGTCGGCAATCTGGGAGACATCGATGGTGAGCGGGCTGGCGTCGAGCTCGGCCGTCCAGGCAGCCTTGGCCTCGGCGAGCTCAATCTCGGCAGCCTTTTGCTGCTCGGTGATCTCGGCGGCCTTGTTCATGTCGTCGCTCTCGGTGGCC
>UQOJ01000042.1 GCA_900542635.1 uncultured Collinsella sp.
AGCGTCAGATGTGTATAAGAGACAGATACCATGCTTGCCATCCCCGGCGTGCAGTCCGTTCCTAATGCCGTTAAGGCCGCCGCGGTTGCCTATCGCTTGGGCGTGACGCCCGAGCAGATCGATGCTGCCTTTAGGGGCCTCACGATCACCGGTCACCGCCAGGAGATCAAGCGCGCCAAGAGCGGTGCACGCATCATCGATGACTCCTATAACGCCAGTGCCGAATCCATGGCTGCTGGCCTCGATCTGCTGTGCTCGCTTTCGTGCACGGGGTCTCGCATGGCTATCCTGGGCGAGATGGGCGAGATGGGCGATGAGGCTCCTCGCATGCATGAGCTCGTGGGCGCCTATGCCGCCGCCAAGAAGCTCGATATGCTGGCGTGCGTGGGTGGTGAGCTGGCCCAGCTTATGGCCGATGCCGCGCGCATGATGGGTATGGACGAGGACCGCATCCAGGTGTTCTCCGATTATCAGCAGGTGCTCGACCGCATGGGCGGCGCGCTTGAAAAACATGATGTTGTACTGGTCAAGGGTTCCCGCTTTGTTGAGCTCGACCGCTTTGTGGAAGGTGTGTGCTAGCCCATGTTCGGCAATCCCTCATATCCAACGTATCAGGCTTTTTTGGGGCTTGGCATCGCCGCCGCCATTGCGCTGCTGCTCATGCCGTGGTGGATCAAGCTGCTCAAGGTCGAGGGTATCGGCCAGCAGGTTCGTGCCGACGGTCCCAAGCGTCATTTGGTTAAGCAGGGAACGCCCACCATGGGTGGCGTTGTCATCCTCGTCGCGATCTCGCTGACCTGCCTGCTGATGGGCAAGCTCACCACCGAGCTCGTGCTCGTGCTGCTCGCCACGCTGGCGACCGGCGTGCTGGGCCTGATCGACGACCTGACCTCCGTTGCGCATGGGCGCTCGCTCGGTCTGACGCCTCATGCCAAGATGATCGGCCTAACCATTATCTGTGTCACCTTTACGGTACTTGCCGTTAACTGGTGCGGCGTCGCCCCCGAGATTCGTTTTCCCGGCGGCCTGACGATTGACCTCGGTGTTCTTTCGACCACCATCTGCGGCCTTTCGTTCCCGTGGCTCTACATTGTCTTTTGCTGGCTGATGATCGCCGGTCTTTCTAATGCTGTGAACCTGACCGATGGCCTTGACGGTCTTGCTGGCGGCACCTCTATGATCGCCATGCTCGCCATGGCTGCGATGGCGTTTTTGCACGGAGACGTGAACCTGTCCATTTTCTGCACCGCGTGTGCCGGTGCCTGCTTGGGCTTTCTGTGGTTCAACTGCTATCCGGCGAGCATCTTTATGGGCGATACCGGCTCGCTTGCCCTGGGCGCCGCGTTTGCCTGCACGTCCATCATGACCAACACCGAGGTCGTCTCCCTCATCATCGGCGGCCTGTTTATCGTTGAGACCCTGTCGGTCATGATTCAGGTTGTCTACTTCCACTTTACGCACAAGCGCGTCTTCCTTATGGCGCCCATCCATCATCATTTCGAAAAGAAGGGCTGGGCCGAGACCAAGGTCGTCATCCGTTTTTGGATTATCGCTGCTGCCTTTGGTGCCGTTGGCCTTGCCCTGTTCTTCCAGTTGGGATAGTGGTCTTTCATGCCTCTTGCTGATGTCTTTAGCCTGCTCGTTTTGGGTCAGGGCAAATCCGGTCTCGATGTCGCCCGCTGGGCGCTGGCACATCCCGAGCGCGTAAGCGCCGTTACCGTGTATGGCGGCGGCACCTCTGAGCCCAATGACGCCACGCGTGCGCTCGAGGCTGCTGGTGCGTCGTTTGTCTATGGGACCGAACAGGTCGAGGGCGCCTATGACGTATGCGTGACGTGCCCGGGCATCTCGGAATTCTCGGGCTTCTTTAAGGCCGGGCGCGAGCATGCCGCCCAGATTATGGGTGAGCCCGAGTTTGCCTATCGCCTGTCGCCCGATAACTGGATTGCCATCACGGGCACCAACGGCAAGACTACCACTACGTCGCTGACTGATTATCTGCTCAAGGCTGCCGGCGAGGCCAGCGTTGCTGTCGGCAACATCGGCGAGCCGCCGGTCAACGAGATTGACGGCCGAGCCCACAACGAGTGGTTTGTGGCTGAGCTCTCGAGCTATCAGATTGCTACGACCACCGAGCTCCACCCTCGAGTGGCGGTGCTGCTCAACATCACTCCCGACCACTTGGGCTGGCATAAGAGCCATAAGAACTATGCGCTTGCCAAGGTCAAACTGTTCGACAATATGGTCGATGACGATCTGGCGGTTGTCGACGTCGAAGACGCCGGCATTCACGAGTTCGATGAGTACATCTACACGCCGGGTCGTCGCATCTGCAAGGTCGCTTTTGACGAGCCTGAGGGCGAGGATGCCGCCTTTGTGCGTGATGGCAAGATGATCGTGCGCCTGAAGGGCGTCGAGACCCCGCTCATCGCTACATCCGAGCTCAAGATCTCGGGCCATCACAATGTTATCAATGCCCTGTGCGCTGCCACGGCTGCCTTGGCGGTCGGTGCCGATGTCGATGGTGTCTGCCGCGGTCTTGCCTCGTTCCAGCCGCTCGAGCACCGCGTGGAGCCGTGTGGCGAGATTGACGGCGTGCGCTACGTCAACGATTCCAAGGCGACCAACACCGATGCGGTCGAGAAGGCACTGACGGCATTTCCCGATGACGACGTGATCTTGCTGCTCGGCGGCCACGATAAGGGCACGCCGCTCACGGACTTCGCGCGCGTCGTTATGGACAACGTGCGCTCGGTCGTCTGCTTTGGCGATGCGCGCGAGCGCTTCACCGCCGCTATGGACGAGGCCGATGTCGATGGCGATGTGGATATCGCCCAGGCGGATGACCTGCGCGACGCCGTGGACGTCGCCCGTTCGTTGTCGAGCCGTGGCGATGTGATCTTACTTTCTCCTGCCTGCTCTTCGTTCGATGAGTTCTCGGGCTATGAGGAGCGCGGCCGCGTGTTTAAGGACTACGTGGCCCAGCTTGCCGCTGCAGCGAAATCACAAATGGAATAGGGGTTGCGGTGAGAGAGGAGAGCCCCCGACAAGGTATGAGGAGGCCCGACTCGGACCGTGCTTCCTCGCGTCGCAGCACACCGCGTTCCGGTCGCGGCGGGCAGTCGTTTAGCGAACGCTATATTGCCGGCGTTCCCGCCCGTATCATGCGCCCCCGTTTGATATTCATGGCCTGCCTGTTTACCTTGGTATGCTTTGGCCTGCTGATGGTGTACTCGGCGTCTTCGGTCGAGGCGCTGCACGAGAATGGCTCGGCGACGTTTTTTCTGTTTCGACAAGCCGCGTTTGCCGGAGTTGGCGTGCTGGCTATGGTTGCCATCGTGCGCATCTTGCCGGACAGCTGGTTTGGGGAGGATGTGCTCAGGATCTTCCTTATCGGCATGATAGGGCTACTGCTTCTGGTGTTCTTGGTGGGCAGCGGCAGCCGTGGCGCCACGCGCTGGCTCAACATCGCCGGTATTCAGTTCCAGCCTTCCGAGTTTTTAAAGCCATTTGCCATTGCGTATTCGGCCATCATGCTTGATCGCTTCTTTTCGCCCGGTGGCAACATCAACGAATTCCTTCGCAAGATGGGTATCTACCTGGGCATTTCGCTCTTTCTGATCTTTATCCAGCCCGATTTCGGTACCGTCCTGATCATCTTGTTGACCCTCATGTGCATGGCGCTGTTTGCGGGTCTCGACCCCAGATTTATCATCGGTGTGATAATCTTCGGCATTCTCGTGATCGTGATTGCGCTTGTTGCAGAGCCGTACCGTATGGTGCGTATTCAGGTTGCCTTGAACCCTTGGGCCGACGAGTATGGTGACGGCTATCAGGCCACGCTTGCCATCATGGCCTTTGCCTCGGGCGGTCTGTTCGGCCGTGGCATCGGCAACTCAACCATGAAGTACTCGTATCTGCCCGAGGCGCACAATGACTACATCCTGGCCATCATTGGCGAGGAAGTCGGTTTTGTCGGAACCGTGCTGTTCTTCTTGGTGTTTGCGATGCTGATCTACTCGGCGTTTCGCATTGCCGAGCAGGCGACCGATCGTCGGGGTGCGCTCATGGCGTCTGGCTCCGCGGTCATTCTCGCGGTGCAGTTTTTGATTAACGCGCTAGGCATCCTCAACGTGTTTCCCATGACGGGCAAACCGTTGCCGTTTATTAGCTACGGCGGTTCGTCGATTATCGTGTCGCTCATGCTTGCCGGGTTGATCCTGCGCGTTTCGTACGAGAGCGCCCGCCGCGATGAGTATGACCGCCGCCGTGAGAGCTTTGCCGTTATGGACGAGAGCACCGCCGGCGTAGCCCATGTGCGCGGTGAACGACCTTCGCGTAGCGGCTTTACCGTTCTGGATGGTTCTGCATCCGAGCCGGCAGCTCGTCCACGCCCGCGAATGGCTCCGCAAGGTCGTCCTCAGCGCCCCACTCCTCGCAATGCGGGCGGCGGATATAATCGAATCGATTTGAACTCGGACCCGTCGGCGCGTCTGCGTACCGACGACCAGGGACCGCGTGTACGAAGGGACTACCATGACCGATAAAATGACCGTTGCTATTGCAGCCGGCGGCACGGCCGGGCACATCAACCCCGCGCTCGCCTTGGCCGAAGAGCTGCGTGACCGTGGCCACCACGTTGTGTTCGTGGGCCAGTCGCGCAAGCTCGAGGGTCGTCTGGTCCCCGAGGCTGGGTTTGATTTTGTGCCCATTACGGTCACGGGCTTCGACCGCTCCCGTCCTTGGACGGCGCTGACCTCGCTGTGGCGTGTCAACAAAGCCAAGCGTGCGCTCGCCAGTCATTTCTCAAAGGTCGGCAAGCCCGATGCTGCCGTCGGTTTTGGTGCCTATGTCGAGGTTCCGCTGCTGGGGTGGTGCAAGGGCGCGGGCGTTCCGTATCTGCTGCATGAGCAGAACTCTGTTCCGGGCCTGGCCAACAAGATGATGAACTCCCACGCCGCCCGCGTGTGCATCTCGGTGCCGGCAGCGCGTTCGGTCTTTGAGCGCGAAGGTGACCCTGACCACGTGCTCATGACCGGCAACCCCGTACGTCGCTCGGTAATCGAGGGCGATCGCGCTCGCGGCCGCAAGGCACTTGGCGTTCCCGAGGACGCTACGCTGCTGCTCGTCTTTGGCGGTTCACTTGGCGCCCAGCACCTCAACGAGCGCGTGGTTTCGCTCAAAAACGAGCTGCTTTCGCGCAAGAACCTCTATGTGTTGCATTCGACGGGTGCCGACGGCTTTGAGGAGACCGAGCGCGCTTTGGCGCTGACGCCCGAGGAGGCGAAGCGTTACCGCGTCCAGCCTTACATCGACAACATGGGCGATATGTTGGCTGCTGCCGATTTGGTGCTCTCGCGTTCGGGCGCATCGAGCGTGGCCGAGATCGCTGCACTCGCCGTGCCTTCGGTGCTCGTGCCGTACCCGCATGCGACGGCCGACCACCAAACCACCAATGCCCGTTATCTGGTCGACGCCGGGGCCGGCGTGCTCTGCGCCGATGCCGATATCGACGGTTCTGCCTTTGCCGATGAACTGCTGCACCTGGTCGATGACGCGGCGGCGCGCGACGCCATGCGTCAGGCGGCGCGTGGTCTGGCTCAGGATAGGGCCGCCGCTCTTCTGGCGGATGCGGTAGAGGGTTTGCGTTAGTTAGACGGGATATCGTCGGTCGCCCTCGCGCTGATGCGGTAGGTGCGGTACAGTTAACGGGTTACAGGCAGTGTTTACGCAAGGAGTACACGAGCACATGGCTGATTCCCAGACTGCAACCTCCGCGCCCGAGTTTAAGAGCGCCCACTTTATCGGTATCGGCGGCGCCGGCATGAGCGGCATCGCCCTCGTTCTTCACGAGCGCGGTTATGCCGTTACCGGCTCCGACCTTAAGACGTCACGTTATATCCGCCAGCTTACCCGCGCTGGTGTGAAGGTGCATGTGGGCCATGAGGCCGCCACGATCGACGAGGTAAAGCCCGACGTGGTTGTTGTCTCCACCGCTATTCCGGAGTCCAACCCTGAACTCGTGCGCGCTCGCGAGCTTGGTATTCCCGTGTGGCCCCGTGCCAAGATGCTCTCTGCCTTGGGCCACGGCTACACGACTGTCGCTGTTGCCGGCACGCACGGCAAGACCACCACGTCTTCGATGTGCGCCACCATGCTCGACCGCATGGGTCTGGATCCGAGCTTCCTGATCGGTGGCATCGTCGAGGGCTATGACACGAACGGCAAGAACGGCTCGGGCGACTACTTTGTCGCCGAGGCCGACGAGTCCGACAGCTCCTTCCTGTTCCTGAACCCCAACGTGGTCATTGTGACCAACGTCGAGGCCGACCACCTCGATCACTACTCGGGTATCGAGGAGATCGAAGCGACTTTCGCCAAATTCATGAGCCTGGTGGGCGAGGACGGCACCGTCATCGTCTGCGGTGAGGACCCGCATCTGGTCGAGCTCGCCAAGTCGACGGGCCGTCACGTGCTTTCCTACGGCTTTGCCGAGAGCAACGACATCGTCTGCATGCACCCGGATGTCAAAGGCATCCAGAGTGACTTTATCGTTCGCTTTGAGGACGGCACTGAGCATGCCGTGGAGATCAAGAGCAATCCCGGTCGCCACAACATGCTCAACGCCACGGCGGTGCTCACCGTCGCCCATGTCCTGGGCCTTGACATCGACGCCGCCGCCAAGGCGCTCTCGAGCTTTGAGGGCGTCCGCCGTCGCTTTACCCACGTGGGCGATATCGATGGCATCACCGTGGTCGATGATTACGGCCATCACCCCACCGAGATCAAGGCGACGCTTGCTGCCGCTTCGTCGCTGGGCTACAAGCATGTCGACGTCGTGTTCCAGCCGCACCGTTATTCGCGCCTGCAGGCCCTGTGCGACGACTTTGCCGATGCATTTGCCAATGCCGATAAACTGCTGCTGATTGATGTGTTCTCGGCTGGCGAGATGCCCATTCCGGGTGTTACCTCTAAGATGCTCGCCGATACCGTGCGCGCCAAGCATCCTGGCAAGGAGGTCGTGTACTGCTCCAGCCGTCTTGAGCTCAATCAGGAGCTCGAGCAGATGGTGGGCGAGGGCGATCTGCTGCTCACTATGGGTGCCGGTGACGTTACGACCGTCGGTCCCGAGTTCATTGAGTATCTGACTGCCAAGAAAGACGCTTAAGTCTAATGGGTCTGTTTAACGCCGTCATGGCGCTCTCGGGCATGATCGACACGGATGTGATCGAGGACGAGCGCCTTGCGCGTCATACGAGCTATCGTATCGGCGGCAAGGCCGACCTCTTTGTGACGTGCCATAGCTATCATGCCCTCCGCCGCGCCGTGGCGGTGCTCGATCGCGAGCAGGTGCCGTGGGTCATCATCGGCAAGGGCTCCAATCTGCTGGTTGCCGATGGCGGTTATCGCGGCGCCGTCATTTCGCTCGGACGTGAGTTTCAGCGCACGGTTGTTGCCGATGACGGTTGTACGCTGACGGTCGGTGCGGGCGTGATGTTTGCGCGCCTGGTCAACGATGCCCTGTCGCGTAGCCTCTCGGGCCTTGAGTTTGCCGTTGGCATCCCTGGTTCGGTCGGTGGTGCGATATCTATGAATGCCGGCACACGGACCGAGTGGATTGGCTCACTGGTTGAGGATGTCGTAACGTTTGACCCGGCATCCGGTATCAAGCATTATGCGGGGTCCGAGATCACTTGGGGCTACCGCGAATGTAGCCTTCCCCGCAATGAGATCATCCTCGAGTGCGTGCTCAAGCTTAAACCGGCGCCCAAGGCCGATATTCGCGAGCGCATGGAACGGTACCTGACGAGGCGCAAGCGTACGCAGCCCATGGGTCGCGCATCCTGCGGGTCGGTCTTTCGTAACCCGCCCGATGCGAGTGTGGGCAAGCTTATCGAGGATTGTGGATTAAAGGGTTTTTCGATTGGCGGCGCGGAAGTTTCGCCCGTTCACGCTAATTTTATCGTTAATAACGGAACTGCCTCGGCCGATGACGTTGCCGCGGTTATCAGATATGTGCACGGAAAGGTGAGGGAGGCGTATGGCATCGAGCTCAGACCGGAAGTTAAATTCCTCGGCTTCTAGAGCATCGAAACCCACCTTCCGCCGCGCCGGAGGGCGTTCCGGCGCGCCTGCCAAACCTCAACGTAATACCGTTGCGCACTCTAAGTCTGTCGGGCATGCTCGACAGACCGGTCGTCCGGTCGTCGGCTCGCAGCTCGGTAATCGTCTGGCCGCAAAAAAGTCCTTGCGTCCCTCGGTGACGTCAAAGCCTGTTATGGGCGCCAAGCCTACCCGTCCCATGGCAACTCCTAAGCCCTCGACGGGAACTAAGGTGGCGCGTCCGGGTCGCACGCTGGGCGCATCGAAACCGCGCTCGCTGACATCGGTGCCGGCTACCGCCAAGAAGCCTTCGAGTAAAAAAGGCGTCAACCCGTTGTCTTCACTTGGGGCGATGGCAAACAAAACATCAGACGCCGCTTCTGTCGTTGCAGGCAAAGGCAAAATCGTGGGCGGCGTTCTGGCCGTCTTGGCCGTGCTCGTCGTCGTTGCCATCGTGGTGATTAACTCTGGATTGTTTACCGCCACCGATATTCAGATTCAAGGCAGCGAGCATGTGACGAAGCACGATGCTATCCAGCTGATCGATTTGCCCGAGGGAACGTCGCTTTTTAACGTCGATCCCGACCAGATTACCGAGGATCTCAAGCAGAACCCGTGGGTCTCGGGCGTGGATGTCCAGCGTCAGTTCCCACATACGCTCATCATTACGCCGATGGAGCGCAAGGTCATCGCAATTGCCTATATCAGCTCCGATGACCTTGCCTGGGCCATCGGGGATGATGACACCTGGATCGCCCCGCTGTCGACGTCGGTCGAAGTGGACGACCAGGGCAACGTCATCACGACAGGGCAGGGCTCAAATACCCTGACCGGAATCGATGCCGCGTTGGCGCTCGCTAAGCATTATGGCGCGGTGCTGTTGACTGATGTCTCGGCGGATGTCGCTCCGGTTTCCGGCCAGGCAGTGAGCTCCAAGGCCGTTAAGGCCGGCTTGGATTATGTGCGTGGTTTTTCGAGCGAGTTCTTGGGACAAGTCAAGGATATTTCCACGCCTTCGGTCGAAGCCATCTCGGCAAACCTCAATAACGGCATTGAGGTGTCGCTGGGCGATTCGGACGATATCGTCAAGAAGGAACGCGTAGTCACCAAGTTGCTTTCGCAGGTAGAGGGCGTAACGTATATCAATGTGCGCTCTCCGGGCAACTACACATTTAGGAATGCTCCGACCTCGTAGCGCTGGTTGATGCTTTGTTGAGGGGCCATACCACGCCGTTTATCTGGTTTGTTTGGTTTTCACGGTCAATTATTTGACTGATACGTTCATAATGTGCAAACATAATACGGTTTACCTTTGCATTTACTTTCAACCTGAAGGTTAATGTGCGCAGGGGTCGACCCATGCTATGGCTATAACCTTTGTTCGGAGGACCGACATGCACGAGACAGAGATCAACAACTACCTTGCCGTCATTAAGGTGGTCGGCGTCGGCGGCGGCGGTACCAACGCGGTCAATCGAATGATCGAAGAGGGCATCCGCGGCGTCGAGTTTGTTGCCATCAACACCGATGCTCAGGCACTCGCGATCTCTGATGCCGATATCAAGGTGCACATCGGCACCGACCTTACCCGCGGCCTGGGCGCCGGCGCCAACCCCGAGGTTGGCCGCAAGGCTGCCGATGAGTCCCGCGACGACATTGCCGAGGCGCTCGCTGGCGCCGACATGGTGTTCATCACCTGCGGTGAGGGCGGTGGCACCGGTACCGGCGCTGCTCCCATCGTTGCCGATATCGCGATGAACGAGGTCGGCGCACTGACTGTCGCCGTCGTGACCAAGCCCTTCACCTTCGAGGGCCGCAAGCGCAAGAAGAGCGCCGAGGAGGGCATCAAGACCCTTTCCGATTGCGTCGACACCATGATCGTCATCCCTAACGATAAGCTGCTCGACATCGCCGAGAAGAAGACCACCATGCTCGAGGCCTTCGCGATTGCCGATGGCGTCCTTTCCCAGGGCACCCAGGGCATCACCGACCTCATCACCGTCCCCGGTATCATCAACCTGGACTTCGCCGATGTTAAGACCATCATGAAGCAGGCCGGTACCGCCATGATGGGTATCGGTACCTCTTCTGGGGATACCCGTGCCGTCGACGCTGCCCAGCAGGCCATCTCCAGCCCGCTGCTCGAGAGCTCCATCGATGGTGCCACGCGCGTGCTGCTCTCCATCGCCGGTTCCAAGGACCTGGGCATCCAGGAGATCAGCGACGCCGCCGACGTTGTCGCCAACGCCGTCGACCCCGAGGCCAACATCATCTTCGGTACCGTTGTCGACGAGTCCCTGGGCGATCAGGTGCGTATCACCGTCATCGCTACGGGCTTCTCCGACTCCAACGTCAACCGTCAGGACGAGCTCTTTGCTGCTCAGCAGTCTCAGAGCAAGGCCGCTGCCTCCGCTGAGCCGCAGCGCACCGCTCCGGCCACCAGCCCGGCTCAGGCCGCTCCGACCCGCAACGTCGGTGGCACCGAGCTTCCTAACTTCGGCAACGATCAGTTCGAGCTTCCCGACTTCCTGAAGCGCGGTAGCTTCTAAGTCGTTCTTTGCATTGTTGTGCACAGGGGCGTGTCCGTATGGACGCGCCCTTTTTATTTCGACTTTGTAAACTAGAACCTCCAATCTCTTTACGTTCCCTTTACGATTGCCTCCAGCGCAGCAGGTATCCTTTTAGAGAAGTATGACAGCCGTATAAACGCGGGCTGTAGCGGCGATGCCGCGGTACTTGTGTTATTAGGAGGCTTTAGTATGGCAGCACGTGCGGACAAAGTTTCGCGTGTCGACCATGATGGAGTTACGTTGGTGGAGGGCGCGACATCCGATGTTCGCTTTGCCTTCACTGAGCGCGCCGGTGGCGTTTCCGAAGATGCGTACTCCTCACTCAACTTGGGCTCGCATGTTGGCGATGATTCCTTTGCTGTTCAAGAAAATCGTCGTCGCGCGCTCGAGGCTATGGGTGCCGCCGAGTGCGAGCACAACCTGCTCGTTCCCAATCAGGTCCATGGTGACCATATCGTTGCGGTGACCTCGAACGGCGCCGATGACCTTGAGGACGTTCGCGAGCAGATTGCCGAGGGCTGCGATGCCATCGTCTGTACGGCGCATAACGTACCCGTGCTGCTCTGCTTTGCCGACTGCGTTCCCGTGGTGCTGGTGGCCCCCAGCGGATTTGCCGTGGTGCACTCCGGTTGGAAGGGCACGATTGCACGTATTTCTGCCAAGGCGTGCCAGGCGCTTTGCGATGCTGCCGGCTGCGATGCGAGCGACGTTTCCGCCTATATCGGCCCCCATATCTTGGGTGACGAATATGAGGTATCCCAGGAACTCATGGATCGCTTTGCCGCCGAGTTCTCTTGCATCGATGCGAATACCTCTCGCATGCTCGATCTTTCCGCTGCCATTCGCGAGGCGCTGGTAGATGTCGGTGTCGACGCGGATAATATCGTGGATACCCAGCTTTCGACCGTGCGTCAGAACGACCGCTTTTATTCCTACCGTAACGAGGACGGCACCTGTGGGCGCCATGCTGCGATCGGCGTGATGCTATGAGAAAGATCGTATCGGTCCTGAGCGCCGCTGTGCTTACGCTTACGCTGTGCGCCTGTTCTTCGGGATCTTCTACCTCTTCCATTACCGTGGCCGGCTCCACGACCTGCCTTCCTATCGCCGAGATTGCGGCCGAGGGCTTTAAGGAGGAGACCGGCATCGACGTGCTCGTTTCCGGTTTGGGTTCTTCCGCTGGGATCGAGGCCGTCAGCGCCGGCACGGCCGATATCGCCAGCTCCTCCCGTGGACTCAATGCCGACGAACAGGATCTGGGCCTGACTCCCATCGTCATTGCCCACGACGGTATTGCGGTCATCGTGAACGACGACAACCCGGTCGACAACCTCTCGACCGAGCAGCTCCGCGACATATACGCCGGCAAGATCACCAACTGGAAAGAGGTCGGTGGCGAGGACCTGAAGATTCAGGTTATCAATCGCGACGAGGCGTCCGGTACGCGCGAGGCCTTCCGTACCATCGTGATGGACGGCACGCCGTTCGATCGCCGTTCGGCTGTTCTTTCGGGTACGGGCCAGGTACGCGATGTCGTGTCCCGCTCGCGTGGCGCTATTGGCTACATCTCGCTGGGTTTTGTCGAGAGTCTCAACGCCAAGACCTCGGTCAAGGCCGTCTCGGTCAATCATGTTGAGGCGTCCGAGAAGACGGTCGCGAGCGGCGGCTATCCCATCTCGCGCGACCTTTACTTCTTTGTGAAGGGCGAGCCTTCGCAGCAGGCGCAGGATTACATCGACTACGTGACGTCCGAAAAGATGGACAAGCAGATTCGCGAGGCGGGCTTTATTCCCGTCACCAACGACGAGAAGGGGAGTGAGTAGCATGGAAGCACGGGAAAACTCCCAGACTGAGCAGAATGCCCAGGCGCCCAAGAAGCGCGAGCTGGCGCTCGTATCGCGCAGTACCTTTATCAAGGAGAAAGCGCTGCAGTGGATCTTCTTTGCCTGCGCGTTCTTGGCGGTCGTTACCGTCATCCTGATTTTTGTCTTTACCACGTACTCGGCGCTTCCCGTCTTTACCGACATCGGTCTGGCGGACTTCCTTAGCTTTACGTGGGCGCCCTCCGAGGGCCACTACGGCATCTTGTCGCTGCTTGCCGGCTCGGGCCTGGTGACCGTCGGTGCACTCGCCATGGGCGTGCCGCTGGGCGTGGGTACGGCCGTGTATCTGGTCGAGATTGCCAGCAAGCGCGTGCGCAAGCTCATCAGCCCCGCCGTCGACCTGCTGGCCGGCATCCCTTCTATCATCTACGGCTTCTTTGGCATGATCATCATCCGCCCGTTTATCGCACAGCTGACCGGCGGCCTTGGTTTTGGTGCGCTGACGGCGTGGTTCGTGCTCGCCATCATGATCGTCCCTACCATCACTACGCTCACCATCGATGCTCTCAATTCCATTCCCATGGGTATTCGCGAGGCATCCTATGCCATGGGTGCCACCAAGTGGCAGACCATCTATAAGGTCGTGCTGCCGGCCGCCAAACTGGGCATCGTGGACGCCATCGTGCTGGGCATGGGCCGTGCCATCGGTGAGACCATGGCCGTGCTCATGGTCGTGGGTAACGCTCCGGTTATTCCCGACAGCATTGCGAGCCCCATCTCGACGCTCACGAGCCAGATCGCGCTCGACATGAGCTATTCTTCGGGCCTTCACCGCTCGGCGCTGTTCGGCATGGGCGTGGTCCTGTTTATCATCTCCGCCGCGCTGGTGGGCATCGTCCGTCTGATTTCCAAGAAGAAGAGGGGGTAGGCTATGTCCGATTCCGTTGACACGACGGTCGATACGACCTCGTCGCGCGAGCGCATCAAGCGTGCCCTTTCCCACGGCAAGAAGGGCCGTATCAACAAGGACCTGTCAAACAAGATCATGCTCGGTGTGTTCCGCGCCGCGGCCTACATCACCACGCTGGTGCTGGTCGCTATCATCGCCTATGTGGTCATTAACGGCTTGCCGCATATCTCACTCGACTTTATCTTCGGTTGGCCCCAGGGCGTCAACGCCGAGGGCGGAATTTGGCCCACAATCGTCTCGACCGTCTATGTGACGGCACTCGCCATGCTTATCTGCACGCCGATCGCTGTGCTGGCAGCCGTCTATCTGGCCGAGTACGCCAAGCAGGGCAAGGTCGTCGAGCTCATTCGCTACGCTGCTGACGCTTTGGCCTCGGTGCCCTCCATCGTTATGGGCCTGTTTGGCTACGCCTTGTTTGTCGAGGCTATGGGTCTGGGCCTTTCGATGGTCTCGGCCGCCCTGGCACTCGCGCTCTTGATGCTTCCCATCGTCATGCGCACCACCGAAGAGGCCATTCGCGCCGTTCCGCGCTATATCCGGTGGGGTGCGTACGGCCTGGGCGCCACCAAGTGGCAGGTCGTCTCCAAGATCGTGCTTCCTTCTGCCTTTGGCCGTATTGCCACGGGTATCGTCCTCGCCATCGGTCGTGCCATTGGCGAGACCGCGGTGGTGCTCTACACCATGGGCCAGGCCATCAATCTACCTATTTCGCCGCTCGATTCCGGCCGCCCCATGACGGTTCACCTGTACCTGCTTGCCAACGACGGCATCAACATGAACGCAGCCTATGGCACCGCGCTCTTGCTGATGGTGATCATTCTGGCCTTCAACCTGTTTGCGCGCTTCCTGTCGCGCAAGCGTCGCTAGTTAAGGAGTCCCATGTCCGTTTATCAGTCCGCTCCCACGCTGGAGCAAGCGGCCATTACGGCCAAGGATTTCAACTTTTGGTACGGTGACTTTCATGCGCTGACGGGGCTTGACCTCAACATCGCCAAAAACGCCATCACCTCCTTCATTGGCCCTTCGGGCTGCGGCAAGTCGACGTTTTTGCGCTGCATCAACCGCATGAATGATCTGATCGAGGGTACGCGCGTCGCGGGCACCATGACGCTCGACGGCAATGATATCTATGCCGAGGGTGTCGACCCGGTCGACCTCCGTCGTCGTGTGGGCATGATCTTTCAGCAGCCCAACCCGTTTCCCAAATCCATCTACGAGAATGTCGCCTTTGGCCCTCGTCTGCAGGGCGTGACTAGCAAAAGCGACCTCGATGACATCGTGGAAGAATCGCTCAAACGCGCCAACCTCTGGAAAGAGGTATCCAATCAGCTCAACAAGGATGGTTTGGCGCTCTCGGGCGGTCAGCAGCAGCGTCTGTGCATCGCGCGCGTGCTTGCGGTGCAGCCCGATGTCCTTCTGATGGACGAGCCATGCTCCGCCATCGACCCCACGTCCGTCTCTAAGGTTGAGGATCTGATGGCCGAGCTGGCGCCCGAGATGACGATCATCATCGTCACGCATTCAATGCAGCAGGCAGCTCGCATTAGCGACTACACTGCATTCTTCTTGCAGGAAGTTGCCGGCGAGCCCGCTACGCTCATCGAGTATGGTCAAACCGACGCGATCTTCACCAGCCCGGTGGACTCGCGGACGGAAGACTATATCACCGGCCGCTTTGGCTGATCGGTGCGACTAGTCCCAAGCCGATCGGATCTGGTCCGGTGCGTATTCACTGTGCGGGCGGCATGACCGCACCCAACTGATTGGAGTGAACCATGCGCAAACTGTTTTCCCGTCAGCTCATCGAGGCCCGTCACGAGATGCTGAGCATCTACGAGGCCGTCGATCTGGCCCTCCACGATGCCGTGAAGGCCTATGTGACCGACGACCGCAAGCTCGCCACCAAGACCAAGAAGCGCACGCTTTCGATTGACGCACGCTGCGCCAACCTGGAGGCCGTCTGCTACAACCTGATTGCCACGCAGTCACCGGTCGCCTCCGACTTCCGCTTGCTGCAGACGATCATCTACGTCGACTTTAACCTGCAGCGCATGACCGATAAGGTTCGCCAGATTTGCCGCGCCACGCGTCATATGATCAAGGCCGACATCTCGCTGCCCAAGGAGCTTGTCGGCACGGTCGAGGCCGAGGCTGAGGCCGTCTACCAGGTGCTGGGCTCTTCGCTTTCTGCGCTCGTCACCAACGACATGTCCATCATCTGCAACTTGGCCGTCGAGGACGAGCCAGTGCACGCCGCCTACGAGAAGTTCTTCCGCACCTTTAACCGCATGGACACGGGCGATTTTATGGACGACGACAGCAACTATGACGACCTGCGCCGCGCCATCATGGTATCGCGCTATCTCGATCGCATCGCCTCGATTTCCATCGATGCCGCCTGCCGTCTGACCTTCCTGTTGACCGGACAGCGTATGACTGCCGGTGATATCGCCTGCACTGATGAGGATGAGCTCGAGAGCATGCGCGTGCCTTCGGGCGAGGGTGTTATCATGAGGCCCGCCGTCGACGCTCGCTACGTTGCCAAGGTGCCCACTAACGAGGTCAGCGAGGGTCTTCGCTACCTGCTCGATCATCTTGAGGACGAGGACGATGGCGAGGACGACGAGGAGTAAGTAATTCCGTTCGTCGAAAGATTGTAAATACCTAAGTGAGCGCGGCCTTGCACATGCGGGGCCGCGCTCTTGCGATAGCATGGGACTACTTGTTTGGCTGTCAGCGGAGGCGATTGGCAATGGATAACTATTTGGACTTGATGCGCGCTCGCCGCGAGCAGATTCTGGAACGTTTTTATGCGGCGCTCGATCGCGCAGGCCGTCCCCACGACGCCGCGCGCCTCATTGCCGTGTCCAAGACCGTTGGTGTCGATGAGACCGTTGCCGCCATCCAGGCGGGGTATCGCCATTTTGCTGAGAATCGCCCGCAGGAGCTGGTTCGCAAGCTCACGGGTCTGGCGGAGCATCCGGAGCTGCCCGAGGTGCGCTTCGATATGATCGGCAACCTGCAGACCAATAAGATCAATGCGGTGCTGGGCTCAGCCGAGCTGATTCACTCGGTGGGTTCGCTGCATCTGGCGCAGGCGATCTCGAGCCGTGCTGTTCGCAAGATTGAGGCAGGCGAGCTCGCCGGCCCCCAGCGTGTGCTCATTGAGGTCAATGTGAGTGGTGAGGAGTCGAAGGGAGGCTTTTCGCCCGATGAGATTCGCGCTGCCGCGGGTGAGCTTGCGGAACTTGAGGGAATTTGCGTACAGGGGCTTATGACTATGGCGCCCCGGGGGAATAAGGATGTGGCACGCCGCACCTTTGCGGGGCTTCGTGAGCTGAGGGATGAGCTGGAGGCGGCGCATCCCGATTTGAACCTGCCTGAGCTTTCCTGCGGCATGAGCGAGGACTTTGAGCCTGCCCTTGAGGAGGGCTCTACGCTCGTTCGCCTGGGCAGGGTAGTATTTAGCCCGGAGTTTGCAGTAAAATAAGGCTCTGAAGTGCGCACTGATTATCGGGGCGCCTGCACTAAACCGCGAGAGGACACAACCATGGGCTTCCTTGACGAGATTAAAAATAAGATGCACCTGGGCGGCCAGCAGGGTTACGACCAGGGTTATGGCCAGGACGACGACTACGGCTACGATGACGGCTATGACGATAGTTATCAGGGCAACGGCTACAGCGGTGCTTCGGGCGAGGGCTTCTACACCCAAGACGAGCCGAGCAACGGCCTGCTTGGTCAGACGCGCCGCGGTGAAGCTGAGTCGGTTGCCGTGTATACACGCTCCGGGCAGCTGGTCGGCGATGACTCCCGCCATGCCACGACGTATAACCCGCCTTCGCGCTCGCAGGACAGTGTTGCGAGCGGTTATCGTCCTGGTGCCTATGACACGCCGTCGAGCTACGCCGAGAACACCCGCGCCCGTGCCGCCGCTACGCCTGCGCCTGCACCGAGCGATGCCTCGGCCTATGCGAGCAATATCATCAACGCCACACCGCAGCTGCCGGCCTATGTCCTGCGCCCCGAGAGCTATGACGACGTGGAGACCGTGGTGCGCCGCGTTCGCACCAAGCAGCCTGTCGCACTGATTTTTGTGGGCGTACGCACCGAAGTTGCCAAGCGCGTCTTGGACTTCTCTTACGGCTTTGCCTGCGGTCTGGGTGCCACGGTCAAGGAGGTGGGCGACCGCGTGTTCATGGTGCTGCCCGCCGGTTGCGAGGTCAAAGATTCCGATCTCAAGAAGCTTCGTGCCGACGGCTACCTCAAGTAAAGACAAGACGAGGAGATTCCCATCAACATCTACACTATCGTCCAGCTGGTCAACACGCTGTTCAACTTCTATTCCACGCTCATTGTCGTCTACTGCTTTATGACGTGGATTCCCATGAAGCAGGGTGGTTTGCTTCAGGATATTGCCGCGGTGCTTGATAGCGTGTGCGGTCCGTGGCTCAACCTGTTCCGTCGTTTCATCCCGCCGATGGGCGGTATCGATTTTTCGCCGGTCGTTGCGATTATTGCGTTGCAGTTGGTGCAGAGGCTGGTTCTGCAGCTTCTTATAGGTATACTCGTGTAGAACTGACTTAGTAACTTACGTCGGGCGTGTAGCGCCGAGGCGATGAAAAAGGAGACTTGTTATGGCTATTACCCCTGCAGACATCCAGGCTCAGACTTTCTCTGAGGCCAAGCGTGGCTACGATCCTGCCGAGGTCGACGTCTTCTTGGAGACGCTGTCCTCCGAGGTTGACGCTATGCTCGCTAAGATCGTCGACCTTAAGGGTCGTCTGACTGCTACCGAGCAGCAGCTTGCCGATGCGCAGGCTCAGCTTGCCCAGGCTCAGGATGCCCCCGCCCAGGG
>UQOJ01000043.1 GCA_900542635.1 uncultured Collinsella sp.
AAGTCGTCGGCAGCGTCAGATGTGTATAAGAGACAGGTCCTCGGGCGTACCGGGCAGGTAGTCGAAGAGCTTGGTGGACTCAAATGGCTTAAAGCCAAACCAGTGCGGGGTGTCGCACGAGAGCGTATGGGTGAGGTCGACCCAGCGATAATCGGTGCTTTTGAGCTGGGAAGCAAGGTTCCAAAGGTCGAGCGCGGGCATGGTCGGCTCCTTTCATCGGGCTTTTTGCTGATGTTAAAGCGGTGCCGTGACAGCTCGATTTCTGCTGCGTTACGATACGTTCTCGATTGCGATTCAACGATGTTTCGGCTGCGTGACCATTGTGTTTCGCCTTGCCGGGGCGCTGATGGCGAAGGGAGGGGCCGTGCAATATCGCGTTGACCCCAAAAGCGGCAACCGTATCTCGGCGTTGGGGCTGGGCTGCATGAGGTTTCCCGGTGCGCCGGGACGCCCGGATGCGAAGGCAGCCGACGCCATCATTTCCCGTGCGGTAGAGCAGGGGATTAATTATCTGGACACCGCGTATCTCTATCCCGGTAACGAGGCGTGCGTGGGCGCCTCGCTTGAGCGCTTGGGGCTGCGTGACCGGGTGTTGCTGGCGACTAAGTTGCCGCATGCTTCGTGCAAGTGCGCGGAGGATTTCGATCGGTTCTTCGACGAGCAGCTGCGTCGCCTGCGGACCGACCATATCGACTATTACCTTATGCATAACATTACCTCGCCCGCCCAGTGGGAGCGCGTGGTGGCACTGGGCATCGAGGACTGGATTGCGCGCCAAAAGGCTTCGGGGCGCATTCGCCAGATCGGTTTTTCATACCACGGCAGCGCGGCGGACTTTCTCACGATGCTCGATGCGTATGAGTGGGACTTTCGCCAGATCCAGTACAATTACGCTGGAGAGCGCTATCAGGCGGGAACGGCGGGGCTCATGGCCGCCGCCGAGCGAGGCCTAGCGGTGTTTGTGATGGAGCCGCTGCTGGGCGGGCGTTTAGCGGGCAAACTGCCGCCACGGGCTCGCGCTGTGCTCGATAGTGCCCGTGACCCGCATTTGCGCACTCCTGCCGCCTGGGGTCTTTCGTGGGTGTGGAATCATCCTCAGGTGACGATGCTGCTTTCGGGTATGACCGATACCGCGCAGGTTGATGAGAACGCGGTGTTGGCCGATCGGGCCCTGCCGGATTCGATGACAGCTACTCAGCTCGATGCCATCGCGCACGTGCTGACGGAGTTTGAGAAATCGAATCGCGTGCCCTGCACGGGATGCGGCTACTGTATGCCGTGTCCTAAAGGCATCAACATCCCTGGGTGTTTCGCCGCCTACAACGCAAGCTATGCGCACAGCTGGTTTACGGGCCTGTCGCAGTATTTTACGGCGAGCGCGGTGCGGACGAGCGAGGCCAAGCTGGTGAGCAATTGCGTCAAGTGCGGCAAATGCGCGCGCCACTGCCCACAGCATATCGATATCCCCGAGCGTCTCGATGACGTGCGCCGACGCTTCCAGCCTGGACCCGTGACGGCAGTGCTTAAGGCCTTCGGCAAAACGCGCTCCTCGTGACCCTTTTATAACTTGCGGTGGAATAGTTCCTGTTTGCGGCAGAATAGGGCTTAAACAGGGACTATTCCACCGCAACTGAAGGGGGCTGTCGTGGGCCATCGGGATTCATGTAATGATTCGCGTGGGGTTCGTTGGGGCATTTTGGGCGCTGGGCACATTTCTCATCGATTTGCATCGTCGCTCAAGAAGGTCGACGGGGCACGGCTGGTGGCTGCGGCCGGTCGCACTCCTGCACATGTCGAGGAATTTTGCCGAGCGTTTTCGATCGATGCTGCGCATGGCCATGCCTCGGCCGACGATAACGGCGATGCGGCTTATGACGCGCTGATTGCCGACCCCGATGTCGACGCAATCTACTTGGCTCTTCCGCATGGCATGCATACGCGTTGGGCCTGTCGCGCGCTGTGCGCCGGAAAGGCCGTGCTGTGCGAAAAGCCGGCCGTTTTGAGTGAGGAAGAGGCTCTCTCGATCGCCTCCACCTCTCGCGAGCGCGGCGTGCTGTTTATGGAGGCGATGAAGAATCGGTTTTGCCCGATGCGCACTCGCGTGAAAGACTTGCTTGCGTCGGGTGAGCTTGGCCGTATCGTCTCGATTGAAAGCGTGCAAAAGCTCGATTACGGCGAATCTCCTTCGGGCTATCTGCTTGATCCGCTGCAGGGCGGCTGTCTATATGACATGGGCTGCTATGCAGTCGGTTGGTTTGAGGATTTGCCCGCGGGCGCGTGCGAGGTTTCGTCCCGTGAAGTTCGCTGGCGTGACGTATCAGGCGGCCGTGTCGATTGGGCCGACGAGATCCATATGAGCGTCGGCGGTATACCCATTCATATGGTGTGCGACGGCAAAGCAGCATATGAAAGCCGCTTAACGATTGCCTGTGAGCGGGGCTCGTTGGAAATCGAGCGTCTTCATCGCCCCGAGCTCGCCCATGTGAAGTACTCCGACGGTCGAGCACTCGAAATCGATGCACCATTTGAGGTCGATGATTTTTACGGTGAGGCATCGCATGCGACACAGCTCATTCAGGCGGGGAAACTCGAAAGCCCCATCATGTCCCTAGCCGCTACACAGCGCTGTGCGCACATCATCGATGCGATTCGCTTGAAACTTTAGGGCGTGGGGGCATGGCGCCAACGCCTGGAATGCCTTGGAGGCCTTTTCCCCTGATGCCTCTTTTATAACTTGCGGTGGAATACGGTCTGTTTGCGCCAAAATATGGCACCAATAGACCGTATTTCACCGCAACTGATGAAGAGGGAGTTGGAGATGCTGACGATCGGGTGTCATCTTTCGACGACGAAGGGCTATCGGGCAATGGGGGAGACGGCGCTGTCCATTGGCGCCAATACCTTTGCGTTCTTTACGCGCAACCCGCGCGGTGGCAAGGCAAAAGAACTTGACATGGATGACGTGGCGGCTCTGCGTGAGCTTATGGCGCAAAACGACTTTGGACCGCTGGTGGCGCATGCCCCGTATACCTATAACCCCTGCTCCGCTAAGGAGCGGGCGCGCGAGTTTGCCTTGGAGGCAATGGCCGAGGACTTGCAGCGTCTGGAAACACTGCCCGGCAACTACTACAACTTCCATCCCGGTGCGCATGTGGGGCAGGGCTCCGACGTCGGCATTCAGATGATTGTCGACACGCTGTGCCAGGTGATGTTTGAGGGGCAGCAGACGACGGTATTACTCGAGACCATGGCAGGAAAGGGCACCGAGGTGGGCCGTAGCTTTGAAGAACTGGCGTGCATTATCGAGGGCGTTGCCGCCAAGCGCCCAGAGCTGTCCGATAAGCTGGGCGTTTGTTTGGACACCTGCCATGTGAGCGATGCCGGCTACGACATCATCCATGATCTGGACGACGTACTCGACGAGTTCGACCGCGTGGTGGGTATCGATCGCTTGCATGCCGTACACATCAACGATTCGAAGAACCCTTGTGGCGCCCATAAAGATCGTCACGAGTGCATCGGCAAGGGATACCTTGGCAGCGAGGAATTTGGTGGCGGTATGCAGGTTATGCAGAATATTGTATCGAATGGCCACTTGCGTTCGCTGCCGTTTATTTTGGAGACTCCGAACGAACTTGCAGGTTATGCAGCTGAAATTAGACTATTAAGGTCATTGCAGCAGTAATGACTGTCATAAAGTAGAGTATTCCATTCACGTTATGGGTTTGTTTCAATCAGTTTTCTCGTTGCAGATTCGTAATTCCAGGTGCATAATAGCCAACAGTTTTTGCAGACCTCTGAATCAAACGAGGTCACCGGAAGGAGACTGATTATGAAGCTCAAGAAGCTTGGCGCATTTGCCGCCACGGGTGCCATGGCGCTCGCCCTCGCACTGACGGGCTGCGGCTCGTCCAACGCCACCTCTGGTTCTGATGCCGGTTCCAGCAGCTCTGACGACGCTAAGGTCGAGAAAGTCGACGGCTCCAAGGAGTACGCGCTCGTCAAGGACGGTACGCTGACTGTCGGCACCTCTGCCGAGTACGCTCCGTTTGAGTACAAGGATGACAACGGCGATTATCAGGGCTTTGACCTTGAGCTCATCAAGGCTATCGGCGACAAGCTGGGCCTGGATGTCGAGTATGTCAACAATGACTTTGACACGCTGGTTCCGGGGGTCGCTTCGGGCGCCAAGTATGACGTTTCCATCGCGGCTATCACCGACACGCCCGAGCGTGAGAAGGAAGTCACTTTCTCTGATTCCTACTACATGGATGATCAGGCTATCGTGACCAAGGTCGATAACACCGACATCACGGCCGATAACTTTAGCGAGAAGCTCAACAATTCCGACGCTACCATCATCGTCCAGTCTGGCTCGACCGCCGAGGCCTTTGCCCAGGAGAACTTCCCCAAGGCCAAGATCGTCCCCTACAAGGACGCCACCGAGTGCTTCAGCGCCCTGCAGTCCGATAAGGGCGACGCCGTAGTTACCAACCGCTCCGTTGCCAGCCAGCTGACCGCCGAGCAGTTCAACACCTGCCAGACCATCAAGCAGATCAGCACCGGCGAGGAGTACGCCATCGCCATCAACCAGGGCAACACCAAGCTCAAGGACGACATTAACCAGGCCATCAAGGACCTGACCGACGACGGTACCGTCGACGCCCTCATGGCTAAGTACAATATCAAGTAAAATAACTACTTGATTGCGCGCGGGCCCTTTCCGTTTTGCGGAGAGGGCCTTTGCGCTTCTCTTGACGGAGAGCGTTTCCGTCTCGTTTTGCCGGCAACTTCTACGATAGGAGCCACCTTGTCTCGACTGAACAAAGGGGCCGCGGAGCAGCGTTTTCCACTGTCCGCCTTGCTCCAAAAGCTAGCCTGCGTCATGGCCGTGGCGCTCGCGCTGGTGTGCGCGGGGGCATATACGCCTACGACCGCCCAGGCGCTTGAGACCGCAAAGATTACCGCCCGACCCAACACCGGTTCGGGCAGCGATGTGGTCGGCGGCACCGAGACGCGCATTACCTGGGAAGTTCAGGCCGATGCCGACGAGGAGCTGAGCGGTCTTTCCTTGACGTTTGTCGACGGCACGACGTTTGGTACCGATGACACGCGATTGACGATGCTCTCGGGCGAGGACCTCATGGATCGTACGCCCATGAAGCCCACGTGCAAGGCTGACGGCCAGACGCTCAAGATTGACTTTGGCGAGACGGCGCCTGCCGGCGGCTTTTTCCGTGTCGAGGTTTACGGCGTGACCTTCCCCGTCGAGGGCGGCGATGAGGCCTTTAGCGGCACCTATACGCTCGCCGACGGGTCGACCAAGAAGATCTCCAAGATTCCGTCGGTGGAGATCAAGGGCGTGACGGCCTTCGATAGCTTCTTGGCTGACCTTAAAGAGCAGCCGTGGGTCGAGGCGTGGAACTCCAATATGTTCCTGCGCCTGTTCCTGAACCCGGTCATTTTGGTCCAGAGCCTGCCGATCGTCTTCAAGGGCTTCCTTATGTCGCTCTCGATCGTGCTTGTGGCGTTTCCGCTGGCAATTCCCTTCGGTTTTGCTCTGTCGCTCATGCGCATCTCTAAGTCGCGCATCCTGCGCTGTCTTGCCGGCATCTATGTGAATATCATTCGCGGTACGCCGGCGTTCCTGCAGATCTATATCGCGTTTTTCGGTCTGCCGCTGGCCGGTGTCAAAGTGGACGACTATGTGCTGGGTGTTATCGTCATGGCCATGAACTCGTCTGCGTACTTGTGCGAGATCTTCCGTGCCGGTATTCAGTCGATCCCCAAGGGCCAAAACGAGGCTGCTCGCTCGCTGGGCATGAATGCCTTCCAGACGCTGCTCTATGTCATGATTCCGCAGACGTTCCGCAATGTCCTGCCTACGCTGACCAGCGAGTTTATCTTGCTCTACAAGGACACGTCGCTGCTTGCCGCCGTGGGTGTCGTCGAGATCGTCATGAACGCCCGCACCATCGTGGCCACGACGGGCTCCATCACGCCGTATGTGGTTGCCGCTCTGTTCTATCTGGTCATTACCCTGCCGCTTGCGCGCTTGGTGAGCGGTCTTGAGGCGAGACTTCTGGGGACGGCCGAAACCAAAAAGAAGCGTCCCACCAAGAGCGCCGGACAGGTTGTCGCGACGCCCGCCGATCATATCGCCGGTCTGTAAGGAGGTCCTGTCATGAGTGAAACGAATTCCAACGAGGTCGTTGTCAGCATCAAGAACCTCCAAAAGGCTTTTGGCGATAACGTGGTTCTGCGTGATATCGATCTGGACGTGCACAAGGGTGAGGTCGTTGTGGTCCTGGGCCCCTCGGGCTCGGGCAAGTCGACGATGCTTCGCTGCATCAATCGCCTGGAGCATCCCACGAGCGGCTCGATTGTCGTTGAGGGCGTGGATGTGTGTGCCAAGGGCGTCGACCTCAATAAGGTACGTACGCACTTGGGCATGGTGTTTCAGCAGTTCAACCTGTTCCCGCACCTGTCGGTCAAAAAGAACGTCATGCTTGCGCAGCAAAAGGTGCTCAAGCGCAGTAAGGAAGAGGCCGAGAAGATCGCCATCGAGGAGCTGACCAAGGTCGGTCTGGCCGAGCGCATCGATTTTATGCCGAGTCAGCTTTCGGGCGGCCAGCAGCAGCGCGTCGCCATCGCCCGCGCCCTGTCGATGAACCCGCACGTGATGCTCTTTGACGAGGCCACGTCGGCGCTCGACCCCGAGCTCGTCCGCGATGTATTGGGCGTCATGCGCGACCTGGCACGTGACGGTATGACCATGATCGTGGTAACGCACGAGATGGGCTTTGCCCGCGATGTCGCCGACCGCGTCGTCTTTATGGACGGCGGCGTCATTGTAGAAGAGGGTACGCCGAGTGAGGTCTTCGACCACCCCAAGAGCGAGCGCACCAAGGCGTTCTTGGGCAATATCTCGTAGCCGGTTGATGTGACTGCCGTTACAAAAGAGCGGGGCTGGACTTGAATCCAGCCCCGCTCTTTTGTAGGGATGGGGATGCGCTTTGATGCAGGCTCTCTTGGAGGCCCTGGGTTCGTTACGCGAGCTCGGCTCCGAGGGCCTTGCAAGCGGTCTCGCCCTCGTCGTCGGGCGCGTCGTAGCAGATGGTGGAGTCCACGACGTTGACGCCCGCCTCGTCGGCGTCCGCCTTCCAGTTGTCCATCCATTCGCCCTCGGCCCACGAATAAGAGCCAAAGAGGACGACCTTCTTGTCGCCGAGGGTCTCCTTGGCCTCATCCCACATGGGCTGGAACTCATCGTATTCAAGCTCCTCGGAACCCATGGCGGGGCAGCCGAAGGCGAAGGCATCATATTCGGCGACCTTGTCGGCAGAGAAGTCGGCGCAGGAGATGACCTCTGCCTCGGCGCCGGCACCGGTTGCGCCCTCGGCAACGAAGTTTGCCATGGCTTCGGTGTTGCCTGTACCGCTCCAGTAGACGACTGCGATCTTGCTCATATGTCTTCCTTTCGGTTGTGCGGCGTGCGGCCGCGTTTTGTATGCTCTATCGGGTTGCCTGGACAAGTTGTCCCAGAGTGCAGCCCTGTTGATAGATGTAGGTAAGGTTTTGCGTGCATGCGCGATAGGAATCGAAGGTCGTGAGCGCCTGCTCAACGTTTGTGTATACCTTCCATGCGCCAAAGACCTTATAGTTTTCGCCGTGCTGGACGATAAACTGATGGACATCTTCGTAGGGATAGCCCAAAAAATAGCCAATTTCGTGGGGGAACTCGCACATGCACCCCGTATCGCAGTGCCTATTTCGCGCGAGCGCGCAGACGCTGCCGTCATAGGCACTCTCTGCGGCATTGCTGCTTGCCAGCGTGATGCGCGCGGCGAGATGCACCAGGGACGCGGGCAGGTTGTGGACATCGTAACCTTCGGCGGCAAGCGCCGTCGTGGCGCGGGGGTCGGAGAGGTATCGCATGAGGTCTGCAGGGCGGTACACATAGATGAGCGCTCCGCAGGGGCGCCAGACCAAAACGCTCATATGGATCCCGAGTGGCTGGAGCTCGCAGTTGCATTGGGCTATGACGGCGAGCAGGCGAGAGCGTCGCTCTTCGATATGGGCGGCGCTGGGTTTTCCGTTTTGGTTGGCGTAAACGCCGGGATAGGTAAAGAGCGAAGCCGGCTTGATACCTGCGAGCGTAGGGGAGCAGTTGCGCACGACAGCCGTTTGGTATGTTGGGATGTCAATGGTTCGAGTCACGATGCCCCTTTCGGGTCCTCAGTTGTTAGCCTAGGAAAACTTATACACGAAAGTAAGCCATGGTCAACAAAAAAGTTTGAAGAGGGAAACTAATTGACCGAACAGACATGATTTTGGGTTAAGATGGGGACACCCCATGGGGGTATCTAGATAGGGCTACTTGAAAGGGGAACGCATGAGTGACTTGCTCAGCCCTGCGAATCTCATCGTGCTGGCCGTCATTGCCGTCGGCATGTTTTTTGGACTGCGTCGCATTGCCGCTTCGACACACGGGAAGAGTTGTTGCAGCGATGGTGCGAGCGGCAAGAAGGCCAAAAAGGTTGTTGTGGTGGATACCGATGCGTCACACTATCCCTATAGCGATGAGCTGCTCATCGGCGGCATGAGCTGTGACGGCTGCGCTCAGAACGTGGCCAATGCCCTCAATGCACTGGATGGCGTGTGGGCAACGGTGACGTATGCGGACCACACGGCACGCGTGCGCTCTAAGCAGCCGGTGGATCGTGATGTCCTCGAGACGGCCGTGAAAGACGCGGGCTACTACGTCATGACGCTGTAAGCGTCGCTCTGGATGCGCTTCCTTGGCTAGGCTCGTCCGCGCAGTTCGATGTCTTGGATGTCGTCGAAGTCGATGGCGATGTCTCGGAGCTTGAGGAGCTTGAAGGCGGGGAGCGCCTCGTCGAGGATGCCGGTGCGGCTGCGATAGCCGTATGTATCGTAATAGGTGACACGAACCAAGTCGCCACGTTTGAGACCCTCGAGTTTTTTAGAAAGCACGAGGGCTTTTTCTTCCGTGAGCTCACGTTTTGGCTCGACGGTGATTTCCTGCTTGCGCACGAGTTCGTAGTATCCCGTGAGGGCGGCAAAGGGCATAAACTGTGCGGCGCGGTTGGCGCGCACGGCACCGTTGGCAGTGAGGTTGGGGTCGGCGGCGCGGCGTCTGCCCTCGGGGTCCGCCAGGCGCTCGAAGGCGGTCGGCGGGCGCACGGGCTGTTGTTTGGGTTTAGGCACGGTGTCCTCCAACTTGTTCGTTGCGTTCGCGCGCGGTGGCGCCGGCGGTAAAGCTTAATCCCTTGACGAGCGCGTTCTTGCCGTACTTGCCTTTCACGGCCAGGACGGCGCGCGCCAGGTCGCGCTCGCGCTCATCGGCCTCGATATCGCTGAACAGATCGATGGTGGCAAATTCCTCGGGCATGAGGTTGCCAAATCCCAGGTTGATGCGCTTGACCGGTCGTTTGGGATCGACAGTCTGCGCCCAGAGCTCATCGAAATAGCCCATGATCTTCTTAAACGAATTGGTACGCTCGGGCAGCTTTCGCGAGGCGTTAGAGTGCGCAAAGAGTGCGGCATAGCCACCGCGCGGTTTGCCGCCATGCTCTCCCACAAAGATGCCATCGATTGCCTGCGCTTCGCGCACCAGGCGACGCCGTTCGTCATCGCGCTGGACGGGCTTGGGCGCACGGGGCGCGAGCTCGGGGCCGGCGGTTGCGGTGGGTTCGATACTCGATGTGCTCGAGCGCAGGTGCCCGCATCCGTCCACATACTGCGCTGTACCGCTGGCGTCGAGGCGGCGTATGTCGGCGCGTTCGCTCGCGTAGCCCACAAAGAGCGAGATGCTGTCGCAGACCACGTGCTTATCGACCAAGTCTAAAACGGCGTTGTCGACCATCTCGCGCAAGACGGTATAGGCCTGTTCGTAGGCATAACCCTTCGAGAGCACCTGTCCTGTGGTGGTCGAAGTTGCTTGCGGGCGATAGGCTTGGATATCGGCGATGGTTGTCGGCTCGCGCCCGAAGGCATGGTCGATGAGATATTCGGCATTGACGCCGAGCTCGTCGTAAAGCAGGTTTTCGTCGAGCGCCGCGACACCCATCAGATCGTAGACGCCGTATTTCTCGAGGCGGGCTGCCACGCCGGGACCGATGCCCCAGATATCGGTGATGGGACGATGGGGCCAGATCTCCTTGCGAAAGGTCTCGTCGTCGAGTATGCCGATGCGGCTGGGTACGTGCTTGGCGGTAATGTCGAGCGCTACCTTGGCCTGGAATAGGTTGGGGCCGATGCCGACCGTCGCCGTGATGCCGGTGCGCGCGAGGACCTCGTCGCGCAGCGTGCAGGCGAACCCTTCCGCATCTGTGTGATAGAGGTCCAGATAGGGCGTCACGTCGATAAAGCACTCATCGATGGAGTAGACGTGCACGTCCTGGGGGCTGACGTATTCCAGATAGATACCGTAGATTTTCGCCGACACCTCCATGTAATGCTGCATGCGTGGTGCGGCCGTGATGTAGTCGATGCCATCGGGAATTTCGAACAGACGGCAGCGATTGTGTATCCCGAGGTCCTTCATGGCCTGCGTGATGGCAAGGCAGATGGTCGTGCGTCCGCGCGATTCGTCGGCAACGACCAGGTTGGTGGTGAGCGGATCGAGCCCACGGTCGACGCACTCGACGCTGGCATAAAACGTCTTGAGGTCGATGCAGATATAGGTGTGCTGCTCGTGCGCCATCCGAGCCTCCCATCAAACACATGTTCTTATCGAATACCTGTTCGATAATACCCGCTCATCCGGACATCGTCAAAACCTGTCAAAAAGGGACTGGTTTGTTTTGGTAGGTATGGTCGTGCGGTTGGATCGGGTTTTAACGCAGCTCTAAAGAGTGCGAAACAGCTCGGAAAACCTCGCTTCGTAGCATGAGCCTAACGATTGATACCGCCTATACGCACGGAAGGGTTGTGGAAAAGATGGTCAATTATGGGTTTGGTATGCCGACGCGCCTTGTTGCGGATGGAGACGTGGCTCGCTGGTGCGGACGATTGGTCGCTCACTACGGTGGCACCAAGGCGCTGGTCGTGTTGGGCGGTGACAAACATACGCACGATGAGCTCGTCTCGGCGGCGCTCGGCTCGCTTGATCGAGCTCTGCTCGAACGCGTGCTTTTTCGCTGCGGCTTGGTCGGGGGCGACGGGGGAGACGATTTGGTCGATGAGGCCGTAGCCCTGGCGACCGACGAAGGCGTGGACTTTGTCCTGGCGATTGGCGATGCCGATACTGCTGGCTTTGCGCGCGAACTCGCGCGTCGCATGGCGGCGCTCGATGCCGGCGAAGACGGCTTTGTGCCTTATGGATGCATTGTCTCGGAGGGCAAGGTGCCTGCTGTCGTGGGCACCGGCGAGGTTCCCGTTTTTGCCATTATCGCGCCCGAACTGCTGGAGGGCATCGGGTCTCCTCTGCGTGAGTTGCTCGGTAGCGTCTGCGCCGCGGCCTAATATTTGCCATAAAAGGACGGGTTATTTTTGGTTGGTAAAGCGTTTGACCTGCCAGAATAAGCCTGTTCCTTTTTGATCGGTTGCCGTTTGGGGGCCGATTGGCAACGCTCGCTGATTGTAGTCTTGACCTGCGCTAGAATAGTGGCATCTGAATGTCCGGGCGCATGGAGGCGTGCGCCCGTATGCTGAGGAGGACTCTATGGCAACTGTTGCCGCACCTATCGATGCTACGTCGACTGCCGCTTGGAAGGCACTCGAGGCTCATCAGGAGAAGCTCGAGGCCGATGGTATCGACCTCAAGGCCTGGTTCGCCGCCGATGCCGAGCGCGTGAACAAGCTGAGCTTTGACGCCGGTGACCTGCACTTCGATCTGTCGAAGAACCTGGTGACCGATGAGACCGTCAAGCTGCTGTGCGATCTTGCCCGCGAGGTGAAGCTCGAGGAGCGCCGCGACGCCATGTTCTCCGGCGAGCACATCAACACCACCGAGGACCGCGCCGTCCTGCACACCGCACTGCGCCGCCCGGCAACCGAGAAGGGCCAGCTCATCGTTGACGGCCAAGACGTCGTCGCCGACGTGCACGAGGTCCTCGACCGCATGTATGCCTTCGCCGAGCGCGTGCGCTCCGGTGAGTGGAAGGGCGTTACCGGCAAGAAGATCGAGCACCTGGTGTCCATCGGCATCGGCGGCTCCGATCTGGGCCCGGTCATGGCTTACGAGGCTCTGCGTCCCTATGCCGACGCCGGTATCGACTGCCGCTACATCTCCAACATCGACCCCAACGACCAGGCCGAGAAGCTCAAGGGCTTGGATCCCGAGACCACGCTCGTGATCATCGTCTCCAAGACCTTCACCACGCTCGAGACCCTCACCAACGCTCGCGAGGTCAAGACCTGGATGCTCGAGCAGCTCAAGGCTCAGGGCGCCATCGACGGCTCCGATGAGCAGAACGCCGAGGCCGTGGCAAAGCACTTCGTCGCCGTTTCCACCGCACTCGAGAAGGTCGAGGCTTTCGGTATCGACCCGGCCAACGCCTTCGGTTTCTGGAACTGGGTCGGCGGCCGCTACTCCGTCGACTCCGCCGTGGGCCTGTCGCTGATCGTCGTGCTCGGCCCCGAGCGCTTCCAGCAGTTCCTCGAGGGCTTCCACGCCATCGACGAGTACTTCTGCAACACGCCGCTCGAGAATAATGCCGTCGCGCTGATGGGCCTGCTCAACGTCTGGTACGTCAACTTCTTCGGTTCCAAGAGCCACGCCGTGCTGCCGTACTGCCAGTACCTGCACCGTTTCCCGGCCTACCTGCAGCAGCTCACCATGGAGTCGAACGGCAAACATGTCCGCTGGGACGGCAGCGCCGTGACCTCCGATACCGGTGAGATCTTCTGGGGCGAGCCCGGCACCAACGGTCAGCACGCCTTCTACCAGCTGCTGCACCAGGGCACCGTGGTGGTCCCGGCCGACTTTATCGCTTTCGCCAACACTGCCAACCCCGCAACCGACAGCGGCCAGGATGTCCACGAGCTGTTCCTGGGCAACTTCCTGGCCCAGACCAAGGCGCTCGCCTTTGGCAAGACGGCCGATGAGGTGCGCGCCGAGGGCACGCCCGAGCAGATCGTCCCGGCCCGCTGCTTTGAGGGCAACCGTCCGACGACCTCGATCTTCGGCGACACGTTGACCCCGTTCGCGCTCGGCGAGCTCATCGCCCTGTACGAGCACATTACGTTTGTCGAGGGCACGGTCTGGGGTATCGACTCCTACGATCAGTGGGGCGTCGAGCTGGGCAAGCAGCTTGCCAAGCAGATTACCCCGGCCTTCCACGACGACGCCGCCAAGGCCGAGCAGGACGCTTCGACCCAGGCGCTCATCGAGTTCTACCGCGCTCACCGCAAGTAGTTTTTCGGCTGACTTGGCTTATGACGAAAGGGGCCCGTATCCTAT
The DNA here is from genome assembly GCA_900542635.1 of uncultured Collinsella sp. Taxonomy (GTDB): domain Bacteria; phylum Actinomycetota; class Coriobacteriia; order Coriobacteriales; family Coriobacteriaceae; genus Collinsella. The sequence continues at coordinate 13,430 of UQOJ01000043.1, forward strand.
CGGATGCGGGCCCCTTTGCTTTGCCGTGGTCCCGGGACGCACGGCTTTTGTGGAACATCGCCGGGGCGCCGCGCGCTGCGAGAACCCTGCGCCTAGATCTCGGCCTCCGCATGGCCTCGCTGCGCCTCGGGCAGCTCCCCGTAGAGCGGATGGTCTTCGAGCCTAAAGCGCTCGACCTGTTCGGGAGTGCGACCGCGTACAAAGAGCCACGAGCGATCGATCGGCGTCGCCATGAGCGTGCTGGGCAGCGCGTCGGCGCGGTCGGAAAACACCCGGGCACTCTCGGGATCCTGGAACGCCAGCACCAGATGCGTGTCGCAGTTGCCCATGATGGAGCGTGCGCGTGCCTCGCCATAGAGCGCATCGAGCTGGTTGGTCGACTGCAGCAGCAGCGTTGCCCAGATGTTGCGGCTTCGGATAATCGAGAGCACGTTGTCGATCTGGGGGATCTGCAGATTTGCGAAGTCATCGAGCATAAAGCGCACGGGCACGGGCAGGCTGCCGTCGGGCTGCCTATCGGCCTCACGAATGAGGCCCATAAACGCTTGCGTAATAAAGAGGCCGGTCAGCGGATCGAGATTGCGGTCAATATCGCTTACGGTTACAAACAGGGCGCAGGGGGTGTGTCCCATGGAAGCGAAGTCCACCTGATGGCACTCACGATAGAGCTGTGCCGCACCGTCGAATCCCAGACACATGACCTTTTCGGCAAGGATGCCGACGATGCTCGCGTGCATGCGCTCGGCATTTTGCGTAATGGCGTAGCGCCGCCATAGCGAGAGGGCATAGCTTTGGGGGTCGGTCGTGATCAGGTCGTCAAACAATCGACCCGTGGCACCGTCCTGCAGGTGCTCGATCAGCTTGATGACCGAGCTGATCGTCTGCTCGTCGGCGGGTAGCTGTTCGGTGACGTAGGCGATAAGACACGACAGCAGGTTTGCCGCCGCATGATCCCAAAAAGGCTGGTTGTTGTCCTCGATGGGGCAGATGGCCTTTGCCACCGAGAGGATGTCCTGCTGGTTGGGCCTGCCGTCCGCCTTGCGGCGAATGTGCCTTAGGGGGTTGTAGCCGCAGCGCTCGATGCCGGGCGCAAGGGCCGGGACGGTGTTGAGGTCGGCGAAGTTGAGACATTGTACGCGGTAACCGTGGGCTGCCAGCACGGGTCCCACTTCGCGACAGAGCGTGCCTTTGGTGTCGAGCACGATGTAGCTTGCGTTCATTTGCAGCAGGTTGGGCTTGAGGACGTTTCGGGTCTTGCCGGCTCCCGAGGGGCCGATCACAAGTGCGTTGTTGTTGAGCCCCGTTTGGCGGGTGTCGCAGGAAAGCGTTCGATCCTTGGCAAGGATGGTGGACGATGCGGACTTAGATGCGGCGAGGCGGCTGGCGAGGTTAGACATGGGCGACCTCCTTGGTGGTCGAGAGGATTTCGTGGGCAAAGCCGAGCTCGACGGCGCGCTCGGCCGAAAGGTAGGTGTCTTTTGCAGTGAGGGACTGGATGCGCTTGGGCGTGAGGCCGCTGCGGTCCGAGAGGATTTGCGTGAGGGTCTTGCGGGTCTGCATGAGACGCCGGCTGGTTTCCTGCAGCGCAAGTGCCGAGCCGCCTGCCCCCTGGGGGATCAGCGGGTCGTGAATCATGAGCTCTGCATGGGGCGCCATACGGCGATCGTCGCCGCCCATATAGATCACGGCGCCCATGGACGCAGCAAATTCCAGGCAGACGGTGCGGATGGGGCACGATGCGAGGCGCATGGCGTCATAGATCGCAAGACCCGATCGCACGCTTCCGCCGGCGCTGGCGACAAATATGGTGATGGGGCGGCTGGGGTCGGTGGCATCGAGCAGGCGGATCTGCTGGCATAGGTCGTGGGCCATCGGGGTTTCGATGTTTCCCATGACGGAGAGCTCGCGACGGGCGAGCATCTCATCGTAAATGCTGGTGAGCGTGATACCTCGGGCGGATTCACGCATGGTGAGGGGGCTGATGATGGGGGAATGATTGGTGTCCATGAGGACTCCTTTCTGTTGGTTGTGTTGTGGAGGAATAGGATTGTTGCCCGCGGAGGGGCTGGCGGGCTACAGGGTTCGTCCGAGCCTGAGATCGAGCTCGGTTGTGGGGCAGGCCGCCTGTTCGTGCGGCTCGCAAGCGCCAAGGGCTCCAAAGCGATAGAGCGTTGCGGCGGGCGTGATGTAGGCGAGCCGCAGCTGATGCTCGACAGGGGCACATCCGTCATTTTTGTAATGAGCCGCGTAGTACTGCGCGATGCTGGCGTTCATCTCGCTGCCATTGCGATGGCGCTCAAACTGGCGTCTGCAGGTCTCGATGATCTTTGCTACCGACTTGGGTGCCGTCGCGGGAACAAGGGCGAGATAGCCCTCAAATAGCTCGTTGATGCTCAGGAGGCACAGAAGGTCGATCAGCGTCCTTATGGCTGCCCCCTCGGCGGAAAAGTGCGCGGTCATGCGGTTATATCGGTTGCGGTCGACGATGGCCGCATGGGGTCTTGGAGTTTTCTGCCCTGTGGTCCCGGGCTTTTGCCGCGCCTGTGTATTGAGCTCGACGTTGCAGCGCTTGAGGCCGTCCAACGGAAGGAACAGTGCGGTGCGCAGGGTGTTCCGCTTGCTTTCGAGTTCATGACGCTCGTCGGGTTCCCATTCGAGCTTGAGTTTCGTGTCGAGCGCCGTAAGCATATGGGCTAGGCAGCCTACGGTAAGAACGTACGAATCGTTGTCGCGTTTTGGGGCATAGGGGTCTGTCAGCTTGCGAATGTCGGGGTCGCCCATGATCTTTGTGCAGCGCTTCAGCAGTTGAGGGCGGTCGGCCAAGATCGTCGCGAGCGGTAGCGACGCGTAGTTCTTGATGGTCGCGGCGGCAAAGGCGGCGTCATATTCGTTTGCATATGCTCGCTCAATGCGGGCATCCAAAATGCTTTTCTTATCGCCGTCTTCAGCGTGGTGGTTTGTCATAGCTTCTCCAATCGGTTGATGTTCGTGCTGTTTGTTGATGTGTTGGTTGTCGTGAGTGATGTGCTTGCCGTGGGTGATGTGCTGACGTTGGGGTGCTATGCGGTTTTCAATGAGCCCGTGAGACAGTTGCTGCAGGGGCGGGATGGAACGGCCCATGCAAGGCGGAAGGCATCGTGCTCAAAATCGAGACAGCAATGCTCTGGGTGCCTCACATGTGGCAGTTACCTCATTAAGTTGTCATTGCGTTTGGGGTTGTACTTTGCCGATCTTCCTTCTCTTACACGCTAAAACTCAAACTTCATATGCTCGATCTACTTAAAACCGCAACGGCGGTCTTTTATCAACTTATATGTCGGAACGCGTCTTTGCAAGTACTTTTTTGCCTTTGTTTCAAATGGGGTGGTTTTGCAACCGTCACGTGCCGCGCTGTGCGAACGTGCCCCGGCTCGGATAAGATGGTGCGATCGAGTTCTACCGCGCTCACCGCAAGTAGTCTTTGTTGCTGAGATAGGTCACGGCCGAAAGGGGCCCGTATCCCAACAGATACGGGCCCCTTGCTATTTAAATGGGCATGAGGGTGTATTGAGGGGGGATGTCTTGCTGTCGGCATCCGCGTGCGGTGCCATTCGCTCATATGACCCAATCCGCTGTCAAGAGCCACAATGGCCCCGCCGACCGCT
>UQOJ01000044.1 GCA_900542635.1 uncultured Collinsella sp.
TACGAGATTCGCCTTAGTCTCGTGGGCTCGGAGATGTGTATAAGAGACAGCCAGACGATAGTACTTGCCGATCATCTCGTCGGGGATGGACATGGTCTTGCCGAACATATCCTTGGGAGCGTCGGTCAGGCCGATGTAGTTGCCATAGGACTTGGACATCTTGCGCACGCCGTCGGTGCCCTCGAGCAGCGGCATGGTGAGCGCGATCTGCGGCTCCATACCCATCTTCTCCATGAGCTCGCGGCCGGCGAGCAGGTTGAAGAGCTGGTCGGTGCCGCCCATCTCGACGTCGGCCTTAATCTGAACGGAGTCGAAGGCCTGCATCACGGGGTACAGGAACTCGTGCAGGGCGATCGGCGTCTGAGACTGGTAGCGCTTGGTAAAGTCGTCGCGCTCAAGAATGCGGGCAACGGTGAACTTGGAGCACACCTGCAGCAGGCCGGCCAGATCCATCGAAAGGATCCAATCGCCGTTGTGCACGATGGTGGTCTTCTCGGGGTCCAGGATCTTCATGGCCTGGCTCACGTAGGTCTCGGCGTTGGCCTCGATCTGCTCCTGCGAAAGCTGCGGACGCGTGGAGTTCTTGCCCGAGGGATCGCCGATCAGCGCGGTGCCGTTGCCGATGATGAGGGTGACGTTGTGGCCCAGGTCCTGGAACTGGCGCATCTTGCGCAGCGGCACGGCATGGCCCAGGTGCAGGTCGGGGCTGGTGGGGTCGACGCCGAGCTTGATGTTGAGGGGCTCGCCCTTCTCAAGCTTCTTGCGAAGGTCGGCCTCGGGAACGATCTGCGCGGCGCCCGAGGTGATGATACGCATTTGCTCGTCAACAGACAGCATTGGGTATCCTCCTTTTGCTATAGCACCCTCACCGGATACGGCGGTGCTGGAAGTCCATAAACTCTCATATGATAACAAACTGACGCGACGCGGCACCTACGACAGGAAAATCCTCGTCCTGCCGCACGCGTCAACGGCGACCGGCAGACGTGTACCGTCACGCTCGACCAGATAGCGTACCTGCCGACGGCGCAAGCAGTCGCGGCAACGGACCTGTCCCGTCGCATCGGTAGCGCAGACGCCCTCGGCGGTCAGCAGGCAGTGCTCGCACACCATAAGCTCGGGACGGTCGGCGTCGACCGGATCCCAGACGCCGGGTTCAGCAGCCAGTTCGGCAATACGCTCCACATCATTGCCGAGCAACTCGGCCGGCAAGTACACCCGCCCCGCACCGAGTCCGCGCAGCCAGGTAAGCGTGGCCCGATTCGCGCAGAACACCGGCGCCGCCACGTCAAACGTCACGCCCAGCTCGCGAGCAATCGCCACCTGTCCCAGGTTGCGGCAGACGACGCGCCCGGCACGCTGCATCAGCGAGCGGGTCCGGTCAGCGTCACCCGTGCGGCACACCTCGTCAAGCACCACAACGGTGTCGGACAAATCGAGTTCTCTGCGCGGGTCGGTATCCATCAGCTGCCAAGCAAAAACCATGCGAGCGGGAACCGCGCACTCCACCAACTCCGGCGACGCACCGCTATCCACCGCAACGTCCTCAAAGGGCAGCACCTCAACGGAACGTGCAACGGGCGCAATCGCATCCGCCTCGGCCCGCATGCGCTCCAACACCGCCGCCGTCTGATCCAACACGCCGGCGCTACGAATCAGGTATACCTCGCAGCCCGCGTCCACCTTACGCTTGCAATGCACGACGACGCGCTTCCCCGCTGCGGCATCCACCGGGCAGGGCACCTGCGGCCAGCGCTTGGGCACATCGGGACGCGCGTCGACACCCGGATAGAACCGAATCTCGAGCGTGTCACCCGCCGCCACGGCGGCATCGAGCTCAACGGTCACCTCTTCGTGGCCCACAGCGACCAAGCGCCCCACGCGCACGCCCTGGTTAATTGCACGCTCAAAGCTCATCAGCTCGGCACCCGAACGCCCTCGCAGGTACGCATCGGTAAACCCACGGTTAAACGACCTTCCCAGCTCGCGCTCAAGCTCTTCCACGGCACCGGGGTCCCACGCGCCGTCGCGCAGCATATCGAGCGCCCGGCGCCAAACCCGCACCACGTTGAATACGTAATCGGGGTTCTTCATGCGTCCCTCGATCTTGAGCGACGCAACGCCAGCATCTACAAGCTCGGGCAGATGCGCAATACCCAGATAGTCATGCGGACACAGCAGACGATCCCCCTCAACGGCGACAACGCTCTGCCCCGCCTCGTCCACTAGGTCGTACGCCAGACGGCACGGCTGCGTGCAGTCGCCGCGCATCGCCGATCGTCCACGCCGCAGGGCCGAGAACTCGCACGCCCCCGAATAGCCGATGCAAATCGCACCGTGGCAGAATACCTCGATGGGCACGCCCGTGGCACATAGCGCCGCAATCTCGTCGACCGTCAGCTCGCGTGCCGTCGTCACGCGCTCGACCCCCAGCTCATCGGCGGCAAGCCGCACGGCACCCTCGCTATGAGCGCCCGCCTGCGTGGACAGGTGAATCTCGACCCCGGGAATCGCCGCGCGCAGCGCGCAGGCCAACCCGGCATCGGCGACAATCAGAGCATCGGCGCCCAGCTCCAGTGCATGAGCTCCCAACACCACCGCGTCGGACAACTCATCGTCAAACACGAACACGTTGAGCGTTACGTACACACGCACGCCATGGGCATGCGCCACGGCGCAGCCGCGCGCAAACTCGTTATCCGTAAAGCCATGGGCGCTCACACGGGCGTTAAAGCCGCCCAACCCCGCATAGATGGCATCGGCGCCCGCGGCGATGGCCGCAAGCATCTGGTCGATCCCGCCCGCCGGCGCCAGCAGCTCGGGCAGCGCCGCACCGGCAGCATCCAATCCAGTCTCGTATTGTCCGCTCGGCCCCATCGTCCGAATCGCCATCGACAAACTCCTTACCAAGGTATGCATTCACTCTGAAAAATGCCGTCTTCCAGCATACACGAGGCCTCGCGCGCCCCGTTTGGTTTATCGTGTAATAACTTATGTCCATCCTGCCCCGACGGCACATCCACCGTCTGGCACGACATACCTGGAGGTCAATATATGGGTCCTCGCCAACGACAGGGACACAGCCGTTCAAAGACGCACGCCCTGCCCATAATCCTGCTCTCGTTTTTGGGCTTTCTGCTGATTGCGGGCGTGGCGTTTGGCATCGGCATGGTCGGTAACGTCAACCGCTGGCTGTCCGATCTGCCCGACTACACCGACGCCAACGCGTATCTGGTGAGCGAGCCCACCGAGATCGTCGACTGCAACGGCAACAAGATCGCGAGCTTCTACACGCAAAACCGCAAGTCCATCACCAAGGACGAGGTCTCCCCCTACGTGCTGCAGGGCACCGTTGACGTCGAGGACGAGCGCTTCTACGAGCACGGCGGTATCGACCTGTGGGGTATCGCGCGTGCTGCGGTGGCAACCCTCGGCGGCGGGCACGAAGGCGCCTCGACGATCACCCAGCAGCTTGTGCGCAACACCATCCTGCAGGAGGAGCAATTCGACTCGACCATTGAGCGTAAGGTGCGCGAGGCCTACATCGCCATCAAGATGGAGGACATGTACTCCAAAGACGAGATCCTCATGATGTACCTCAACACCATCTATTACGGCCACGGCGCCTACGGCATCGAGGCCGCAGCCGAGACCTATCTGTCCAAGAGCGCCGCCGACCTCACCCTGAGCGAGGCCGCGCTGTTGATCGGCCTTCCCAACTCGCCCTCGCAGTACGACCCCACGGTCAACCCCGACCTGGCGCTGTCCCGTCGCAACAAGGTCCTCGACAACATGTTGCGCCTGGGCCACATCACCCAGGAGGAGCACGATGCCGCACAGGCCGAGCCCATCACCCTCAACGTGACCGAAATCTCGGGCAGCGGCGTCGACGTTTACTCGCAGCCCTACTTTGTCTCCTACGTCAAGCAGCTGCTGGAGCAGGAGTTCTCGACCGACGTGCTCTTTAAGGGCGGCCTGACCGTCAAGACCACCATCGACCCCACGATGCAGCAGGTGGCAGAGAATGCCGTCCGCGAGCAGCTCGACACGCTCTCGCTTGACGGCCTGGACATGGGCATGGTCGTCGTCGACCCCAAGACCGGCTACATCAAGTGCATGGTGGGCGGCTACGACTACAACGCTGACGAGAACCACGTAAACCATGCCACGGCCAAGCGTCCCGTCGGCTCCACCTTTAAGGCCTTTACGCTGGCAACTGCCATCCAAAACGGCATGAACCCCAACGTCACCCTCAACTGCAACTCGCCGCTCAAGGCCAAGGGCACCACGACCGAGGTCCAAAATTACGCCAACCAGAGCTATGGCAACATCACGCTTAAGCAGGCGACGGCATACTCCTCCAACACCGGCTACATCCAGGTGGCGGAAGCCGTCGGCAACAGCAAGATCATCTCGCTCGTCAAAAAGCTCGGCATCGACCCCGCCAAGGACAACATCGAGGACGTTCCCGTCATGACCCTCGGCACCGGCTCGATCTCGCCGCTCGAGATGGCCGCCGCCTACGCGACGTTTGCCAACGGCGGCTACTATCGCCAGCCGATCGCCATCACCGAGATTGACTCTCGTACCGGTTCGGTGCTGTACCAGCACACCGACAATCCCTCACAGGTGCTTACCGAGGGCGAGGCCGCCGCGGTCACCGATGTTCTGTCCGGCGTCATGAAGGGCAGCGGTACGGGTGCTGCCGGCGCCCTGAGTGTCAACCAGCCCTATGCCGGCAAGACGGGCACCACCGACAACACCACCAACCTGTGGTTCTGCGGCTATACCCCGCAGCTGGCGTGCGCCCTGTGGACCGGCTATTCCGCGGGCGAGATCCCCATCCAAAAGTACGGCACGGACCTGCTGGGCGACAGCACCAACCTGCCTGTCTTTAAGCGGTTTATGAACACCGTTCTGACCGGTACCGAGCGCGAGGAGTTTGCGACCGGAACGGCGCCCACCTACAAGAACAACAGCGTCTGGAAGTTCTACGGCACCAACAACACCAAGAAGTCGGAGAACGACGGCAAGGACAAGGACGAAGAGGAAGAGGAAGAGGAAACCACCACAACGACTACCACGACGACCACGACCACCGACACCACGGGCGGCGACACCACGGGCGGCACCGGTACGACCGGTGGCTCGACGGGCGGCTCCACTGGTGGTTCGACCGGTGGCGATGGCGGCACGCCTACGCCTACGCCTACGCCTACGCCTACGCCCACTCCCGACCCCTCGCCCACGCCTGACGATACGGTCGGCTAGAAATCATCCGGCCATAAGCAACAAGGCCCCCGAGCAGCTTATTAAACTGCTCGGGGGCCTTTTAGTTTAAAGCGACCTGGTGGGCAGTCTTTATACCGGCAGACAAAAAGGGGGTACCGACCAACGTCGATGCCCCTTACAAGCCACTATGTCAGCGCACACAGTGCCGAACGCACGGCCCGCACGCCTACTTGCGAGAATTGCTCAGCTTATTGATCAGCGCCTCAAGACGCTCGCCGTCCTCGGCCGTCTGGGCAATAACCAAAATCGTATCGTTGCCGGCAAGCGAGCCAAGCACATCGGGCAGCTCTGCCGCATCAACAGCGGCGGCGATGCCGGAAGCCGTGCCAGGCTGAGCCTTGATCATAACCAGATTATCGGTGCGCAGAACGCCCGTTACGAGCTCGGAAACCATACGCTGCAGGTGCAGGTCCTCTGCCAGAACATAGATGCCCTCAGGGAGCTTACGCAGCCCCATATCGGCAATATCGCGAGAGACAGTCGCCTGCGTGCAATCAAAGCCCATAGCGCGGAGCTCATCGACCAGCACGCGCTGCGTGCGGACGTCCTTATTGCGCACAATATCTCTAATGGCATCCTGGCGCCCATTGCGTTTTTTAGCCATACAAACCCTCTCTCCAAAAGATGGCGGAGACAATCAATCAGTGATTGAATAGTTTAACGCTATTTGAAGGCTTTTGTGTATAAGAACGCATTTCGAAACAATTCTATGCAAATTTGTTTCGAAATGAGCCCGTTTAGGCGGTTTTTGCGCCCGTCCGGTTAAGAAAAGCTGCCAGATGCGTACACATCACGCAGCGCGCGGGCTTGGCGCTGGCGATCGGCCCAAACAACAGACCGAGTCCCCGATGGTTGTCCTTGAGCGCGGCGACCATCTGACGGGTTCGAGGCGCCTCGAGCATATCACGCATGCGGGCGGAACGCTCAATTGACGACACCCCATGCGGGCTTAGACACAAATTCTCGATGCAGGCGACCAGTCCGGCAAAGTAGAACTTTTGGCTTGCCAGCTTGAGCCGACCACCGCTATCTGCTTCCGAGAGTGAGTCCGCAAGCTCGTCGAGCGCTCGAGTGTCATCGGATATCCTGGCATACATGGTGGGATCAAAGGCATCTGTAAGCTTAGGTGCCACCGCGTGGAAACAAGCGTCGCCGCAGCCGGACACGAATCGTGCCTGCGAGAGCGCATAAGCCATAAACTCAACCGTACGGTACGCCTTGCCGCGCAGCAGGCATGCCTCAAACAGCGGACGGCTATACATCACGCCAGCGGTCTGAGCGACTAGGCCGCCCAAAATCAACTGGGGCAGCCCAGTCACCATAGAAGACTCGTCTTCTATGGCAATAGGGGCAGCATCCAAGACGCGCGAATGACGCTCGCGATGCGCATCGTATCGATCGAGCGACACCGAGGGGAGCACAATGTCTGCCGCAGTATCGCACGCGATATCGACCATCTTGGAAAGGGCCTGCGGAACAAACCACTCATCGGCGTTCATGGCGATGATTTGAGAGCCGCGCGAGGCATCAAAACCGGCACGAAGACAAGCGCCGCGCTTCGCGTCCTCGACGTCAATCAAATCAATATGGATGTCCCTGTCGGCAGCAACTTGAAGCGAATGGCGCACACCGGGCGCAGCATCGCGGCAGACAACGACAATCTGCAAATCATAGAGGTCTTGGTTCTGGATACTCTCGAGCGCACGCATCGCATAGCTGGGCGAACCTTCTACTACAAGGATCACCGAAAGTCGCGGATGCGAGCCACGTCGAACCAAGTTATCCGTCCTCTCGACAGCAATGAATCAAACTGTCGTTCATGGTACACCCCGGCAATAAAAGCAATGAGACACCGGTTGCACTGCACGCCAAGAACAGATGTTGCACACGCGCAGCCCACAGATGACAGGTGCCGACGAACGGCGCGTCGAGCCCTCCCCTAGTCGAGCACGACAAGCTCGGCGGGATCGTAATCCACGCCCATAAACGTAAGGCCGCAGGCAGGAGCCGTGGGGCCTGCAGCGGTACGGTCGCAAGCATCGATGACCTCGCGCATCCACTCGGGTTCACGGCGATGCATGCCAATCTCGACAAGCGTGCCAACGATCGTACGGACCATCGAATGCAGAAACGCATTGCCCTCGATGTTAAACGTCAGGATGTCCTCGCCAAACGCAACCTCATGGCCAAACTCGGCGCGCATTACGCAGCGGTGCGTAGGTTTGCCCACGGCAGAGGCAACCTTGCAAAAGCTTTTAAAGTCCTGCTCGCCCAAAAGCGCAGGGCAGGCGGCCGCCATCGCATCGACGTCGAGGGGATAGCGATGCCACCACACAGCACCGCGTGACAGCACGGGCCGCGCATCACGATCGGCAATGCGATAGGTGTAAGTGCGAGAGCGCGCGTCAAAGCGCGCAGAAAAGCCCTTACGAGCCTTGTAGACCTCGTTGATGGCGATATCTTTGGGCAGCAGGGCATCCATGGCCCGCAGCCACCTACGGCGCGTACACGCGAGCTCAGCGTCCGTTACGGGCACGCTGATGTACTGAGCCACGGCATGAACGCCGGCATCGGTACGCCCCGCGCACGTCAAATCGATCGGGCGGCGAAGCAGCGTCTCGATGGCTCGACGCAGCTCACCCGCAACCGTCGTCTGTCCCGGCTGCTCGGCAAATCCGCTATACGACGAGCCATCATAGGCCACACGAAATACGAGCGTGGCGTCAAGCTCGGGGGTCGAATTGAAATCAGACGGCGCAGTCATTGGCGCTCCCAACAAACAAGTAACGGTATCGCGACAAAAAAAGAGGGGTACGCGAACGTACCCCTCGAATATAGCCTATGCAGACGGAAAGTCTACTCAGCGGTCTCCTCAGCAGGAGCCTCCTCGACGGCCTCGACCTTCTTGGGAGCAGCGGCCTTCTTGGGGGCCGGAGCAGCCTTCTTGGCCTTAGGCGTGCAAGGCTCGGTGACGAGCTCCATGATAACGATGGGAGCGTTGTCGCCCTTACGGTTGCCGAGCTTCATGATGCGGGTGTAACCGCCGTTGCGGTCCTGCCACATGCCCTGAGCAGCCTTGTCGAAGATCTCGGCAACGAGCTGCTTATCGCCGAGCTTGGCGATAGCCAGACGACGAGAGTGCAGGTCGCCCTTCTTGGCCCAAGTGATGATCGGGTCGACGACCGAACGCAGCGCCTTAGCGCGGGTCTCGGTGGTCTTGATGCGGTCGTTCTCGAAGAGGGCCTTAGCAAGGCTCTTCTTCATGGCCTTGGTGTGGCTCGCATCGGTGCCGAGCTTCAGGCCCTTCTTAACGTTGTGACGCATGGTCTAGTTTCTCCTCAAATATGCGAAGCATTAAGCCTTCAGGCTCAGGCCCATGGACTCAAGCTTGTCCTTCACTTCCTCGATCGACTTAACACCGAAGTTACGGATGTTGAGCAGATCGTTCTCCGAGAACTCAACGAGCTGACGGACCGAGTGAATGCTGGCGCGCTTAAGGCAGTTGTAGGAACGGACGGAAAGGTCCAGATCCTCGATCTGCTTGTCCAGCTCGGCGTTGTCGTTGGTGACCTCGGGAGCGAAGATCGAAGCCTCCTCCTCGACCTCGGGGGTCTCGGCAAGGTTCATAAAAGCGGCCATATGCTGGTTGATGATATTGGCAGCCTGGACCACGGCGTCGCGCGGAGCGATGGAGCCGTTGGTCTCGATCTCGAGGACAAGGCGGTCGTAGTCGGTGTGCTGACCGACACGGCAAGCCTCAACGAGCTTGGCGCAACGGGAAACCGGCGAGTACAGCGAGTCGACGTGGATCACACCGATGGGATCGTTGTCGCGCTTGTTGGCCTCGCCAGAAACATAGCCGCGGCCATAGCCGATGCGCATGCTCATGGTGAGATGGCCACCCTCGGTGAGCGTAGCGATGTGCTGCTCGGGGTTAACCAGCTCAAACTCGGACGGAATAAAGAAGTCCGCACCGGTGACCTCGCAGGGGCCGTCAACCGAGATGGTGGCGGTCGCCTCGTCGGTCGTGCCGAGAGCCCTGAAGACAAGACCCTTGACATTCAGGACGATGTCGGTGACATCCTCGACCATGTTAGGGATGGTCATGAACTCGTGCTGCGCACCATCGATCTGAATAGCCTCGACGGCGGCACCCTCGAGCGAGGACAGAAGAACGCGACGAAGGGAGTTACCCAGCGTATCGCCGTAGCCACGCTCGAGCGGCTCGACGGAGACACGAGCAGACGTCTCGTTGATCTCTTCGACCTGAACCTGAGGCCTAATGAATTCTGACATGTATTACCTCCAGCCTCAGCAGCCCGGATGGACTACTTAGAGTAGAGCTCGACGATGAGCTGCTCGTTGATATCACCGCTGATCTGCTCACGCGTCGGCAGAGCGAGCACGTTACCAGACAGCTTCTCGATATCGACCTCGAGCCAGCCAGGGACCTCAAAGCGCTCGGAGGAAATCAGGGCCTCCTTGATGGGGAGGAGGTCACGGAACTTCTCGCCGACAGCGACAACGTCGCCGGCCTTGACGCGGTAGGACGGGATGTCCACGCGCTTGCCGTTCACGGTGAAGTGACCGTGACGGACGGACTGACGAGCCTCTTTGCGGGTGCGGGCGAAGCCAAGACGGAAGACGACGTTGTCGAGGCGAGACTCAAGGATGATCATGAGGTTCTCACCGGTGACGCCGTTCATCTTGCGGGCCTTGTTGAAGTAGCCGTGGAACTGCTTCTCCAGAACGCCATAGATGAACTTGACCTTCTGCTTCTCGCGCAGCTGCATGCCGTACTCAGATTCCTTACGACGGCGCTTGGGCTGACGGATAGATTCCTTCTTGCTGCTGTAACCGAGCTCAGCGGGATCGATCCCGAGCTGACGGCAGCGCTTAAGAACAGGAGTCCTGTCGATTGCCATATTGATACGATCCTTTCAGTTACACGCGGCGACGCTTCTTGGGGCGGCAGCCGTTGTGCGGAATGGGGGTCTTGTCCTGGATGCTCGAGACCTCGAGGCCAGCAGCCTGGAGGGAGCGGATGGCGGTCTCACGACCGGAGCCGGGGCCCTTGACGAAGACGGAAACCTTCTTCATACCGTGCTCCATGGCCTGCTTGGCAGCAGCCTCGGCAGCCATCTGGGCAGCGAACGGCGTGGACTTACGGGAGCCCTTGAAGCCCACCTGGCCAGCCGACTTCCAGGAAATGACGTTGCCCTGGGGATCGGTGATCGAAACGATCGTGTTGTTGAACGTAGAACGAATGTGAGCCTGGCCCACGGAAATGTTCTTACGGTCCGCGCGCTTCAGACGGGCAGCGCGAACGTTCTTCTTAGCAGTAGCCATCTATCTAGCGCTCCTTATTTCTTCTTCTTAGCACCGATCTGACGCTTCGGGCCCTTGCGGGTACGAGCGTTAGTGTGGGTGCGCTGGCCGCGGACCGGGAGGCCCTTGCGGTGACGAAGGCCGCGGTTGCAGCCGATGTCCATAAGGCGCTTGACGTTCTGGTTGCGCTCACGGCGGAGGTCGCCCTCAACCATGATCTGGTTCTTATCGATATAATCGCGGATGGCGTTAACCTCATCCTCGGTGAGGTCCTTAACGCGCGTATCCACGTTAACGTTGCACTCGACGCAGATCTTCGTCGCAGTGGTGCGGCCGATGCCGTAAATGTAGGTCAGACCGATCTCAACGCGCTTCTCACGCGGGAGGTCGACACCATTAATACGGGCCAACGTAGTCTCCTCTCTTAACCCTGACGCTGCTTATGACGGGGGTTCTCGCAAATGACGAGGACCTTGCCATGGCGCCTAATGATTTTGCACTTATCGCACATCTTCTTGACCGAAGGACGTACCTTCATCGTTCTTCCTTTCGGTAGCGCTCAAACTACTTCCCTACTATCTACTCGCCCAGCCGCAGGCGTTTAAAACTATGGCTGGTCTTCACACACAATCCGACCGTAGGTTGAGCTAAGCCTGCAGCCGGAAATGGAGTGCGTGTATGCGTGCCGCTATTTATAGCGATAGGTGATGCGGCCGCGGGTCAGGTCGTACGGGGAAAGCTCCACGACAACCCTGTCACCGGGGAGAATGCGGATGTAATTCATTCGGATCTTGCCAGAAATGTTGCACAGAACCGAATGACCGTTCTCGAGCTCGACCTTAAACATGGCATTGGGCAGCGGTTCCTTTACCGTACCCTCGAGCTCAATTGCGTCTTCCTTCTTCACAAGCAATCATCTTTCTCTAGAAAACGACAGCGATTAAGTATTTTACAACACGTATGCACGCATCGTAATAACTTCGTAATGGCTCCACAACTAAGTGGAACTTGTTACATTTCTCCGCCTTGGAGCGAACACCAAGCACCTTGGGCATCCGTGGTGAGAATCACCGGACCGTCATTGGTAATGGCGACGGTGTTCTCGTAGTGCGCGGCGGGCAGGTGGTCGTTGGTCGTAACGATCCAACCGTCGGAGCCCGTGCTCACATGGTTGGAACCCATCGTAACCATCGGCTCAATGGCAATGACCATGCCGGCCTGGAGGCGAACGCCCCTCCCCTTCTTTCCATAGTTAGGAACGTTGGGGTCCTCGTGCATCACGCGACCAATGCCATGGCCCACATAATCACGAAGCACGCCGTAACCGTGAGACTCGGCGAGGGACTGAACGGCATAACCGACGTCCCCGATATGGTTACCGGGAACAGCCTGCTCGATGGCAGCCTTAAGGCAATCGCGCGTGACCTCGCACAAAGCCTTGGCTTCGGGCGTGGGGGTGCCGACGAAAAACGTCCAAGCGTTATCGCCGACCCAACCGTCGACAACGGCTCCCGTATCGATGGAGATGATATCGCCATCGCGCAGGATCATGTCGGGGTTGGGAATACCGTGGACCACGGCATCGTTGATCGATGCGCAAATGGTCCCCGGGAACCCGCCGTAACCCTTAAAGGCCGGGGTGCCGCCATGCATGCGGATAATCTGCTCCGCGAGCTGATCGAGCTCAAAAGTCGAAACGCCGGGGCGCACCATGGCTCCAACGTGGCGGAGCGCCATCTTAGATAGCGCTCCTGCCTTCTTCATCTGCTCGATTTGCGTTGCAGACTTAATCTTGATCATAGACCGAGAGCCTCTTTGACATCCCCGTACACGGTCTCGCGAGCCTGGTCACCGTTGACCGACTTGAGCAGACCCTGACCACGATAGTAGTCGACGAGCGGGCTCGTGGACTTCTCGTAGACGTCGAGACGGTTCTTGATGGTCTCGGGCTTGTCGTCGTCGCGCTGATACATCTCGCCGGCGCACTTGGGGCAGGTGGCATCGGCAGCGGTGCCGGTGTAACCGCAGGCGCGGCAGGTGCGACGCGAAGACAGACGATCGATGATGACCTCGGGGGCCACATCGACCAGAAGGGCGCAGTCGATCTCGCGACCCATGGCGGAGAGCTCGGAATCGAGCGTCACGGCCTGGGCGGTGTTGCGCGGGAAGCCGTCGAGGATGAAGCCCTGCTGGGCGTCATCGGCGGCAAGGCGCTCCTTGACAAGGTCGATCACGAGCTGGTCGGGGACGAGCTCGCCAGCATCCATGTACTTCTTAGCCTGAATACCAAGCTCGGTGCCACCCTTGACGGCAGCACGCAGCAGGTCGCCCGTGGAAATGTGAGCGACGCCAAACTCGGCGACGAGCTCCTGTGCGACGGTGCCCTTACCGGCACCCGGAGCTCCGAGCAATACGAGGTTCATGAGCAATCCTCCTCTAGCCTATTTAAAGAATCCATCGTAATCATACATCTTGATCTGGCCTTCGAGCTTATCGACCGTGTCGAGCACGACGCCGACCATGATGAGGATGGACGTGCCGCCAAATGCCTGGATCAGATGGTTACCCGTGAAGGAGAAGATGATCGAAGGCACGATGGCGATGAGCGCCAAAAAGACAGCGCTGGGAAGCGTAATCTTGTTGAGCGCGTTCTTGATGTAGGCCGCGGTAGCCCTACCCGGACGCACGCCCGGAATAAAGCCGCCCTGCTTCTTAAGGTTGTCGGCCGTGTCATCGGGGTTGAACACCATGGAGGTGTAGAAGTACGCGAAGAACACGATGAGGACAACGTTAAGCACCCAGTTGAGCCAACCGGTCGAAAGCGCAGAGGCAACTGCCTGAATCCAGCCGATGCCGGGGAAGAACACGGCAATCTGAGCCGGGAAGTACAGCAGCGCCGAAGCGAAGATGATCGGCACGACACCCGCGGTGTTGACCTTGATGGGCAGGTAGGTGGTCTGGCCACCCATCATGCGACGGCCAACGACGCGCTTAGCGTAGGAGACCGGGATGCGGCGCTGGCCGCGCTCAAGGAAAACAATCAACGGGATAACCAGCAGGATGATGGCGCAGATGATCACCATGGTGATGATGCCACCGGCATTGCCCTCGGTGCTGGAGAAGATAGCCTGCGGCAGACCGGCCATGATGTTCGCGAAGATGATCAGCGACATGCCATTGCCGATACCGCGCTGGGTAATGAGCTCACCAATCCACATGATCAGCATGGCGCCCGCAGTGAGCGTGCCGACGATCATGAGGTCGAAGATGATCTCGGGAGCGCCGGCGCCATTAAAGCTGATGCCGAAGCTCTTAAAGAGGAAGAGGTAACCCACGGAGTTGAGGATTGCCAGAGCCAGGGTGAGGTAACGCGAATACTGCGTAATCTTGGTCTGACCGACCTCGCCCTCGCGGGCAAGCTCATGCAGGGAAGGCACGACGGCCTGGAGCATCTGGAGGATGATCGAGCTGGTGATGTAAGGCATGATGCCCAGCGAAAACACCGAAACATAGCTCAACGCGCCGCCAGAGAAAAGATTCAGGAGGGCCATAGCACCTGCGGCGACCGAATTGTTATCGGTCGAGAAAAGGCCCAGCATCCCCTGGAAGGGAATGCCGGGCACAGGAACGTGCGCACCAATGCGGTACACGACGAGCATAGCTATGGTAAAAAGAATCTTTTCGCGCAATTCTTTGATGCGGAAAGCATTCTTAAGACCATTTAGCACGGCAGCTCGACCTTTCCGCCGGCGGCCTCGATCTTGGCCTGCGCAGAAGCGCTGACCTTGTCGACCTTGACCGTGAACTTCTTGGTGAGCTCACCATTGCCGAGCACCTTGACGGGCTCGAACTCGCTCTTGGTGATGCGAGCGGCCTTAAGAGCGGCACCGTCGATCACAGCGCCATCCTCGAACTTACGCTCAAGACGCTCAACGTTAACGGCGGTGTACTCGATACGACGGGGGTTGCGGAAGCCCGGAAGCTTGGGCAGGCGCATAGCCAGCGGAGTCTGGCCACCCTCGAAGCCGGCACCCTTGGTGCCACCAGAGCGAGAGCCCTGGCCCTTCTGGCCGCGGCCAGAAGTGGTGCCGTGACCCGAAGAATTGCCACGGCCGACGCGCTTGCGGTTCTTGGTGGAACCGGGCGCGGGAGTAAGATCGTGAAGCTGCATTTGCTACTCCTCTACAATCTCGACAAGGTGCTTGACCTTGAAGATCATGCCGCGGACGGACTCGTTGTCAGCAATCTCGCGAACCTCGCGGATCCTGTGGAGACCGAGGGCACGGACAGTACGGACCTGGTCCTGCTTGCAACCATTGGTGCTGCGGACCTGCTTGATCTTGATGGTGTCAGCCATGCTTAGTTCTCCTTACCGACGAACATCTCGGAGACCGTCAGGCCACGGCGAGCCGCGACGTCCTCAGGGCTGGAGAGCTCCTTGAGGCCCTCGACGGCAGCCTTGATGATGTTGAGGCCGTTGTCGGTACCGAGGGACTTGGACAGGACGTTCTTGATGCCAGCAAGCTCGAAGAGGGGACGCACAGCGCCGCCGGCGATAACGCCGGTACCCTCGACAGCGGGCTTGATGATGATGCGGCCGGCACCAAAGTGGCCGAGAACCTCGTGCGGGATGGTGCCCTGCTCGGTCACCGGCACGTGGAACATGTTCTTCTTGGCATCGAGAGACGCCTTGGAGATGGCCAGGGGCACCTCAGCGGACTTGCCCATGCCAACGCCGACGTTGCCCTTGCCGTCGCCAACGACGACGAGAGCGACGAGGCTCATGCGACGACCACCCTTGACGGTCTTCGACACGCGGTTGATGTAAACGACGCGCTCCTCGAACTCGGAGGCCTCGCGCTGCTGCTTCTGATTACGAGCCATGTGCTACATACCTCCTAGAACTCGAGACCGGCGGCACGAGCACCGTCGGCGAGGGCCTTGACGCGGCCATGGTAGATACGGCCACCACGATCGAAGGCGACCTTGGTGATGCCGGCCTCGATGGCGCGCTTGCCAACGAGCTGACCGACCTTCTCCGCAGCCTCCTTGTTCGAGGTGTGGGTGCCCTTGAACTCGGCCTCGAGGGTCGAGGCGGAGACGAGCGTCAGGCTGGAGCCCTTGCTGTCGTCGATGATCTGGGCATAGATGTTGGCGTTAGTACGGGTCACGCGAAGACGCGGACGCTCGGCGGTACCCGAGACCTTGCCGCGAACACGACGCTGACGACGCTTGAGGCCTTCCAGCTTCGCCTTATGCTTGTTCATACGTAAACTCCTAAAAAGGTTGATCTTGCCAGCACCTAACGGGGTGCTGGTCTTATGCGAGTGAGTCGGTTACGACTACTTGGCGGCCTTACCCAGCTTGCGGCGGATGTGCTCGCCAACGTAGTGGATACCCTTGCCCTTGTAAGGCTCGGGAGGACGATGGCCGCGGATCTCAGCGGCGATCTGACCGACCTGCTGCTTGTTGATACCCTTGACGTTCACGTGGGTGTTGTCGGGAACCTCGAAGGTGATGCCCTCGGGAGCCTCGACGATCACGGGGTGCGAGAAGCCCAGGGAGAACTCGAGGTTCTTGCCCTTCTGCTGCACGCGGTAGCCGACGCCGGCGAGCTCGAGCTTCTTCTCGAAGCCCTCGGAAACGCCAACAACCATGTTGTGGATGAGGGCGCGGGTGAGGCCGTGGCGGGCACGGGTCTCACGCTCGTCGTCGGGACGGGAAACGGTGAGGACGTTGTCCTCGACGTTGATAGCGAGCTTCTCAAAGACATCGAGCTCGAGCTGGCCCTTGGGGCCCTTGACGACAACGTTGTTGCCGTTGACTGCCACTTCGACTCCGGCGGGAATCTGGACAGGCTTATTACCGATACGAGACACGGTGATCTCCTTTCCTTCTACCTACCTGTCTCTTATACACATCTCCGAGCCCACGAGACTAAGGCGAATCTCGT
>UQOJ01000045.1 GCA_900542635.1 uncultured Collinsella sp.
CCTTAGTCTCGTGGGCTCGGAGATGTGTATAAGAGACAGTCTCAACACCGGCAATGCAGCGCAGCGTGCAGCTCTTGCCGCAGCCCGAGGCACCAAGCAGCGCCACACGCTCCTCGCCGGCCTCAAGCTGCATATCGAGCATAAACCCCGGATAGCGCTTTTTTATGTCCAGAACGAGTGACATGGCCTATCGACCCCCCTGCATAGCGGGCTCATCGCGCATGAGCTCGGCCAGCGCCTCGCGATCGATACGCAGCGCATCGCCACCGGCGGGATCGAGCGAATCGCCCTGTCCGGCAAGCTCTTTGGCCTGCTTGCGCTCCGCACGGGAAAGACCACGCTCGCGGTACTTTTGCGAATGTGCCGTGTACATGTTGATGAATAGGATGACCAGGAAGCTGAACGCAATTACGACCACGACCCAAAAGAGGGCCACCGACGTGTTGCCGCCCATCCACTCAAAGTAGATGGCGATGGGGATGGTCTGGGTAATGCCGGCGTAGTTGCCCGCAAAGAACAGGGTGCAGCCAAACTCGCCCATCGCGCGGGCAAAGGCGAGCACCGTGCCGGCGGCAATCGAGGGCCAGCCAAGCGGCATCATAAGCTTGGTAAAGATGCGACGCTCGGACCAGCCCAGCGTGCGCGCCGCATCGAGCATCTGCGTGTCGAGGCTCTCAAAGGCTCCGAGCGCCGTGCGGTAGACCAGGGGAAACGACACAACGACGGCAGATATCACCGCCGCAGGCCAGGTAAAGACGATCGAGATGCCGTGCGCGATGAGCCACCGACCGACCCCGGTCGATCGACCAAATAGCATAAGCAGCAGAAAGCCGCAGACCGTGGGCGGCAGCACCATAGGAATCGTAAAGACCGAATCGAGCAGGCCCTTGATGCGACTCGAGGTACCCATAGTCTTCCACGCGGCGAACAGGCCCAGCGCAAAGGAGATCAGCAGGGCAAGGCCGCTCGTTTTAATGGACACCCAAAACGGTCGGTAGTCGATGCAGCCCAATAAGGAGGCCAGAGAGGTCAAGGGCCCCTGCTCATCCCGCAACACGACAGACGACGCTTCTACCATTTGAGCGCTATCAAGCCAACGCGCGCCGCCCTTGGCATCACCCGAGGCTGATGCAATCACCACATAGCGGTCCCCATCCGCACCGCGCTCGTCAAAGCCATAGGTATACCCGCCGGCGTCAAACGTTGTTTCCGCCGTGACATACCAAGGAAGATCCACGTCCCCTAGCCGCGCACCTCCCATGCAGTTTGCGCTGTCGAGCTCACAGACGAGGGTCTTGAGACCCGATACGCACTCGTTGTCCTGCGGATCCAATCCATACTTCTCGACCGCTTTGGGCGATATCCACACAACAACGCGGTCGGCAGCAGGCGCCACTACAAGGTCCACGTCCTCGTCAACGGGAAACCGGTAGCCCTCAGGCTGGCCCTCCATGGCACGAGCGGTCCCCTTGGCCAATCGCTCAAAACCCTCGATCCCATAGGAAAGCCCATGAGCGGTCGCAGCAACCTGGGCCCCGTCCTCAGCGTCCCCAGCAAACGCAAATCCCGGCACCCAGCAAAGCGCGAAGGTCAAAGCACAGGCGACAAGCATGCGGAATCTATTAAGCACGAAAAGCTCCAAGCGAATACAAGGACGGAGTAAAACACAAAACGATAGAATTATCGCGCCAAGCCGCACTACGCGGAAAGCTCAAAGCCGTACTTGGCCCAAATCTTCTGAGCCTTCTTGTTAGACAGGCAGAAGTCGATAAACGCCTTGGCCTCGCCGGCGTGCTCGGAGCCATCGGCGACAGCACCCGGGTACACGATGGGCTTGTGCGAATCCTCAGGACACACGAAGGCCTCCTCGATGCCGTCGTAGCGGAAGATATCGGAGCTGTAGACAAAACCGGCCACGCAGTCGCCTGTGGACACATAGGCGGCGGCGGTACCAACTTTGTCGGCCAGAGCGACCTTGTCGGCGATCTCGGGAGCATACTCGCCGTCGTCGCCCTCGGTGCCGGTGTAGAGGCCCACGGAGGCCAGGGCCTGGTTGGCGTACTTGCCGGCGGGAACGGTCTTGGCGTCGCCGATGGCGATCTTGCCGTCCAGATTCGCGACGTCGGCGATGGCCTCGACCATGGTGTCGGAGCCCTCGGCGCGAATGATCACGAGGTCGTTGACGAACATATCCTCACGGGTGTCGGCGGCGACGAGCTCGGCGGTCTCAGCGTTATCCATGGTGCCCTTGGAAGCGGTGATGAGCACGTCGACCGTGGCGCCGGCACGCATCTGCTCGACGAGGTCGCCGGAGGCCTTAAACTGCGTGTCGGCAAAGGTGGTGCCGGTCTGGTCGGTGTAGAGCTCCTGGACCTCGGGCAGGGCCTTCTCGAGCGAGTTGGCGGCAAAGACCTGCAGCTTGACAGCCTTCTTCTTAGAGGAAGACTTGGCGGAGCCGGCATCGGAACCAGCGGGCTCGGACGTCTTGTTGCCCGAGCATCCAGCAAGGCCAAGGCCGGCGGCAGCGGCAGCAGAAAGCGAGACAAAACCGCGGCGTGAAACCATATCGAACATGTTCAACCCTTTCGGACCTTGTGCCCGGGCACCCCACCGCTGGCTTTAATCTGCAATCAGATTATACTTCTGCGAGAATAATGATAGTGAGAAATTATTCTCGCCAGAGAATATAGTTTCGAGTTGCCATACACCTTGGCGTCACTTCGGCGGAAAACAAAGGCGGAGCAGCCGTTCAGGTCGCCCCGCCCCAGGTAAACCACTTAGTTGGTATGTCCGCCGCCCGCTGTCATCTGAGCCGCATGCTCCAGCTGGTCCGCTATGGCCTCCCAGCTTTCGCGGGCGGCCTTCGTAGAACCGGGAAAGTTTACGACAAGTGTATGACCTCGTTGCATGCAAATAGCGCGCGAGAGCATGGCGCGGCGCGTCTTGGTCATGGAGTACGCACGGATCGCCTCGGCAATACCCGGCACATCGCGGTCGCAGACGGCACGCGTCGCCTCGGGCGTCACATCGCGCATCGAAAGCCCCGTGCCGCCGCAGGTGAGCACGACATTGGCGTGGCACTCATCGGCGGCTTCCACAATGGCATCACCGATCTCGCTGGCGTCGTCGCGCACGACCACATGCGAGGCGACCGTCCAGCCCTGCGCCACGATGAGCTCCTCGAGGGCAGCGCCCGCCTCGTCCTGGGCAAAGTCGCGCGTATCCGAGCACGTCACGATCGATATCTTCAACTCCATAGCGTTCCTCCTATAGCACCGTTCCCTCGGGCAGGTCGACGCGCACAACGTCCACGGCATCTCCCACCTTGAGCTCGCACGGTCCTTCGTCAATACGCAACAGGCAGTTCGCACGCTGCATAGTTCCAAGCAGCGCCGAGTTCTGCGTCTTGGCCTCGGTCACCAACAATTCACCGGTCTCGGGGTCGCGCAAAACCGTGGCGCGATCGAAGAAGCGTCGGTCCTGGCGCTTCTTCACGCCGTGTGTGAGCGTCGCCTGCTGCACGGGACGCACGCCCTCGGAAAAGCCGCGCATCTTGCGAATCGCCGGGCGGGC
Organism: uncultured Collinsella sp.; assembly: GCA_900542635.1. GTDB lineage: Bacteria > Actinomycetota > Coriobacteriia > Coriobacteriales > Coriobacteriaceae > Collinsella. The sequence continues at coordinate 3,574 of UQOJ01000045.1, forward strand.
GAGCATCTCGAAGCCCACATACGCCGCCGCGGGATTGCCCGAAAGCCCCAAATATGGCTTGTCCCCAAGCAGACCAAACGTGATGGCTTTGCCCGGACGCATCGAGATGCGATCGAACAGCACCTCGCCCTCGCGCCTGACCAGCGCCGTCACATAGTCGTAATCGCCCGAAGAGGCGCCGCCGCTCGTAATGACAAAGTCGCACTCCTGCACGGCACGATGAACCAGCTCGGCAATCGCCTGCTCATCATCGGGCGCAATGCCGTAGAACACGGGCTCGGCGCCGGCATCGAGCGCTTCGGCCATCAACGCCGACGAGTTGGAGTCGCGAATCTGCCCGCGCGCCGGCAGCTCACCCGGCGCGACCAGCTCCGTGCCCAGCGAGATAATGCCCACGCGCGGAGCGGCATGGACCTTCGCGCTCGCGTAACCGGCGCTTGCCAGCAGGCCGGCGCCGGCCGGAGCCACTACCTCACCGGCGCGCATCACGACGTCGCCGGCATGGGCCTCCTCGGCGGCAGAGCGAACGTTCTCCCCCACCTTGGCCGGCGCCGAGAACCTCACACGCGAGCCCTCGTTGCCGTCACCGTCGAGCACATCGACGATCTCGTATTTCACCACGGCATCGGCACCTTCGGGTACCGGCGCGCCCGTCATGATGCGGACCGTCTCGCCCGCGCCGATTACGCCCTCAAACACATGTCCCGCAGCCTCGTGTCCGATAACGTCGAGCGTCATCGGCGCCTCGCCAGACGCCTGCGCCAAGTCCGCCGAGCGCACGGCATATCCGTCCATAGCACTGTTGGCAAACGGCGAGATGTCGATGTCGGCCACCGCGTCCTCGGCCAAGGGAAGACCGGTGGCCTGCCACACGGGAATCTCGACGAGATCGGTCGGAGCAACATGCGACAGGATAATCGACTGTGCGTCCTCCAGCGGAATGAGTTTCTCTGCCATATGCACCTCTTAATGCCACGGCGCACAACACGGGCGCCGATTCTTTATGCTTGTCTCAGTATAATCCCCCGACGCACGACCGCGACTCGGCCTATATCCGCAAATACATCTGTCGGTTGCAGGCCGCGAAACAGAATGGAAACCAACCCACCGGCTCGTCGCTTTTACCGCGTTTTATAATGCTTGCGTTGCAACCTAAAAGAGGAACGTATGGCTCATAACGACAAACCCGAAAGCGCAAACGAAGCGCAGGATCATTCCCAGCCGCTCGACGAAGGCGGTTTTTTCTCCCTGAACGACGTCATCACGGCAGGCAGGCATCAGCTCGCCCGCTCCGAGCACCTCTTGGCTGCCGACACGCGCCGCAACGCCCGCAACCTACTCGCGAGCGCCAAGTTGCTCGCACTCGTCATCATTGTCTCGCTCGCCATGGGCGTTGCCGCCTGGGCGTTTTTGGCCTCGCTGAATATCGCGACCGACTATCGCGAGCGCCATGCGTGGGTCTACGCCTTGCTTCCCGTTGTGGGCATGGCCACCGCGTGGGTCTACAAGAACCACGGTCTCGCCGCAAAGCGTGGCAACAACCTGGTCATCGACTCCGCTCTGGGCACCCGCCTCATCCATATGCGCATGGCCGTCCTCACCTTCGTCTGCTCCACGCTCACGCACCTAACGGGCGGATCGGCCGGTCGCGAGGGAGCCGCGGTGCAGATTGGCGGCACCATCGCCAGCAACATCTCGAGCCTCGCCCACCTCAAAAAGCATGACCACCACGACCTCATGCTCGCCGGCATCTCATCGGCCTTTGGCGCCGTATTCGGTTCGCCCCTTGCCGGAGCTTTCTTTGGCATGGAGATGTGCTTTATCGGCAAGATCGACTACACCGCGGGCATCTACTGCCTGGTCGCCTCGTTTACCGGCTACTTTACATCACTCGCCCTGGGTACCGAGTACGAGGCGAATGTCATCGCCAGCGTTCCCGGCATGACGCCGCGGACGGTTGCCATCGTTGTTATCAGCGCCATCATCTTCGGTCTGACGGCACGCCTCTTTGCCTGGTCGGTTCGAACCGTCAAGAGCCTGTACGGTCGCATTATCACCAATTACCTCGTTCGCGCGCTCGTGGGTGCGCTCGTGGTGCTCGCGGCCTACGCGATGCTCGACGCCTGGAAGTATGCCGGCCTTGCCACCTGGCTCTCGGGCGCCGGGTTCGCCGGCAACACCACCCTGGCGGACGCAGCCATCAAGCTCGTGGTTACGGCCCTCACCCTGGGCGCAGGCTTCCAAGGCGGCGAGGTCACGCCCCTGTTTGGCATCGGTGCGGCGCTCGGCGGCTGGATCGGTTGCCTCGTCGGAATCGACCCCAGCTTTCTGGCGGCGCTGGGCATGCTCGGCGTGTTCTGTGCCGGCCTCAACGTGCCCATCACCACCTGCATGATGGCCATCGACCTGTTCCACGGCACGGCCGCCGGGTTCTTTGTCATCGTGGCCTTTATCAGCTACCTAACCGGCGGACACCGCGGCGTATACCCCGCTCAGCGCATCATCTCACCCAAGCGCCGTTCGCTTATTGTGGATGAGGGCGGTACGGTAGCGGATGCTATCGAGCGCCACAACGACCTGATAGAGTAGACGTTAGTATTCGCCGTGCAGCCACAATCGGGGGCAATTCGACCTGAGCGCGACCGCACCGTCACGTCATACGCCGGGAGTCGCCCCATGCACGCAACTGATTTTGGCCGCACGCTCATCATCGCCAACCCAGCAGCCCAATCGGGTGCGGCGCACGAAGTTGCCGAGCGCCTGCAACGCTTTTTGGATATGACCGCGCGCGCATCCCAGTTTGACCTGGTGCTGACCGAGCGCATGGGACACGCCAAGGAGCTGGCCGCACAGGCTCAGGGCTATCGCACCGTTATCGCCCTTGGCGGCGACGGCGTGATTCACGAGGTCGTCAACGGGCTTATGACGCAGGATGAGGCGGTCCGTCCCGCCCTTGCCGTCCTGCCCGTAGGCTCCGGCAACGATTTTGCCCAAACGCTCGGCATCGACGATTTCTCCGGCAAAGACTTCGGCGCGCTGCTCACCTGTGAGCTGCAGCGTCAGGACATCGGGCGGATTCGCTCATGGAACCCCGCAAGCGGCAGCGGCGAGGCGATCGTCGAGTACTACGACCAAACGCTTTCGATCGGCATCGATGCCGCCATCGGCCTTGGCACCACCGAGCTGCGCAAAAAGACCGGCTTAACGGGCGCTCCGCTCTACACCCTCTCGGGACTTGAGCAGTTTGGCCTGCGCTATCGCAACTACCCCATGACAGTCAGCTTTGACGGGGCGCCCGCCGAGCGCGTGAGGGCGATCATCATGGCGATTCAGCTGGGTCCTACCTATGGCTCGGGCTATCGCATCTGTCCCGACGCCGACCCCTGTGACGGCACACTCGACGTCTGCTACGCCTGCGGCCCCGTCCCTCGCGCGGTTGCCCTGCCTATGTTCCTTTCGGCCAAGGACGGCCACCATACCAAGTTGCCGCCGGTTCGCATGCGCCGCTGCCGCCATGCCGAGCTCACTTTTGAGGAGCCCGACTACCCCATCCAGGCCGACGGCGAGCCCGTTGTCGCCTCGCGCATCGAAGTCGACATCCTACCCGGTGCCCTCCAAGTCTGGCACCCAACCCGCTAGCCCCACCTAAGTTGCGGTGAAATAGGGACTGCCTTGCGGCTTTAGCTGCATAAACAGTCCCTATTTCACCGCAACTTATTGAGAAGATCATTCCTCCCCGCCTGGCTTGCGTCGGTTGGTTTTTTTAATCGCGTTGAAGTGTTTGTCATTGAGCCTGCGCTGGCGAGAGCGCTGAGGCACCTTGGTCTTTACGCGTCGGCGCGGTGGACGCCCCCGACGCTCAAGCTCAGCGCGCAGCTGACGCAGACAGCTCGCGCGATTCTGAAACTGGCTGCGGCTCTCACGCGCCGTCACGACAATCCCCGAAGGGATATGTTTCATGCGTACCGCCGAGTCCGTCGTGTTCACGCCCTGTCCGCCCGGACCCGTCGCGCGAAACACCTGCACCTCGCAATCGCGCGCCAACTCCTCGACCGACATCTCGGCATAGCGCGCATACTCGCGCCATCCCATCTTGTTCTCATCCATATCAACACCTCCCCTCATACAAAAAAATGTGACAAAGGGAAAGCCCCTTTGTCACATCGCATACCAATCGCTTGTGTCGCGCGCTTAGGCGAAGGTGATCTCGCCGGTCTCACAGTCCATATCGGCGATACGGGCCAGGCTCTCGACGCGGAAGCCACGCTCGCGGAGCTTATCGCCACCACCCTGGAAGCCCTTCTCCACCGCAATGCCAATACCGGACACCTCGGCACCCGCAGCCTCGCAGATCTTGATAAGGCCCTCGAGCGCGCAGCCGTTGGCCAAGAAGTCGTCAATAATCAGGACCTTGTCGCCCTCGGACAGGAAGCGCTTGCCGACGATGACCGGGTACTCCTTCTGCTTGGTAAAGGAGTAGATGGTCGTGGCATACTGCTCGCCGTCAAGGTTGATGGACTGGGCCTTCTTGGCAAAGACCACCGGCACGCCGCCAAAATGCTGGGCTGCAATGCAAGCCATGCCAATGCCCGAAGCCTCGATCGTCAGGATCTTGTTGATCTCGACACCCTCGAACAGACGGGCCCACTCGGCGCCCATGTGGTCAAACAGCTCAACGTCGCATTGGTGGTTGAGGAAGGCATCAACCTTAAGGACGTTACCGGCCTTTACGATGCCGTCATGGCGAATACGATCCTCAAGCTCCTGCATGGCGCAACCCCTTCTCGCGGCAACGATACCGCGCGATTAATAAACGTTGTTCGATAGTCTACCACGGACCGACCCCCGCCCGCCCCACAAGCCACATCGCACCATAAAGCCGCAAGACCAGTAGATAGGCCCGATTCGTGGCAAGCCTGCCAACACAAGCTAATGGCGGGCGCGTATCCTCACCAAACGCACCATGGCGAGCGCAAAGCCAACAGCGGCCACAGCCATCAACACATAGAACACCGAACGGAAACCAAACAGGAACACATCCGGACGGCCTGCAACAAAACTGGTCACGGCCTCGCCCATCGCCACGCTCATCTGACCATACAGGATATTCGACGCCACCGTAATGCCGAGTGCCATGCCGGCGTAGCGCGCCAAACTGCCCAAGCTGCCCGCAAAGCCGAGTGCTTCGCGCGGAGCCGAGCCCATATACAACGAGTTATTGGGGCTCTGGAAAATCGACGTGCCGCACGACATAAACGCGACACAGCACACGATCACAGGGATAGAAGAGTGCTCGTCGAGCGTGCTCACCGCAAAGAGACCGCACACGTACACGCCCAGGCCGACCGCCGTGGGGCCCTCGCAGCCAACACGGTCCGAAACCGTACCCGAAAGCGGGCCGATAAAGGCATTCACCATCGGCAGCGCCAAAAAGAGTAGTCCAGAGATATCAGAACCGAAGCCGTGGGCGTCCTGAAAATAGAACGGCAGAATAAACTCGGATGCGCCAATACCAACGAACACGATGAGCATGCAGGCAAGGTTGATGGTGAAGGCCGAATTTGCAAAGCAGCGACGAGCAGCCTCGATCAGGGACATGGGACGCTCGCCGGCCTCCGGCTTAACATGCGGCAGCGTGTAGAGCCCCACGATAAACGAGATGACGCCAATGGGCAGGTTGATGAAGAAGATGCTCTCCCAGGGAAAGCTTGCCACCAGCACGCCGCCGAGCACGGGGCCACACATCATGCCGAGGGCCACGAAGGTCGCGAGAATACCCATGGCACGGCCTCGTTCGCGCGCCGGAAACGACTCGGTGATGATACCCATGTTGTTAGCCATGGCCGCCGCGCAACCGACGCCCTGAACAATGCGTGCCAGAATAAGAACTTCGAGCGAGGCCGAAAGGCCGCACAGCAGCGAACCGACCGAAAAGACGATGACGCCCAACTGGAACACATTCACCTTGCCGCGCACGTCGCCCAGACGGCCAAACGGCAACATAGCCACGCAAGTCGCAAGCAGATACACCGAGCTCACCAGCTGAATGCGATCGAGGCCCACGCCCAGCTCCTTTTGCATCACGGGCAGCGCCACGGTCACGACGGTCGAATCCAGACATACCATAAACGTCATGATGAGCACGGTAAACAGAATCGCCCATTTGTTCTTGCCATGGGTGTCGCCCTCAAGGGCAATGTGCTCGCGGCGCAGCTGCTCTGCGGTTTTCTCCATATCCATCCTTTCGAGTGGCGCAACACAAAAACGGGGCCCCAATCGCCTGCAAACAGTCGCGATTGGGGTCCCGCCTACGGAATCGGAACGAAAGGTCGCCGAAGCTTTCTGCCAGCATCGGCACCTTATACGGAGCTAGCCTAGCACTGCTCGAGTGCCTGCTCAAGGTCGGCAATCAGGTCGGCCGTGTCCTCGAGGCCGCACGACAGGCGCACCATGTCGGCGGAGATGCCACAGGCGATGAGCTCCTCATCGTTCATCTGGCGATGCGTGGCATTAGCGGGATGCAGGCAGCAAGTGCGGGCGTCGGCCACGTGCGTGGCGATCTGGGCGAGCTTGAGGCTCTTCATAAAGGTCTCGGCCGCCGCGCGACCACCGTTAAAGCCAAAGCTCACAACGCCGCAGGTACCGTTGGGCATGTACTTCTGAGCGATGTCATAGTACTTATCGCCCTCCAGGCCCGGATAGCTCACGAAGCGCACCTTGGGATGGCTCTGCAGGAACTTGGCAACGGCCAGGCCGTTCTCGCAATGACGCGGCATGCGCACATGCAGGCTCTCGAGCGAGCTGTTCAGGAAGAAGGCCGCCTGCGGATTCTGCATAGGACCAAGATCGCGCATGAGCTGAGCGGTTGCCTTGGTAATGAAGGCACCCTCGCGACCAAACTTCTCGGCATAGGTCACGCCGTGGTAGCTCTCATCGGGCGTGGTAAGACCCGGGAACTTGTCCGCATGAGCCATCCAGTCAAACTGGCCGTGGTCAACGATCACGCCGCCCAGGTAGGCAGCATGTCCATCCATGTACTTGGTGGTGGAGTGCGTAACGATATCGGCGCCCCACTCAAAGGGACGGCACATCACGGGCGTCGGGAAGGTGTTGTCGACCATCAGCGGCACGCCGTGGTCATGTGCGGCCTTGGCAAAGCGCTCAATATCGAGCACAGCAAGGGCGGGGTTGGCAATCGTCTCGCCAAAGACGAGCTTGGTATTGGGCTCAAAGGCTGCCTCGAGCTCCTCATCGGTGCAGTCGGGGGCGACGAACGTGCAGGTCACGCCCATGCGGCCCATGGTGTGGGCGAGCAGGTTATACGTACCGCCGTAAATGGCAGAGCTAGCAACCACATGATCGCCGGCACCGGCCACGTTAAAGATCGCGAGGAAGTTCGCAGCCATGCCCGAGCTCGTGAGCATCGCGGCGGTGCCTCCCTCCATCTCGCAGATCTTGGCGGCAACCAGATCGCACGTGGGGTTCTGCAGGCGGCTGTAGAAGTAGCCCGACTCCTCCAGGTCAAACAGCTTGCCCATGTGCTCGGACGTGTCGTACTTCCACGTGGTGGACTGGTAGATGGGCACCTGGCGCGGCTCGGCATCTCCCGGGTGATAGCCGCCCTGAACACATGTAGTACCGATGGTCTGCTCGCTCATATCTAGCTCCCTTGCCTGGGTTTTAGTTTTATTCGGTTCACGATACCGCTACCCCGCACCCCTCTCAACCCATACCCAAGGTAGGTTAATGGACAAATTGATCAGGGGTATTTATCTCAAGCTTTGGGCATTTGCTCGATAGATAAAAACGAGGCATACATGAAGCTCTCGATGATTACATGCCCCGTCACGGGTACCATAGGCGGGTACACCGTGACCAAGGAGACAACGATGAAGCAAATCGATACGGCCCAGCTCGGCATCACCGCCTGTCAGGCTCAAGCTGCCGAATATCACGCCCGTGGCTTTAACTGCGCCCAGGCCGTCGCCTGCACGCTCGCGCCCGCCGTCGGGCTCGACCCCCAGGTCGCCTTTACCCTCACCGAGGGCTTTGGCGCCGGCATGGGCGGCATGACCGAAACTTGCGGCGCCATCTCGGGCGCCGTGGCCATCATGGGCTTTGTAATGAGCGACGGCATGGAAAACCCCAAGACCAAGGGCCAGACCTACAAGCTGTCGCGCGAAATCGCCAAGCGCTTTGGCGAGAAGAACACGACGACCGTCTGCGGCACGCTCAAGGGTATCGGATCGGACAAGGGTCCGCTCCGCAGCTGCCCCGGCTGCATCGACGATGCCGTCGAGATCGCCTGCGATGTGCTAAAGCAGCTCGCCGAGTAAACGGCAGCAACAGAAAAACGACAGCCGGCGCGCTTGGGATCCATCCAAAAGCACGCCGGCCGTCGCCGTTAGAACTCGGCAAATTCGGGAGCGCCGACCTCAATCTCCTCACGCCCCGCCATAAGCTCGCGCATCTTAGCGCAAAACGGCTCCTGCTCCCCCGCTTTGAACACCAAATGAATCGTCACGGCATCCGCGTAGTCGGTGCCCGAAACCTTGGCACCCGAATCCTGCGCCAAACGAAGCACCTGCTCGTACTGCGGATAGGCCACATGCACGTCAACCGGCACGACGCTTGTCATCTCAACGATCTGCCCGGCCTCCTGAGCCGCGGCCACCGCCGTCTGCGTCGCCGCGGTATAGGCGCGTACCAAGCCACCGGGCCCTAACAGCGTGCCACCAAAATAGCGCGTCACTACGCAGCAAACATTTTTGAGCCCCGCGCCGCGCAACACCTCGAGCGTCGGCATACCGCTTGTGTGGCTCGGCTCACCATCATCGCTCTGGCGCTCGCGTCCATCGACTAAAATCCACGCGGGAACATTGTGTCGAGCGTCGTAATGACGTTTGCGAACCATCTCGATAAAGGCATTCGCCTCATCCTCGGACTCAATATGGACCAGCTGGGCAATAAACCGGCTCTTGCGGTCCACAAACTCGCCCGAAGCCTCAATATTCGATTGCAGAGTAAAATAGCTGTCCAACAAAGCCCCTCAACAACAAGCAAAGCAACAAACAGCCTCAATAATACGGCAAAGGCCGTACCGATAACCCAAGTAAATAGAACGGCAACGTCAATGACCAGGCAAAAACAGCGAGACGGCGTCAGCTGAGTCGATTTGGCCCGAAAGAGGAGGGAGCACGCCTTATGGCGGCGACCGACGAATGAGCGCCAAATCGGCCAGCTGATGCCGTCGCAGCGTCAACTTAGTTGCTGAGTGGGCCTATAAGCCGGGTTCTGTCGTGAACGGTCATTTATCTTGTCTGCACGTTACCGTGCAGCTCCACGCACGCTACCCGAACGCGGACCGGGCCGGCCCATAGCGTTCCTATTCGCGCTTGCTCCGGATGGGGCTTGCCAAGCCGCCGTGTTGCCACGACGCTGGTGGTCTCTTACACCACCGTTTCAGCTTTTCCCTTTACGCCTTGCGGCGCAGGTGGGAGTCTTCTTTTCTGCGGCGCTTTCCGTCGGATCACTCCGCCCGGCCGTTAGCCGGCATCCCGCCCTCTGGAGCCCGGACTTTCCTCACGCGTACTGCAAGCAGCACATCGCGCGACCGTCTGGCCCACTCAGCAGTGTAAGAGTGTAACACACCGTTGCCGCAGGCAATGGCACAACGCAAACGCTCGACACGATAAACCAAGAACCGTCATGCGCTACAATGGTCCTGTCGATGGGCAACGTCGTCAGTCGAGACGCGACCGCGCTCCGCACCCCTCCGTCTACTCGGTGCGTTCCCGCCTCTTCCCCGAGGCGGGATGTCGGCATTTTTCATGCACCGACAACCAAATAGCCTGCAGACAGCATGGGCAGCATCATGCATCTCGGCACCAATTGCAAAAAGGGACCCGTCCATTGCGGACGGATCCCTTAAAACAAGTGATCGTCAAACCGATTTACTCGGCGTCGGTCTCCTCGTCCTTCTTCTCGGAAGGAAGCGGGGTAACCTCGATCTCGACGCCCAGAGTCTCAGCAGCGGACTTCATGGACAGGGAGATACGACGACGGTCGAGGTCGATCTCCATGACCTTGACCTGAACCTTGTCGCCCACATGGGTGACCTGAGAAGGCTGATCAACGTGCTTGTTGGCCATCTCGGAGATGTGAACCAGGCCCTCGATGCCCTCGCCCAGGTCGACGAAAGCGCCGAACGGGACAAGCTTGGTCACAGTGCCCTCGACGATAGCGCCGACGGGGTACTTCTTGACCAGTGCGCGCCACGGATCCTCGGTGGTCTGCTTGAGACCCAGGGAGATGCGCTCGCGGTTGAGATCGACGTCGAGAACCTCGACCTCGACCTCCTGGCCGACCTTGACAACCTCGGAAGGATGGTTGACGTGGTTCCAGGAGAGCTCGGAGATGTGGATGAGGCCGTCGATACCGCCGAGGTCGACGAAGGCGCCGAAGTCGACGATGGAGGAAACGGTGCCCTGGAGACGCATGCCAGACTTGAGCTTGGACAGGATCTCGGAGCGCTCGGCCTTACGGGACTCCTCGAGCACGACGCGACGGGAGAGGACGACGTTGTTGCGGTTGCGGTCCATCTCGATGACGCGGGCCTCGATGCGGGTGCCCATGTAGGAGGTGAGGTCCTTGACACGACGGAGGTCGACGAGGGAAGCGGGCAGGAAGCCACGCAGGCCGATGTCGAGAATCAGGCCGCCCTTGACAACCTCGATAACCTCGCCCTCGACGTTCTCGCCGGAGTTGAACTTCTCCTCGATGCGGTTCCAAGCACGCTCGTACTCGGCACGCTTCTTGGACAGGACCAGACGACCGTCCTTGTCCTCCTTCTGGAGAACCAGAGCCTCGATGGGATCACCGAGTGCAACGATGTCTGCAGGGTTAGCGTCCTTGCGGATGGACAGCTCGCGGACCGGGATAACGCCCTCGGACTTGAATCCGATGTCAACGAGCACCTCGTCATGCTCGATCTTAACGACAGTGCCGTTAACGAGATCGCCCTCATCAAAGTCGGTAATCGTACCGTCGATGAGGTTGTTCATCTCCTCCTCATTGACATCGTCAAGAGAGAAAATGGACGAGTTCTGAATCTCACTCAAAGGTGGACCCCTTTCGAACTACGGGGCCCCGATTGCTAGGACCTACAGAAGGGTGCGACAAGCACACAACGTTTAGGAACACTCGGGAGCCGACAGATACTAATGTGACGCTTATGCAATCACGTTCGTATAGGTTACGGGGAAATGAGTTCGATTTCAAGCGTGAACTGCGATTTTTTACTCGTGTGGAGACTTTTTCGCAATCTTATGAACACACGTCTCCACAACTTGACGATAACCAGCCAGGCCTTTGGCTTTGGGGTAAAGTATCCGGAGCCAACGACTCTAGATCAAATTCACGAGAAAGGTGCCCGCGTGCTCAAAGCAGTCGTTTTCGATATGGACGAGACGCTTCTTAGCATCAACCTCAACGCGTTCATCCTTCGCTATTTTAAGGATGTCTCATCGATGCTCGCGGATATCGGGCGCCGCAGCCGCGGTGGCACGATGGCACGCCTCGGCACCATCCTGGTTGACCTCAACGCCAATCGCCGCAGCGGCACGGACAATCGCACCAATCTTGAGTTTTACCAAGAAGAGGTCGAGCGCCGATGCGGGATCTGCCTCTCCGATCCCCTCATCTACGAGGCGTTTACCTACTATGACCGCGAAGTTCTTCCGTACAAGAACGACGATGTCATTAACGCCCACGCCATGCCGGGCGCACACGCCGCGCTCCAGGCCGTACAGGACGCAGGGCTGCGTTGCGCGCTCTTTACCAACCCCAGCTTTCCGCAGGGGGCCATCGAGTGCCGCATGGGTTGGGGAGACCTGGCCGACGCCCCCTTTGAGCTCGTCACGCACATGGGTAACACCACCCGCTGCAAGCCCGATGCCACCTACTATCTAGAGCAACTTCAGGTGATGGGGCTCGAGCCGCACGAGGTCCTTATGGTGGGCAACGATCCCAAACGCGACTTCCCTAGCCCCGCCTGCGGCATTCAGACTGCCTATGTAGGCCAGGGCAAGCCCAGCCGAGCCACCTGGCGCGGAACCATGGAAGACTTCGCCCGCGACTTCAACGCCGTAATCGAAGCCTTCTACGAACACCAAGTAGCCGACGAACTGTCGTAGGACCCCTCGCTCCAAACAAAATAACGCCGCAGGTCGAGCATAAGTCAGACACTATGACCCAATCCGAGGGCACGGAAACGACAGGAGCCC
>UQOJ01000046.1 GCA_900542635.1 uncultured Collinsella sp.
GCGCCGAATGCTCGCCATCGAAATTTATCGATGGCCTATTTCAGACTGTAATGGGTAGTTCTGTAGAGAATACCGTTGCCGCCGGTAACCAAGCGGTCGTAAAGACGGCTGCCCAACTGGCCGAGGAGTCGGCAAAGCAGCTCAAGGACGCTCAGGCCGCCTACGATGCCGCCCAGAAGAACGCCGACGCGGCGGGCCAGTCTCAAAAGCAGGCGCAGCAGCAAAAGGATCAGGCCTCGCAGGCAGTAAGCGACAACGAAATCGAGCAGAACGCAGCAGAAGTTGCCGCGCTCCAGGAGAAGATCGACGAGCTTAAGGCGGCCGTCGAAAAGACCGAGCAGCAGCAGAAGAAGCTGGGCGACCTGAACGATCAGCTCGATCAGGCCAACAAGAGCGTCGAGGATAAGACCCAGGCGCTCAAGGACGCCAAGGCAAAGCAGGATGAGGCCAAGAAGGCCCTCGATGATGCCCAGGCCAAGCTCGAGGCCATGGGTATGGACGAGTACGAGGCCGCCAAGAAGGCCGTCGAGGACGCGCAGGCAAAGCTCGATGACGCCAATAAGGCCGTTACTACTGCACAGGCCAATCTGGACCAGGCCAAGGCTGCCGAGGCCAGCGCCCAGCAGGAAAAGAAGGACACTGAGGCCGCTCTGACTTCCGCCCAGGCCAAGAAGCAGGAGACTGCCGCTGCTCTCGCCGCTGCGACCACCGCGCGCGATAACGCCCAGCAGAAGTTCAACCAGGCGCAGGCCGCGCTCGATGCTGCCGTCTCGGGCACGGGCGTCGACCTGAGCGCGCTCGAGGCCGCCAAGAACACTGCCGCCAGCGAGCTTGCGACCGCGCAGGCCGAGCTCGACGCCGCAACCGCCGCGGACGCAACCGCCCAGGCGAACCTCCAAGCCGCACAGGCCGTCGTCCCTGCCGCACAGGAGCGCGTCAACGCCGCGAACGCCGCCGTGGCGACTGCACAGGCCGCATACGACGAGGCGAACGGGAAGCTCAGCGGGGCGACCGAAACCTATAACGCCGCGAAGACGGCATACGAGCAGGCCCAGCAGACCGAGGCCGACAAGAAGGCGGAGTACGACCGACTCGTCGAGGTCCGTCAGCAGAAGCGAACTGAATACGATGCAATTTGCACCGAAGTCACATCGGCAAAGAACGCCTATGATACTGCGAGCGCTGAAGTCGACAAGCTTAACCAGCAGATTGCCGACCTTAAGTCGAACATGACCGTAGACCAGAATGTCATCAGCCAGGGTATGTTCGGTTTCATGAACTACATCATCGGCGGCAGCCAGTTCACAGCCACGCAGAAACAGAACGCCCAGGATGCCGTATCGATGCTGACCGGTGCTGAGGACAAGGCCGACTGGTATGACCAGTACGTCGATCAGGACATGTCTCGCGACGCCAATCCGCTCTCCTTGGAGCAGATGCGCAACGCCCTGACATATCTCGACACCCAGAACAACCTTCGCAAGGCGAACGGTCAGTCGGCGCTCAGCGTCAGCCTCCGTATGACTGCGGCAGCCGCCCTTAATACATCATATTCATCGAACATCTGGGGGCACTCGAACTGCTACTTCGACAACGGCGAAAATCTTGCCGGTGGAGGCGGCGCATATACCGGCGGCGAGACCGAGGATACACTCGGCTGGCCATACACCGGTCTCTATACTCAGGAAAAGGAGAAATTCGATAAGTACGTCGAGCAGTATGGCGACGACCTCGGCAGCCATCGATACGACGCCTACTACATCTACCAGAACTATGCCAGTATCTCCCGTGAGTGTGGGCATTATCTCAACATTATCGATTCCTCTACGAGGGCAATCGGCATTGCAACCGGTAGCGGTAAGAACACCGATTCCGAGGTAACCATCTTCGATTACAGCGATGATGACACGCAGGCCGATTTCACTGTCTCCGAGTTCAAGAAGCTCCTCAACGACTACATCGATTCCGCCTACAACGCAGGCGGCACGCAGGAGCAGAAGGAGCAGCTGAAGCAGCTACAGAATAAGCTGGCAGAGGCACAGAAGAATTACGGTTCGACCAGCAATGCCTACTACGCTGCCGTCAATAAAAAGGATTCCGCGCGCGACGCCTATACCGCGGCCGACACTAACGCGAACACTGCCAAGGACGAGTACGAGAAGGCCAAGTCCGACACCGCCGCCGCGAAGACGGCATACGACGCCGCCGAAGCCAAACTCAAGGGTATCGACGTCAAGACGCCCAAGACCAAGCTCGACGCCGCCAAGAGCGAGGCCGCTACTGCCCAGGCAGCTCTCGATAAGGCAAACGTCACGCTTGCTGACAGCAAGACGAAGGCGGCCGACGCCGCTGCTCACAAGGCGAAGGCTCGCAGCGCCCGCGATGCCGCCAAGGCAAAGTCCGAACAGGCCAATGAGGCGTATGACAACGCCACGGCTTCGGTCAAGGACCTTGCCGCCAAGCGCGATGCCGCCAAGACGGACCTTGCGAATAAGCAGGGCATGCTTGACGAGGCCAACAAGGCCGACGGTGCCGCCCAGGCTGGTGTAGACAAGGCCCAGGCCGCAGATGTCCAGGCCGCGACTGCTCTTTCGGACGCCAAGCAGGCGGTTGCCGCCAAGGCGCAGGCTGTGTCCGACGCACAGGCCAAGGCCAAGGCTGCCGAGGGCGAGCTGACCGGCGCAAACAAGGCCTTCGAGCGCTTCGCCGGCGCTCAGAAGGCGGTCGACGACGCCAAGGTCGCCTATGAAGCCGCCGTCGCCGGCGTCGCCGATGCCCAGAAGCAGCTCGAGGCCGCCAACGAAGCCGTCGTCGATGCGAACCTCGAGATCGTCAAGGCCAAGGCTGAGCTTGCCAACGACGAGGCACTCAAGGCCGATCTTGAGGCCGTCGACCACAAGGCATCCCTTGCCGCGGGCACGACGGGCAACGAGAAGCTGGCCAAGCTGAACGCTGCCTACGCTCGCTATAAGGCCGCCGTCGATGCCGCCGCTGGTCTCAAGGCTGCTCTGAGCGATGCCGATGCCAAGCTTTCCGATGCCAACGACGTCTATGCCGCTGCGCTTGCCGAGCTTGACGATGCCAAGGATGCCCTGGCTGCCGCGCAGGCCGAGTACGACAAGTATCATCCCAAGGCTGAGCCGCAGGCCAAACCTCAGGTTGCGCAGGCTGCTGCAAAGGCTCCTGTCGCCAAGAAGAAGGCTGCGGACGCTGCGCTCGCCCAGACCGGTGATACCTCCGCGCTTGCGGGCGAGGTCTTCGTTATCGGCGGTATTACGCTCGTGGCCGCGGGCGTGACGCTGGGCGATCGTCGTCGCAAGCACATGTAGTGATTCGGGCGTCGGCTCTGCAGTGAACTTCAATTCATAGCGGGACCGTCTCGATACCCAAACGATAAGGCCGGCGCGCTGTCATACGCAGCACGTCGGCCTTTCTTTGCGTTGGTATCAAAAAGCCCGGTCGGTAGCCGCGAAAGCTACCGGCCGGGCAAATCGTAGGCAATATGGTCGCTGTCGAGCAACTGCTCGACTTAGCCCAGCAGGCTCAGGCCAACAGAGACAAACGCCAGGATAACGCCGACGATGGACTCGCCGCCGAGCAGGCCGCTGGCGACAACCAGGCCCTGTTCCTGGAAGGCGGCGTCCTTGGCAGCCCTCTCCTCGTCAGAAAGACCAGCGGTGGCGTCGCGGTGGGCGGACCACTTGTCGTAGGCGAGCTTGACGCAGGAGCCCAGGAATGCCGTGAGCGACATGTAGAACGGCAGGTACACGCCCAGGCCGATCATCATGGCCGGAATGCCGAGCCAGTACATGACGATGCCGGCGATAAAGCCGCCAACGAACCACGGCACGCTCGGGATGCCCGAGACCATGGTGGCGACGACGCTTGCCTGCGCGGCAACAAAGCTCTTGTCGGGGCCAAAGGCGTCCGGGCCATAGGCGGTGACGAGCGCGACCATGACGGCTGCGGCGACCAGGGCGCCCACGATGCCGCCGATGGCTTGGCCGATCCACTGCGCACGCGGGTTGGTGCCCAGCACGGCGCCGGCCTTAAAGTCGTTCATGACGTCGCCCGCAAGGCCGCACGCCACGGCCACGATGCCGGCGATAAAGAACAGCTTGACCTGAGCGAGCTGTGCGAAGGCGGCAACGATGAGCATGACGATGAGGCCGAAGATCTCCATGGGGTCGATGCCCGTCTGGCCGCAGCTCTGCGCGCTCATGATGGTGGTGACAAAAGTGAACAGCGTCACGATGACGGCCGGGACGGGGCCAAGGTCGAGCGCGATGGCAACGATTACGGCGATGGCGGCAGCGCCCAGGCCGATGATGCCGGCGTCGAGCTTAAGGGAGCCCGAGATGAGCGACTGCTCGTCGGTGTCGGTGGAGCTGTCGGCAGCAAGGCCGCGGACGATGCCGGCGACCTGCGGCAGGATGTCCTTGAGGACGACGGCGACGCCAAAGCCCATCATAAGGCCCATACCCAGGGACTTAACAATGCCCTGTGCCGTCATAACGTCAAACAGACCAGCAGCGGTGCCACCCACGATGATGCCAAAATTGCCCAGCAGCGCGCCGGCAAACCAGAAAGCGACCGGGGCGAAGCCCACGAGGAAGCCGACGGAGAGCAGCATGGGCGAGTTGTAGATACCAAAGGTCACGCCGGGGATGTTGAGCGTGCATAGCATGCTGGGCACCACGCCCAGGGCGTCGCGCAGCACGCTATAGATGCCGGCGATGGCCATGGAACCAAAGAGCTGCTTGCCGGTTTTGCCGCCAGCCTCGGTCGCGCGCAAGGTCTGAGCTGCGGCGTTGCCGGTGGGGAACTCAAGCGCGGCGTCCACGATAAAGTGACGGTGGATGAGCGCGGTGGCCAGCAGGCCCAGGATGGTGCCGGCGAGTGCCACGATAAACATGTCGAGCCAGCTGATCTGGTCGGCATAGCCCAGCATCCAGGCGCCCGGGATGGTAAACGCCAGGCCGCCGGCGACCATGGCGCCCGCGGACATGATGGTGTGGGTGACGTTGGCCTCGTTGAGACTGGCGTTGCCCATGAGCTTAAGGAAGAACAGCGAGATGACGGCAGCGAAGACGATCGGCCAGGGGAGTGCGCCCATCTTGAGGGCGGTGTAGGCCGAGCTTGCCGTGATGATCACGCAGCCAAGGACGCCGATGACGACGCCGCGCAGCGTGAGTTGCCCGCGCATCGAAGCACGGTTCGAGGGATTGCTCATATAGAACTCCTTTGCGTATATCCGCTTCCCCCGGGAGCGCCGCTACGGATACGGCGCGGGAAGTCGGGTTACCAAGGGCCGCCGCGTGAGCTCGCGCACGACCGCGCACCAGTATAGCCGCAAGCTAGTCATTTTGGGATGACTGGTTTAGGTAGGCGATATACTGCTGGGCAGACGAAAGGAGTGCCTACGATGCTTAATGGGTGCGCATATATATTGACGGTCGACGTGGGCAACACGTTCATTCGCTTTGGTCTGTTTGCCGAGGATTCGGCCGCGGCGCAGGAATGTCCGCTTGCGACGTGCGAGATCACGACGCCGTCGAGCATCACAGCAGACGAGGCGCGCATGAGGCTCGCGCAGGTCATGGGCGCGCTGTCAGCCGATGCGGGCGTGCCGGGTGCACTCGTTCCCGCGGCCGCAGTGCTGAGCTGCGTGGTGCCGGCGCTCGAACGCCCGTGGAAGGCGGCTCTTTCCCGTACCTGCACGGGGCGCGTGCTCACCGTGGGGCCGGGCCTCAAGACCGGCATGCCCGTGCACTACGACGACCCGGCCGAGATCGGCCCCGACCGCATCGCCGATGCCGTGGCGGCCCGTGCCGTCTACGGCTCTCCGTGCATCGTGATCGACCTGGGCACGACGACCAATATCGAGGTCATCGACGCGCACGGTACCTTTGTCGGCGGCGTTATTGCGCCGGGTCTGGCGCTTGGCGCCCGCTCGCTTTCGGCTGCTGCGGCGCGTTTGCCTCAGGTCGAGCCTTCGGCGCCAACGCACGTCATCGGCCGCAACACGCGCGAGGCCATGCGCTCGGGCGTGGTTTTGGGCGAGGTGGCCCGCATCGACGGCATGCTCGACATGGTGCTTGCCGAGATGCGCGCGACCAAGGCCGCGGGGGAGGGCGACGTGCCCATCGTCATTACCGGCGACGATGCCGAGGCACTCGCGTCGCTGGTCGGCCATAGCCTGACGGTAGACGACGCGCTGACGCTGCGGGGTCTCGCCGAGCTCTACCGCATCAACCAAAAGCCCCGCCGCGTGTAAAGGTGAGGGCGTCGGTGGGACAAACGCCCCCACCTTTCACCTGCTACAATGGGTCAAACTATTGCGATTACGGAGGTGTCTGCCATGTCGGACGATCTTCATCAAACCGCGTCGGGCAAGCGCTTGGACGTCATTAGCTGGGACGAGTTCTTTATGAGCGTGGCCATCGCCGCGCAGCGTCGCAGCAAGGACCCCAACACGCAGGTGGGTGCGTGCATCGCCAGCACCAACCACCGCATCCTTTCGGTGGGCTACAACGGTACGCCCTCGGCGCTCAACGACGACTTTTTCCCGTGGGGTACGAGCGACGACCCGCTGCAGGACAAGCACAACTACGTGGTCCATGCCGAGGCCAACGCCGTGCTCAACTACCGTGGCTCGCTCAAGGATCTCGAGGGTTCCACGGTCTACGTCACGCTGTTCCCGTGCCACGACTGCGCCAAGATTTTGGCGCAGGTGGGCGTGGGCGAGGTTGTCTACCTGGACAACAAGTACGCCGACACCGATGATGGACGCATCAGCCGCCGCATCCTCGACTCCTGTGGCATCAGCTACCGCCAGGTTATCGTCGATGTTCACATCGGCACCGAGGGACAGGCTCGGCAGTAGCGCGTGGCAACGCCAGCTGGCGGCAAAACAGCCAAAAGAGACCCGTCCCAAATTGACCGCTCGTGAAAGTCGTGTCCGCACGCATGGCTGGCGCCTAAGCGGGTACACGGCTGTAGTAACATAGCCCCTGTCCGCGGGCGTGCCCGCGTTATTGTGAGAAAGGAGCCCCTGTGGCTGTTAACGAAGAGCTGCTTAAGAAGGTTCTTGAAGAGATTCGCCCCAACCTGCAGGCCGATGGCGGCGATATGGAGTATGTGGGCGTCGACGACGAGGGCGTCGTCAAACTGGAGCTGCAGGGCGCTTGCGCCGGCTGCCCCATGAGCTCGCTGACCCTGTCTATGGGTATCGAGCGCATCCTGAAGGAGCATGTGCCCGGCGTTACCCGCGTTGAGCAGGTCAATGCCTCCGGCGAGGCCGAGGACCTGTACGACGAGTACGCGCCGTTCTAAGATGCGAAAGCTGCGGACGGCATACTTCGCATAGACGTTACGCCCAAATATGCGGCTGCGAGCGCAAGGCCCGCGGCCGCATTTGTATGTAGGGAGTAGGAGGGTCGACATGCTTAACGACTTCTACCATATGCTTGATCCCGTCGCGATCTCGGCGGGCCCCATCACCATCTACTGGTACGGCCTGGCCTACGTGGTCGGCGCTCTGCTCACGGCGGTCGTTATGTACCGCACGCAGCGTCGTTGGGGCTTCGACATTACGATTGACGATCTGACGAGTGTCGTGGTCGGCGTGGTCTTTGGCCTCATTATCGGTGCGCGCCTGTTCTACGTCGTCTTTTATGGTGATGGCTACTACTGGGCGCACCCGCTCGAGATCTTTGCCACCAACGAGGGCGGCATGAGCTTCCATGGCGGCTTGGTGGGCGGCATTATCGGCGGCATCATCGTGTGCCGCATGTATAAGCTCGACGCATGGACTTTGGCAGACCTTGCCGTCATAGGCGCGCCGCTGGCCTTGTGCCTGGGCCGTTGTGCCAACTTTGTCAACGGTGAGCTGTGGGGCAAGCCGACCGATCTGCCCTGGGGCGTGGTCTTCGGTGGCACCGCGGGCGATATGCCGCGTCACCCCTCCCAGCTCTACGAGGCATTTCTTGAGGGCATCGTGCTCTTTTGCATTCTGCAGGTGCTCAGCCGCAAAAAGTCGCTACTGCCCCAAGGCACGTTTATGGGCGTCTTTGTGATGGGCTACGGCATCGTTCGCTTTTTGATTGAGTTTGTGCGCGTGCCCGATGCGCAGCTGGGTTATCTGCTGGGTGGCGTCATCACCATGGGTCAGCTGCTGAGTCTTCCGCTCGTAATCGCGGGCCTGGCGCTCATCATCTTTGCTCGTCGCCGCAACCAGCCCCAGCGCATCTACCTCGACGCTTAACCACCAAAAAAGTGAACAGGCACCTTTGTGGTGGTTTGCTGGGCAACGATGACAGAACCGTAACGTTTCCCCAGATAAAACCTGCCAAAATAAACCTGTCCCTTTTTGGCAGGTTTCTAGAAAGGCTCTTTGGACTGTGAAGGATTCCGATCTCTCCACAACGGCTGCGCGCGACGCTGCCCGCATCGTCTGGTTTAAGCGCTACCCCGCCAAGCAGACGCTCATCGCATTTTTGCTCGCGCTGTTGGCGACCACGGCGTTTTCCATCGATCCCGCCCCGGTGTCGAGCAACGCAGTCTTGGCGATTGACCCCAAGGCGACGGGTGCGCTGTACGTGTGCTACGAGGTGCTCCTCTCGTTTGCCGGCCATACCGACGCGGTCATGCTGCTTGCACTTGCCTGCCTGCTCACCTTGCCGTTTCGCTACGTGTTCTTTGGCCGCGGCGACACCTGGCGCCCATCGATCATTCTGCCGTCGCTGTTCTTCGCCATCTGCATGGTGTTCGGCCGCAGCTACGATCTCACCGACTCGGCCGAGATTGTCCTTGGCGACAAAGCTCGCATCATCTGCGCCTGGATTGGCGGCGCGGGCTGGATGCTCTTGGCGGTCGTTGCCTTCTACCTTGCCTTTGAGTGTCTAGATTGGCTGAGCTCTCGGCGCATTCCGTTTTCCGAAGCGCACTTTGGCCGCGTATGTCGTGTGACTCACGCCGTGCTCTCGGTCCATCCCTTTGCCGGGCCCTTCCTGGTGCTTATGATCGCCTGGGCGCCCACGCTTATCGCTTCGCTGCCCGGTCTTTTTATGGGAGATACGGGCGCGCAGATTCGCCAGTGGTTCAACTATCCCAACGGCACGAGCGACTACCTGCGCCTACTCAACCCCAACGTGCTGCTCAACGGGCATCATCCCGTAGTGCACACGGCCATTATCGGCTCGTGCGTTCAGCTGGGGCTTTCGCTGTTCAACAGCGCTAACGCGGGTCTTGCCATCTACACCTGCGCTCAATTTGTCATCACGGCTGCCTGCATGGCCTATTCCATTTCGTCGCTGCGCAAACTGGGCGTGAGCCTTCCGGTTCGCGGTGCGATCCTGCTGTTCTTTGCGTTTATGCCGATGTTCTCTAACTACGCGGCGTTGCTCACCAAAGACGTGCTCTTTGCCGACGCGTTTTTGGTGCTGCTGGTACAGACCGTCAAGCTCGTGGCATGTGGCTTGCCCCGTCGTGATGCCAATGCCGAGCGAGCGGGCGAGAAAGCCCCCGTGCTCTTTGCGCGCCGCGACTGGCTGCTGCTCGCTCTGGGCGCCATGGGTTCCACGTTTCTGCGCAACGGCGGCCTGGTGTTTCCGCTGGCGGCATGCGTAATCGCGGCGACGTTTTGCGCATGGGACGTGCATGTGGCTCGTCGTGCAGCCAAGCAGGCTGGTGCTGCGCCTTCGGGCGCCATCTCGCGTTTCCGCTGGGTTGGCGTTCTCGCGGTGCTCGCGCTCTGCCTTGCCTCTAATATGTACTTCACCAAGGTCTTTATGCCGGCGCACGATATCACGCCTGGTTCCAAGCGCGAAATCCTCTCGATTCCGTTCCAACAGACGGCTCGTTTCGTCCAAAAGCACGACGGCCTCAACTCGGGCGTCAACCCTACGGTTAAGGAGGACGGCACCATCGTGGAGGCGCCCTGCGACGGTTTGGTAACCGATGAGGAGCGCGCCGTGATCGACCGGGTGCTCAAGTACGAGAATCTGGGCCGCCGCTACAACCCCGACAAGTCCGATGCCGTCAAGAACTGCTTTAACGAGTACGCCTCGCAGGAGGACATCAAGGCCTATTTTGAGGTGTGGGCCCAGTTGTTCAAAAAGGATCCCGAGTGCTATATCTCGGCGCTCATCAATAACTACTACGGCTACTTTTATCCGAGTGCCCGCGATGCGTGGGTCTACAGCACGGCGCGCAGTGCCGAGATTATGGCGAAGCCCGATAACCTCAAGTACTTCGACTTCCATCCGGTCGACAGCAACGTGGTGCGCTGGTGCGACCACCTGATCAATCTGTACCGTGTGGCGGTGCAGCGCATCCCGTTTATTTCGCTCACCATGAGCTCGGCCACCTATGTGTGGATCATGATCGCCGTGGTGGTCTACCTGCTGCGTCGTCATTCATGGCGTGCGCTGGCGATCTGGGTGCCGCTGTTGGGCGTACTCGCTGTGTGCCTGATTGGCCCGTGCAACGGCTCGACCTACATGCGCTACCTGTATCCGGTCATCGCCTGCATGCCCTTCGCCATCGGCGCCACCGTCACCCGCAGCGACTTCCTCTGGTTCTAACTTGGTGCATTGAGGTCAGGTTTCTTTGCACCAAAGGGGCCATCATCACGACGCCTTCATTTTGGGGTTTATCTCGCAGGCCAGTAGGTATATCATAACGACGTTTGTTTATATTGCCCGAGCATCTGCGCTGGGCTTTAGGTCGAAACCGATAGGAGACACGTATGTCCGGACACTCTAAGTGGGCCACAACCAAGCATCGTAAGGGCGCGCAGGACGCCAAGCGTTCCGCCCTCTTCTCCAAGCTCAGCCGCAACATCACCGTTGCTGCCCGTCTCGGCGGTGACCCGCTGCCCGAGAACAACGCCAGCCTCGCCGCTGCCGTTGCCAAGGCCAAGGCTCAGTCCATGCCTAAGGACAAGATCAAGTCCGCTATCGACAAGGCTTTTGGTTCGGGTGCCGACGCTGCCGTCTACGAGAATATCGTGTACGAGGGCTACGGTCCCGCCGGTGTCGCCGTCTACGTCGACTGCCTGACCGACAACCGCAACCGTACCGCCGCTGATGTCCGTTCCGCCTTCTCCCACGCTGGTGGCAACCTGGGCACCTCCGGCTCCGTCGCCTTCCAGTTTGAGCGCAAGGGCCAGATCGTCGTCGCCAAGGAGATCCTGGACGAGAACGCCAAGAAGGAGACCATGATCGCCAACGGTGCTGCCGGTGACGAGGATGAGTTCATGATGGCCATCGCCGAGGCCGGTGGCGAGGACTACGAGGACGCCGGCGAGGAGTGGATCGTCTGGACTACTGCCAACGAGGTCATGGCTGTCTCCAAGGCGCTCGAGGAGCAGGGCGTCCAGGTCAAGGGCTCCGAGACCACCATGGTCCCGACCACCCCGACCGAGGTCTCCGGCGCCGATGCCAAGAAGGTTCAGCGCCTCATCGACCGTCTTGAGGAGCTCGACGACGTCCAGGATGTTTACAGCACCATGGACATGACCGACGAGGTCATCGCTGCCCTCGAGGAGGAGTAGCGCCCGCACGGGTTAAGCCGTGCATATCTGGGCATAATGAAGCGAGCATGCAAGCCTCGTGGAATAGATGAGCCGGATCCGCGTGCGTAGAGCACCGGACCCGGCTCTTTTATAATGATGCGAACCGTTTTGCATTTCGAGAGCCGAGATTTGAAGGGAGCGCCACGTGCGCGTACTCAAACGAGCCCTAGCGATTGTGTATCTTGCCGCCGCCATCGTGGCGCTGGGTACGCTTGTCTGCCAGTTTTGGGGGCCGTATACGTATCGCTTTATGCTGCTGATGCGCGACCCCATGCCGCGCATTGTCGTGACGGCATGCGGCGGAGTTGTGGCGATTGGCGTACTGGTAAGCTTCTTCCGCCTGATGTTTGCTCGTCGCGAGCCGTCCTGCGTGCATCCGGCGGGGGAGCGCAATATCGAGGTCACGCTCGCGGCGCTTTCTTCGTGTGCCAGGGCTGCTGCCGAGCGCGACGACCGCGTGATGGTCGAGCATGTCGAGGCCCGCGTCCAAGGCCCCGACGATTCGCACGTCCGATTTAAGGTCGAGGCTATCGCGCTTGACGATAAGGACGTGGCATCTCTGGCTACCGCGATGCAGCAGCGCATCGAGGAAGCTTGCGACACCATGCTCGGCACGTCGGGTACGACCACGCGCGTCCGTTTTTTGCCGTCCAAGACTACCGTCCAGACCGTGGAGGTTTCCGGTGAGTGATACCAATCAAGATAAGACCGCTCGTACGCCGCGCCTGACGATTGACCAGAGCGCCACGCCGGCGAACGAACCTGTTGAGTCCAAAGCAGAGGCAACCGAGTTACAAGACACGGCCGCCGCGGATTTTGACGAGGCTATGGGTCTCATCAAGGGTACGGGCGCTGCCATCTGGAGCTATGCTGTGCGTCATCCCAACACCACGCTCGGTGCCGTCGCTGGCTTTGTCCTCGCCGTGTTGGTACTCACGTTGGGCCTGTGGGATACGCTCGTCATTGCATTCTTCGTGCTGATCGGCGCTGTGATCGGCCAAATTCGCGACGGCGAGAACGGGATCGTCAACTTCTTCGGCCGTCTGTTTAGCGGCCGCTAATATGTATTCGACTGTCGCATCCGCGGCAGGCATAAGGAGGAACCATGGCTTTTAATACGAAGGTGGATGTGGCCGATACCGAGCTCGAGGCAGACGAGACCGTTACCGCCGAGGCCGAGGACGTAACGCTCGAGGATGAGGCGCTCGTCGAGGCCGAGTCCGATGTGGATGAGGATGACGAGGAAGCGGACGAGTCCGAGGACTCGCTGACCTATTCCAACGGTGTGATCGAGAAGATCGTTGCCATGGCCACCCGCGAGGTTCCGCACGTTCTGGGCATGAAGGGTAACCTCATGCATTTTGTGCAGGAGCAGTTTGGTGCCGAGAATCTGACCAAGGGCGTGACGGTCGAGGTCACCGATGACAATCGCGTGGTCGTCAACATCTCCGTCATCATCGAGTACGGTGCCTATGCGCCCGCGATCTTCGACGATGTCAAGGCACGTGTCACCGAGCGCCTTGCCGCGATGACTGGCCTTGAGGTGGCGGGCGTCAACCTGCGCATCGAGGACGTCATCACCCCCGAGGAGTACGAGCACCGCACCAGCCAGCACGAATAACCTTCCAAAAGGGACAGGTTTGTTTTGGCAGGTTTTATCTGCGAAAACGTTAAACGGCCGACCGCGCAAGCAAAAGCGTGGCCGGCCGTTTCTGTACGCTCCCGATATAGTCATACCGCTCGTCTAACTAAGGGTTGCAATCCCCACGTTCCGCGTTACCCTAATGAGCGCAATGTTTCCAAATTGTTAACGAGGGGTTGCCGTAATGGCTGACGAGCACGAAACAGAAAGCAAGGCATGGGCGATTGAGGCCGCCGCGGCAGAGGCGGCATCGCGTGCTGCCGAGGAGATGCATCGTCCTCCCGTGGTGCCGATGGAGCGCGTGGTTGATCGCACCGATATCGAGCGCGGCGAGCGTGCCGGTCAAAAGCGCAGCCAGGAGCCGGGCTTCCCGCGCTTTTTTGCCGAGCTCAATCTGGGCCTGATTCTTACGGCCTTCGCCATCGTTGCGTTTAAAACCCCTAATCACTTTGCTTTTGGCGGCACCTCGGGCGTGTCGGTCATTCTGTCCACGCTGTTCCCGACCCTGCCCGTCGGCGTCTTTATGTGGATTATTAACGCGGTTCTCGTCGTTTTGGGCTTTATCTTTTTGGAGCGCAAGGCAATTCTGTGGAGCGTCTTCGCCTCGTTTGCGCTGTCCGCCTATGTTTCGCTGTTTGAGCTCTTTATTCCGACCGATGTCTCGATGACGGGCGATATGTGGCTCGACCTGTGCTTTGCCGTGATACTGCCGGCGCTCGGCAGCGCCATCGTCTTTGATATCGGCGCCTCGACGGGCGGCACGGACATTCTTGCCATGATCCTCAAACGCCGCACCACGCTCGAGATTGGCCGCGCCCTGCTGCTGGTCGATATCGGCATCGTGACCATCGCGGCCTTTTTGTATGGCCCGCGTGTCGGTCTGTATTGCGTGCTCGGCCTGTTTGCCAAGACACTCGTGGTCGACAAAGCCATCGAGAGCATTCACCTGCGCAAAGTCTGCACGGTCATTTGCTCCGAGCCCCTTAAGGTCGAGGAGTTTATCGTCAAGCATCTCAACCGCACGGCGACCATTAGCCGCGGCTACGGTGCCTTCTCGGGCAAGTGCGTGACGGTGATCATGAGCGTGCTGAGCCGTCGCGAGGCCGTGCAACTACGCCGCTATGCGCGCGAAGTCGATCCGGGTGCCTTTATCACGATCGTCGACAGCTCCGAGATCGTCGGCAAGGGTTTCCGCGGCACGAACTAGCGCGGACACACTCATCAAACAATCGAAAAGCGCCTCGCGCGTTGCAAATACGTCATCTAAGAGTATTTGTCCTCACATTGGGTGATAATGATGCCAAAGACATCGTTTGCGATCCAGGTGATTTGCTCTAGATACGAAGGGATGATTTCGATGTTCTGTTCGCAGTGTGGCGCTCCTATGGGCGATAACGACAAGTTCTGCGGTGTGTGCGGTGCTCCTAATGCTGGTGCTGCAGCTTCCACCCCTCAGGGTCAGCCTCAGCAATTTGTCCCTCAGCCTCCCATGAACGCGTCCAAGGGCTGTGTGGCTCAGGCGTTTGAGGATATGACCAAGACTCCGGGCGTGCTGCAGCGCGTGTGCCAGATCGCTTTTTTGCCGGCGCTTATCTGTGTCGTGTCGGTACTCGTTCTGTTCATCCCCGTTATCGGCGGTATTGCAGCTGCCATCGGCTTTTTGGCTGCCTACGTGGCGAGCGTGTGCGGTTCGGGCTTTGGCATCGAGTGGGGTCGCGATCTGTCTCTTAAGATCGATGACGGCATGGACCGTCCACTCATGCGTTCCACGTCGTTTGGTCTCGGAGTCTTTTCGAGCGTCATCTCGGTGGTGCTTGAGGTTATCGCTGCCATCCCCGTTTTTGGCGTAATGCTTTCACTCGTCGAGAGCGTGGCGCTTGGTGCCGCAGGCTCGTACTCCTACTATGGCTCCTATGCACTCGAAGCAGCGCTGTTCGGTTCGCTCGGCCTGCTTGTCTTGGCTCTGATTGCCTCGGCGATTCTGGGCGTCTTCTTTAAGATGTTCGCCGACATTGCCGTGATGCACTTTGCGGTGACCGGGTGCGTCGAGAGCGCGTTTTCGCTCGATAAGGTCTGGGCGGCCTTTAAGCACAACAAGACCAAGCTGTTCTGTGCTTCGTTCCTTCCCGAGTTTTTGACGGGCCTGGTCGCCAACGTTGTCACATGGATCTTGACGGCCGTCTTTGGCGCCATTGCCTCTGTCGGTATGTATAGCTACTACTATCGTCCTACGGGTATTGAGGCAATTGTTACCGGCGGTGGCGTCACGCTCGTGCTGTTCTTGGTGCTGGTCGCTTTCGTCACCGTATTTCTTACGGTCTTTGGCAAGATGCTCAAGCACCGTGCCGTTGGCTATTGGGCCGCACGCTATGCAAGCGAGTGGGCCGATGAGGATAAGGACGACGTCCTGACTTTTGTGTTGCCCTTCGAGAAGAAGTCCGCTCCTTCGGGTTACGGTGGTCCGGATGCTTCGTCGGCACCTGCACCCGCTTCCGCGACCGAGCCTGAGCCGGCGCCCGAG
>UQOJ01000047.1 GCA_900542635.1 uncultured Collinsella sp.
GGGGCCATTGTGGCTCTTGACAGCGGATTGGGTCATATGAGCGAAAACGCCCCTAGGCGAGCAAGGTGACGTGAAAGAGGAGGGAAGCGTACTTTTGTACGCGACCGACGATTGAACGTCACATTGCCGCTTAGGGGCGTTTGCAGCGTCGGCCCGTTACGCGGTTTGGTAAAACCGCGTAACTTACATGACCATAACGTAGCGCGATCCCACGTAGTACTGCTTACCCATCAAAACCGGCTCGTCATCGGGACCGGTAAAGCCGGCACGCAGGTTGAGCAGCGGATCGTGCGGAGCAATGCCCAGCTCGGCCGCCTGCTCGGCGTTAGCTCGAACGGCCTCGACCGTACGGTAGCCAACCGAGACAATCGGCGTTCCGCCAACACGCTCGACCTCGGCAAAAATCGACTTGTCCTCAAGATCGGCCGTCAACAGCTCACGGTAGGCGTCAAACGGCACAAAGATGTTCTCCTCAAAGATGGGCTCGCCGTCGGCCGTACGCACGCGCTTGATATGCAGCAGCAGCGCATCCTTCTGCAGGCCAAAGAACTCCATCTCGTTTTGGCGCGCCGGCACAATCTGGCGATCGACCACATGTGCACCGGCCTTCATGCCGTTGTTGGCACACAGCGCGGTAAACGTCTGCAGCGTCGAGGCGTGGAACTGGCGATTGATGTGCGGCGTGGAAACAAAGGTGCCGCGGCCCTGCTGCTTAACCAGGTAGCCATCGGAGCACAGCTCCTCGACGGCGCGGCGCACCGTGATGCGGCTCACCTCGTACTGCTCGGCTAGCTCAAGCTCGGACGGAATACGCTCCTTGGGTGCATAAACACCTTTCTCGATCGCATCCTTGATTTCGTCGTAAATCTGCTGGTAAAGCGGTGCATTTTTGGGCGTAGGCATATCTAATCACTCTTATCGAAATATCGAAATAACTAATACGTATATAACGTCTAGTTTCATGTTACCTCATAATGATAAAACGATACACCCTCCCTACCAAAAAGCGACAGCTTCATTTTGGTAGGTTTTATCTAGGCAAACGAAGGCCTCCCGAAAGCAGCGAGGCTTTCGAGAGGCTCAAGCGGACAGGATAGCGCCGTGCCGGCAAAATGCCAACGCCCTACCTGCCGTCGTCCTGCTGCAGACTGTCCTGCTCGCTGAGGCGCGCCTGCCCGCTGGCCATGCGTGCGGGCTTGTCGGGATCGGGAACGGCCGTGGGCATGGGCTCGTCGATATGACCGCCCCACCAGCCGCCCACAAAGTTGAGCGTGTGGAACACGTTGATCACGGCGCCGGGATCAACGTCGCACACCAGCTTGATAATGTCCTGGCTCTCGTAGGTCGAGACAACGGTGTTCAGCAGGTACATCTTTTCGCGGCTGTATCCGCCGATGACCTCGGCGCAGCTAATGCCGTGCTGAAAATGGTCAACATAGGCGGTCATGACCTCGTCTGCCTTGCGCGTCGTGATTTGCAGCGTCACGCGGTCGTAGCGACGATAAAAACTGTCGATGGTCTTGGTCGAAATAAACTGGAAGACAATGGAATACGCCGCCTTGTCCCAACCAAACATAAAACCAAAGATCGCCAGGATAAAGCAGTTGAAACCAAAGATGACGCCCCAGATGGTCTTGCCCGTGTGGTTGGAAACCCATAACGCGATAAAGTCGGTGCCGCCGGTGGATGCTCCGGACTTAAGCGCGATGGCAGCGCCCAGGCCCGAGACCACGCCGCCAAAGATGATGAGCATGATCTTGTCGCCCAAAAACGGCGCGAAGTGAAAGACGTTGAGGAACAGCGACGAGAGCACGACCTGCATCATCGAGAAGATGACGAAGCGCTTGCTAATGCCGCTCCAGCATAGGAGCGCCACGGGAATGTTGAGCGCAAGCATGCCGAGCGAGATGTCGATGTGAACGCCGCCCAGCGAGGTAACGCGATCGAGCAGGACCGCGACGCCGGTGAGACCGCTCGGAAGCAGGTCGGCGGGCTGAATGAACGCCTGGATCAGGAATGTTTGGAGGACGGCAGAAATTGTGACCGCCACGGCGGTAATGGCACGGCGGACGATGGTGAGGCGGCCGAGCACGAGCACACGGTCCGTGAGCTGATCGATGGCGTTCGCCACGGAAGCTCCTTTCGAAGGCAGATGTAGTTGTGGGGCATGCCCGCGATTGTAGCATGGAGCGTGCGGGGGCGCTTCAATTCACCCTCTCTCGACAACCAAAGCGGGACCAACAGCCTCCACGACCAAAGGCCCAAATTACAAGTGAGTAGACTTTTTACGATCTGCCGAGCACACCCAAAACCGCCACCCCTGTGACCTGCGGTTTTGCTAGAGCAGATGCACTTTGCGCTCGTACTGCACCAAAAAGTCTACTCACTTAGTCCGAATCGAAGCCAAACGAATCCAAATAGAGGACAAATTAAGCCAATCCGCAGCAAAAGACGCGTGAACCAATGCTTCTCGCGGCGGATTGACACTACAAAGCGGCCAAAATGTCGGTCAGGCTGTCGATGACAACGTCGGCGGCGGACTGATCCAGGTTGACGCCCTCGTGCGGACGCAGCGCCAGGACGCGGGCGCCGGAGCGCTTGCCGGCCTCGATGCCCAAAGGCGAGTCCTCGATAACCAGGCATTCGGCAGGCTCCACCCCCAGCGCCTCCATGGCACGCAGGTAGATCTCGGGGTCGGGCTTAAACGCACTGTACTCGTGACCGCTGATGGTGTAGTCCAGCACGTCGGCGATACCGGCAATCCCCACCAGCTCGTCAATGAGCTCGCGATAGGACGAGCTTGCGATGGCGCACTTCACGCCGCGCTCGTGCAGCTTGCGCATCACCGGCTCCGTCTGCTCGTTGAGCAGCTCGGCATACGGAACGGGATGGTCTGGGCTGTAGACCTGCTTGTACTCCACGCGCAGGCGCTCGCGCAGCTCAACATCGTCAGGTACCAGCGACTTCCAAATGGCGGGCTCGTTAGACCCCGAAAGATCGGGGATCTCGTCAAAGTGAAAGCCCTTCTCCTCCATAAACGCCACGCGACGACGGTTGTAGAACCACTCGGTATCGACCAGCACGCCGTCCATATCAAACAGCACTGCCTTGATCATACGCATCTCCTCCCACCTGCCAAAAAGGGACAGGTTTATTTTGGTAGGTTTTATCTGGGATTTGCGACGCGACAGACACGCCCTCCCCAGAGCAAAAAAGGGGACGGGGCGCAAACCCCATCCCCTCTCAATCAACCCGTAAGGTCTACTTACTTGTGATTAGTAGGAAAGCTTCCACATGTAGCGGCGCATGGTCAGCGGGTGCTGACGGGCCTCGGCGATCTGGTTGCCGTACTCGCGCATAACGGCGAGGTGCAGCAGCGGGTTGAAGTAGGTGACGACGCTCGCGGGCACGGCGTCAGCCAGGCCGTAGTCCTTGGAGTCGATCAGAGCGACCTTGGCGCCCATGCGCTCAAGGAAGGTGAGGGCGCGGGCGTCCATCGGACGGGTAGCGCCATCGGACATGAAGAAGACGTAGGGCTTACCCTCGGTGGAAACCTCGAACGGGCCGTGGAAGTACTCGCCGGTGTTGTAGGCGGCGGCGTCGATCCACTGCATCTCGGTGAACAGGAAGGCGGCGTGAGAGTAAGCCATCTTCTCGGAGGCACCAGAGGCCATGAAGTAAATCATCTTGTCGTCCTTGAAGTCCTCAGCGAACTTCTTGGCGAGCTTCTTGCAGGACTGAGCAGCGTTCTCGCAGAGATCGAAGACGTTGGTGAGGCCGGTGATCATGTCGTCGTACTTGTCATAGCCCTCGGTCTGCTGAAGGATCTCGAGAGCAAGAGCGATGGCATAGCCGGGCTTCTCGCACTTGGCAGCGAAGTTGGCGTGGAAGCCGTGAACGATGACGTAGTCAGCGTCGACGGTCAGAGCGGAGCCAGCCTTGTTGGTGAGGGAGACGACCGGGCAGTTGTGCTTCTTGGCGGTCTTGTTGGCCTCGACGGTCTCGGGCGTGGAGCCACCGAGGGAGCAGGTGATCACGAAGGTGTGCTCGTTGACCCAGGAAGGCGTGTCGTAGTTGAACTCGTTAGCGGTGAAGATCTGAACGTTCAGCTTGTCCGTGTTGTTGGCCAGGAAGTACTTGGCGGGGTACAGGTCGGACATGGAAGCACCGCAGCCGACGAAGGCGACACTGTGGATCTCGTGGTTGGACAGGACGTCAGCGACGATCTGCTTAGGGAGGTTAAGGTCGATCTCGTACATCTGACACATTCCTTTCGATTTTTTGCGGCGCCACATTGCCGGGCGCTCGCAGGGTTACCGTGATTTGGACCGAGTCGCCGGCCCGTTGAGGATGTGTCAAAGGAACTGTCCCTTTGACACATTTAGGGATGGGAGCCTGCCTGGGGTATGGGATGTCAGGCAGGCCCCCGGGGGAAAGCGAATAGGCGCTTAGTCGCGACTAGGCCAGGATGCCGGCCGCGGAGAGGGCGATGCCGCCCACGATGGCGATCACGAGAAGCCAACCGGTGTTGACGTTCTTCTTGATGAGCCAGTACATAAGGCCGGTGAGGCCAAGGGAGATCATCTGGGGCATCATGCCGTCCAGGATGTCCTGGATAACAACGGTGCCCTCAGCGAACTGCAGCGGGGTGGTGGCGCCGATCAGCGTAGCGATCATGCCACCCACGGACATAAGACCCACGATGCCGCAGACATACATGAGCTTCTCCATGAGGTCGCCGCCCTGAAGCTTGCTCAGGTACTCGTGGCCGCCCTGATAGCCCATCTTGGCTGCGAACCAAGTGATCAGCACAGAGGGGACGATGGAGATGAGCATGGCCAGGATCGGGCCCATGATGGAGCCCTGCTGAGCCAGCTGAACGCCCAGGCCAAAGGCGATAACGCGGATGGTGCCCTGGAAGAAGGAGTCACCGATGCCGGAAAGCGGACCCATGAGGGAGGTCTTGACCGCGTTGATCGAATCGGGATCGAAGTTCTCGGGATCCTTGGCGTACTCCTCCTCCATGGAGGCGGAGAGGCCTAGGATAAAGGCGCTCGTCTGCGGGGTGCAGTTGTAGAACGCCATATGACGGTGGTAAGCCTCTTTCTTAGCAGCGAGCTGCTTGGGGTCGGACTCGTCCGGATAGAGACGATCGAGCGTGGGAACCATGCCGTAGAGGAAGCCCATGTTCATCTGACGCTCGTAGTTCCAAGAGGCCTGGATGGCCCAGGAGCGCCAGAAGAACTGGCTGACCTTCTTGTTCAGGGACACGTCCTTGGTTGCGGTTGCCATAGTGTGTTCCTCCTTAGTCTTCGTCGTCTTCGAGCGGATCGTAGTCGGAATCGACACCGGCGGCTGCATGGGAACCGTTGAACTTGAAGCCCATGAAGACGACAGCCAGGCACACACCGATCAGAGCGACCGCGATGACGGACAGGTTGAGGTAAGCGGCGAGCAGGAAACCGATGAACAGGAACGGAGTCATACCCTTCTTGATCATCATGGTGAGCAGCAGGGCCAAGCCGTAGGCGGTCATGATCTTGGTCGAAACGTTAAGACCAGTGGACAGCCACTCGGGAACCATGTTGACGATGGCCTGAACCAGGTCGGTGCCAACAAAGACGGCGAGGAAGATCGGCAGGAAGTACATGATGGCGTACAGACCGGAGCCGGCGCAGATGTGCATACGGTAGGCGGTCTTGAACTTTCCGTTATCGATCGCGCTATCGGCCACATGGGTGAGGGCGGCGATGATGGAACGGAACACGATGCCGAGAAGCTGACCCAGGACGGCGACCGGGATGGCGATCGTCATGGCGGTCTCGGCGGAAGCATCGGTCAGGCACGCAAAGGCAGCGGCCACGATGCCGCCCAGGACCATATCGGGCGGAACGGCAGCGCCGACCTGCACCAGGCCCATGGACACGAGCTCGACGGCGGCACCGACGGCAAGGCCGGTGGGCACATCGCCCAGCAGCAGACCGACGAGCGTAGCGCCAACGAGGGGCTGCTCGAAGTTAAGACGACCGAGCAGGCGGGAGTCCCACATGCAGAACACGCCGACGAGGCCGACGAGCACCGCACTGATGAACGTATTCATACCCTTCTCCTTTCAGTCAGGCAAAAGCCTGGTTGATTACAGCTTGGCGTCGATGTCGACGCTCTGATACGTAGGGGTCTGCTGGACATAGAGCTTAATGCCCATGTCGAGCAGCTGGTTGACGTCGGCCTTCTGGGTGGCGTCGAGGAAGACGGAGCTGTCCTTGCCGCCGACCTGATCGGCACCGTCGTGGTTGGCGGTGGCGCCCAGGTTGATGGCGTCGAGCTTGTAGCCCTGGCAGAACTGCAGCATCTCGGCCGTGTTGCCAAAGACGAACATGACGCGCTCGCCGAGGGTGTTGAGCTTGTCCATCTTGGCGAGGGCACGCTCGACGGTGAAGACGTTCAGACGCACGCCCTGGGGCTTGGCCAGCTTAAGAGCGCCCTTCTTGATGTCATCGTTGGCGGCAGCGTTGTCGACGACGATGATGCGCTCGGCCTGAACCTTGGTGGTCCAGGTAAAGACGACCTGGCCGTGCAGCAGACGGTAGTCAAGACGTGCGAGGACGATCTTGGCGGGACCGGAGCTGTGACGGGACGCCTTGGCCTTCTTGGCGGGAGCCACGGCAGCCTCGACCGGTGCGTTGGGGTTGGTCAGACCGGTGCGGGCCTCGTTGATGAGGGCCGCGAGCTCGGCGCCCTTGACGGGGACGGGGCTCATAGCGAGCGTGAGTGCCAGCGGGATGTTGAAACCGCTGACAACCGTGAACTTCGTGCCGTTCTTGGAAAGCTCGACCATGCTGTTGTTGACCGAGCTGCCGAGCATATCGGTCAGCACATAGACGGTGTCGTCCGCGTTGAACGTGGCGATCATGGCGTCCACCTTATTGGTGATGGGCTCCTTGTCGTCACGAGCAAGCGACACGACGTGGACGTTCGACACGTCGCCGAGAACCATCTCGAGCGTGTCTTTGGCGCCTGCGGCCAGGCCGCCATGAGATGCGAGAATGATCTGATTCATCTTGCCTCCTCCTTTTCGTTATGGTCATTATAACGTCTTATACGTTGCTTATATTGCTAATTAGTATAAAGACCGTTCGCGGGTGAAAATCGACCGTTGACGGGTTTAACCTACTTGAAACGTTGGAGCTAGGTAGACCGGCGCTGGCTGGATAACCCCAGATCAGACGCCTCGCCAATCCCCTATCGCACGAAGTACCAGGGGCTTTCCTGCACGGTGGGCTCCAGCGCGATGCCCGTGCGCTCGCGGAACAGATCCATATCCTGAGATTTTTCGGTCCACCACGCGTTGGGCTTAAAGGTCATGCTCTCGACAATACGTTTGGCAATGACGCTGTTGCGCAGCTTGGAGAAGTCGGTATTCATAATCAGGATGGACGCGAGCACCAGCACGATGCCCAGGACCTTGATCGCGCCGGCGGGCTCGGCGTAGATGCCAATACCGACCAGAACGGTC
Source organism: uncultured Collinsella sp. (assembly GCA_900542635.1). Taxonomy (GTDB): domain Bacteria; phylum Actinomycetota; class Coriobacteriia; order Coriobacteriales; family Coriobacteriaceae; genus Collinsella. Next base: position 7,517 of record UQOJ01000047.1, read on the forward strand.
GCCACGGTTTCGAACGAAGCCACGACCGGCACCTTCGACGTCTCAAGATCCATCGAAAGGCCCTGCATATAGAAGATGTACGCAAGAGCCGTCGGAATAAAGCCAAAGCCTGCGAACAGCAGAATGAGCTGCGGAGACATTGCCGCGGCCACATCGGACCACGGAGCCGAAAGCACCGCCATAAAGCATCCGCCAAAGACAAAACCCCAAAACGTTACGGCCAGTGGATGGAGCGTCTTGGTAGCCATACGGCTAAACACAGCCAGCAGCGCACCGCAAAGTCCGGCGATCACACCCGACGCAACGCCCCAAGTCGAGAAATGGAAACCGGACAGGTCGCCGCTCGTCACCGCGAGCACACAACCCACAATGTTAAAGACGATGGCGACGAGCTTGTTGGGGGTCACGTCCTCGCGATAAAGCACGCGGCCGAGCATGACGCCAAACACCGGCGAGGTGTAGAGCAGCACTGAGGCCGTGGACATGCCCACCTCGCCCATGCACTCGTAATAGCAGGTGTTGGCGACGGCTAAACCGACGATACCGACAAGCGCGCAGGGAACAAGCTCTTTAGGACTTGCCTTGAACAATGCCATGGGACCCGAGGCTTTTCCCTCACGAGCACCTCCCTGGCAACCCATAAATGCCAAGACCGGAGCCATTAAGACGGCACCCGACAACAGGCGAAAGGCCGCCATGCTCTGAGACGAAACACCCAGGGCCGATATTCCGTTAACAAAGATTCCGATGGTGCCCCACATAAGCGCGGCGATCAGCACCAGCACATAGCCCAGATTGCTTTTCTTCAACGCAGCCTCCTCGGTATTGTTTCCAATATGTTTCACACTACGTTATAGTCGTTATATACATTTTTCAAGACACAAATCGGCAGACGGGAAAATCTGCTCTACCGCTACAACCCATTGGTGCAAAGGGGTCAGGTTCATATGCGCCAACATGGTGCAAAGTAACCTGTCCCCAATGACTAGGACTGTCCCCAAGTGCCGAACGTCTCCAAGTGCCGCATCTGGGCCAAGGCGACGCCGATGCTTTGGCAACGCCAGCGAAAACCCACCTGAGCGAGCAAGGTGCCTTGAAGCGAAGCGGCATTGACCTTCTGGTCATGCCGCTGAAGCTGAAAGGCAGATTGCCGCTCAGGTGGGTTTGCAGCGTCGAGCCGTTACGGCGTTTGGTAAAACGCCGTAACTAATAATCCAACTTCCACATGTAGCGGCGCGTCATGTAGTCCTTGTGGGTGACGGCAGAGAGCGCGCGCATGTACACGTTGTTGAGAATCGGGGCAAAGATCAGGTGGTTGAAGTACTCGCTCACGCTGTCCTTGATGTCGTTGAGGCCGAGCTCCTTGGCGTCGAGCTGATAGACGCGCTCGCCACCGTACTGGTTGACGAAGCGGATGCCGCGCTCGTCGTTGCAGCGGCTGCGGCCGACGCTGATGAGCTGGAACAGCGAGGTGCGCTTGTCCAGGATCTCGAAGGGGCCGTGGAAGAAGTCACAGGTGTTGATGGTGCAGGAGTCAATCTGCAGCATCTCCTGCACGTTGCAGATGCTAAAGACATAGGCGGCACCAAAGAGCGGACCCTGAGCCATCACGTTGATGCAGGGCTTGTCGGCGTTCTGCTCGGCCCACTTGGCGGCGAGCGGACGGGTGTACTCGACGGCCTTGCGATAGATGGGGTCAACCAGGTCGAAGGCGGCCATAGCGGTCTCATACTCGGCATAGCCCTCGGTCTGCTGCGTAAGCTCCATGGCGATCATGGTCACGACGGCGGAGTTGGTACGGCCCATGCAAGACTCGTCGACGGCCAGGCTGTCGTACTGGATCTTGTAGTCGCAAACCTCGGTGAGGCCGGACTCGTCAACATAGATGGCGATGGTGCTGGCGCCGTGGTCCTTGGCGACCTGAGCGGCGACGATGGTCTCCTTGGTACCGCGCATGGACACGACGACGGCCAGGGTGTTCTCGTTAACGTAGGCAGGGGTTGCGTGCACGAACTCGTTGCTGGTATAGCTGGAGCTCACGACCTGCGTGGCCTCGTGCTCCATAAAGTACTGGGCAGGATAGTTACCGCCGTTGGATCCGCCGGCGCCAATCCACACGACGCGCTTGATGCCGCCCTTGTCTGCCTTGTCAGCCAAAACCTGGGAGACGACATCCTTAACCTGTTCCTGAGTAGTCATCGTGCATCAGCCTTTCTTCTCGTTTGATGCTCTCGATGGCATACAAGTTACATACATGTTTTGGTTATGTCGACTAGTTGTATGCTATATTTGTCTTAGAAATTTTGCTGATGCGGTTTTCGATAACTTGCTACCAGCGGTTTTGTTGTTGTATTGAATATATGCTTGATTAGATACGCATACAGGTTAGATACAGGTTGATCGCATGAACGCTTCATCTAAAAAGAGACTGACCCAATACGAGCGCTTGGCGGGCATGCTGCGCGACCGCATCGCCTCCGGCACCTACGCACGCGGAGACAAGCTGCCGTCCGAGATGGAACTCATGGACGAATCGGGGCTGTCGCGCAGCACCGTACGCCACGCCCTTAAGGTGCTCGTTGATGAGGGCCTGGTGCGCACCGAGCGCGGGCGTGGCGCCTTTGTGGCCGACACGCCGGCGCTCCACGAGAACAACCTGGTGTTTTCGAGCTACACGACACAGGTCCAGGGCCAGGGTATGAAGCCCACCACGCGCACGGTGGACTCGGGCTTTGCCAAGGCCGCGGGCAATGCGGCCAAGTTCTTCGATGTCGCCGTGGGCAGCAAGCTCGTCAAACTTGTCCGACTGCGTTATCTGGACGATGCGCCGCTGTGCCTGGAGACCACCTATCTACCACCGAGCTTTGAAGCACTCATCGATCGCGATATCAACGGTTCGCTCTACGCCACGCTGCGCCAGGAATTCCATCGCGCGCCGGCACAGGGGCACAAGACCTTTGAGGTGTGCTATGCCTCGCAAAACGAGGCGTTTTTGCTCAACGTTGAGCGCGGGCAGGCGCTGATCCTGATCACCGACTACGTCTACGACACCGACGGCCGACCGCTCCATGTCTCCAAGCGCATCCAGCGCACCGACCGTGCCAAATACACCGAGCCCATCGGCTAACCTGCCAAAATAAACCTGCCCCTAAATGGTAGGTTTGGGGAGGTCGGGGAACCAGATTGGTTTGGGTTGGTTGGGTGTGCGCTCGGCAAGGACCAGCTCCATCCAGCACATGTCGTACCAGCGGCCGAACTTTTGGGCGCAGCGGTCGAAGGCACCCACCAGGCGATACCCCATATGGGCATGGAAATCCTGACTGTTATGCGTCAGATACTCGTCGTCCTTGTCGTGCGGCACGGCGATGAGCGCGCACATGTTGGTGATGCCCATCGCAATCAGGCATTGCTTGAGCGCGTCGTGCAGCATACGACCCAGCCCGCCGTGGCGCACATCGCGCGCCAGGTAGATCGATGTCTCGACCGACCAGTCGTATGCCTCGCGGCTGTTGAGCGGACTCACATAGGCATAACCTACCGGACGCCCGTCCAGCTCCATCACCAGATACGGATAGCGCTTGAGCGTACGCTCGATGCGCCCGGCGAACTCCTCAACGCTTGGCACCTCGTATTCGCAGGTAATCGCCGTCTGGCGCACATACGGCTCATAGATGGCAAGCAACGCCGGCGCATCATCGGGCGTCGCCAGACGAATCGTCGGCTCGAACATCTCGGTCATACAACCCTTCTCCCTCAAAAACAAAGGCCGCCTTGCGCCAAACCCAAGCGCAAGGCGGCCCCTCGTCATTACATCAGGCTACAGGACAGCCGCCAACGCGTCGATATCCTCCTGCGTCGTGGCCCAGCTAGTGCAAAAGCGCACCACCGTGTGGGTCTCGTCGTACTTTTCCCAGTACTCGATCGAGGCGTGCTCGCGAATGCGCGCCATGTCCTCGTTGGGCAGAATCACAAACTGCTGGTTTGTGGGCGTCTCCAAAAAGAACTGGTAGCCGCGCTCGTGCAGCACACGACGCAGCGCCCGAGCCGTCTCGATCGCCTGTCGACCAATCTCAAAATACAAGCCATCGGTAAAGAGTGCCTCAAACTGCACGCCCGTCAGGCGGCCCTTGGCCAACAGCGCGCCGTGCTGCTTAATGCGCGGAATGGGATGTGCCGGAGCGTGCATGCCGCAGAACACCACAGCCTCGCCGCAGAGCGCGCCGCACTTGGTGCCGCCGATGTAGAACACGTCACACAGCTGCGCCAGCTCGGGCAGGGTAATGTCGCACTCATCGGCCGCCAGTGCATAGGCCAGGCGGGCGCCATCCACAAACAGCGGAATCTCGCGCTTCTGGCACACCGCGTAAATCGCCGTGAGCTCGGCCTTGGAGTACAGCGTGCCGTACTCAGTCGATAGGCTCACGTACACGGCGCCCGGGAACACCGTGTGCTCGTAGCTCTCGTTTTCGTAGAACACCTGGATATAGTTCTCGAGGTCCTCGGCGTGCATCTTGCCCTCGTAGCCGGGGATGGTGAGCACCTTGTGGCCGCCAAACTCAATGGCGCCCGCCTCGTGGCAGGCGACGTGGCCGGTCTCGGCAGCAACGACGCCCTCGTACGGCGCGAGCAGCATGTCGATCACCGTGGCGTTAGCCTGCGTGCCGCCCACCAGGAAAAACACGTCGGCGTCAGGCGCCTGACAGGCCTCGCGAATAAGTTGCTTGGCACGCTCGGTGTGCGCATCGGTACCGTAGCCGGGCTGCGGCTCCATGTTGGTATCGACGAGTGCCTGCAGCACTGCCGGATGGGCGCCGTGGGAATAGTCGTTGTTAAACGCGAGCATGGCAATCCTCTCTTACCGGGTATCGGCCAGATGATTCAAACGGAGCTATTGTACGCCGTTGGGATAGGCAATGCGCGCGGCAAGGCACTCAAGCGCCAGCACCAGGGCAAAGCCGCAGCTCACGTCACTCAAAAAATGCGCTCCGATCACGATGCGGCCAAAGGCGACGAGCGCCGCGACCACAACCGCCGTCCAAAAGACCACCCGACGGCGCGAGGGCTTTTCCTTAAAGGCCACCGCGGGAAGTCCGGCGAGCATAAGACCGATCGCCGCATGCGCGGTGTGCCCGCTCGCGAACGACTTAAAGCCGTCCTTGATTACGCCGGCCGCAATATAACTCCACTTGTCGGGGTTGCCGATCACCCACCACGGCTGAAAATTGAGCCCCGGTGTGACCTCGATCACGCGCATGCGCGGACGCGACCACAACGGCTTAACAATCACGTTGAGGATAATGGCCTGAGCGACCCACACGGCAAGCATCATCAACGCCCAGCGCGTAAGCTCGTCAGGCTCGGTCGTGCGCGTGAGGCGATAGATGATAAGGTTGGCGGCGATGACCAGTACAAACGTCAGCACCAGCTGAACGGCAATGAGTTTACCGCCAACCCGCAGGGACGAAACAATCTCGTAGCCGGCCAGGCCAACGTTGACGAGGATGCCAAGCACGGCGAGCCATTTGCTCCCCCTGGAGTCGGGACGCACCGCGCGTACGAGCATAACGCCCGCGACGCTTGCCGTCAGCTCGAACGGCAGCTCGCCGGCGGCCTCGATAAGGCGACCGTACATACTGCCGATATTGAACAGCGCGCTCGAGATCTGATAATCGAAGAAACTGCCCACGCCCAGACAAAGGCACAGGACAACCGCGATAATGGCGACATCTTTCTTATAGATGTATCCGAACATGCTTTCCTTTCGATGGGGCTGGAATCAACCTGCAACGTGGCGGGACAAAGACAACTTCATCCCGCCACGCCCCCTACTTGTTAGTCGTCGTCACTAGCGCCCAGCTGTTGCAGCAGCATGAGCGCCGCGGCCACGGGGCCGGTGCCGTCGTTGGCGTCGAGGCCGCGACCCAGGCCGCTGCCCGCACCGGCGCCCGCCTTGTAGGGCACCGACAGCTTGCGGCTCTTGGGGAAGTTCACCGCGCCATAGCGGGTCTTAAGCTCAAAGGCCACCTTCTTGGGCACGTCGACGCCCAAAAACGTGATGCGACCGCCGCTGAGCGTGACGCTCTCGAGCCCCAGGCGCTCGCCGCGAATGCGGATGCGCGCGCGATTGAACAGGTTGAGTCCCGCCAACGGCAGCTCACCGTGCGCAGCCTCGGTCTCCTCCTGCACCTCGTCGATACTCTCCAGGTCCTCAGCCGCCGCGAGCTTGCGGTACACGAGCACGCGCTGGTCCACCGCCGGCATGTACTCCTCGGACAAGAAGTAGTCGGCCGGCAGGTTGATGCCCACATTCGCCGCCTCCACGCCGGCATCGTCATCGCCGCGTGCCTCGGCTACGGCCTGTCCCAGCATCTGCGTAAACAGGTCAAAGCCCACACTCGACAGGTTACCGTGCTGCTCGGCACCCATGAGCGAACCGGCACCACGGATCTCCAGGTCGCGCATGGCGATGCGCATGCCGCTGCCCAGGTCCTGGAACTCGGAAAGTGCGGTCAGGCGCGCCGTCGCCTCCTCGGTGAGCGGCAGCTCGCCCGGGAACATAAAGTACGCGTAGGCCTGCGTGGCAGAGCGGCCCACACGGCCCTTGAGCTGGTAGAGCTGTGCCAGACCCAGGCGCTGCGAGTCCTCGATGATCAGTGTGTTGGCGGTCGAGTTGTCGATGCCGCTCTCCACGATGGTCGTGGCGATGAGCACGTCGATCTTTTTGGTCGCGAACTCGATCATCACGTCCTCGACCTCGCGCGGGCTCATCTTGCCGTGTGCCACACCCACGCGCGCCTCGGGCGCGGCCTCGTGCACGCGCGCCACGGCGTCGTCGATAGTCTTGACGCGGTTGGACACGTAGTACACCTGGCCGCCGCGACCCACCTCCAAGCGAATCGCCGCGCTCACCACGTCGGGATCGTACTCTCCCACGTGCACGATCACGGGGCGGCGCCCGGTCGGCGGCGTGGTGATCAGGCTCATGTCGCGCACGCCGCTCGTGGCCATCTGCATGGTTCGCGGAATCGGCGTTGCCGAAAGCGTGAGCACGTCAATCTGCTCGCGCAGGTTCTTGAGCTGCTCCTTGTGCTGCACACCAAAGCGCTGCTCTTCGTCGATGATCACCATGCCCAGGTTCTTGGGGTTCACGTCGGCAGAAAGCAAGCGGTGCGTGCCGATGAGCACATCAATCGTGCCCTCGGCAAACGCCTTAAGCGCACGCTTTTGCTGCGCCGGGGTGCGGAAGCGGCTGAGCACTTCGACCTCGAGGCCAAACGGGGCAAAGCGCTCAAAGAACGTCTCGTAGTGCTGCTGGGCCAGAATGGTCGTGGGGCAGAGCACCATGACTTGGCGGCCGGAGTCCACGCATTTAAAGGCTGCGCGCAGGGCGACCTCAGTCTTGCCGAAACCCACGTCGCCGCACAGCAGGCGGTCCATGGGCTTGGGCGCCTCCATGTCTGCCTTGATGTCGGCGATAGCCTCCAGCTGGTCGCGTGTCTCGTCGTAGGGAAAGCTCTCCTCCATCTCGATCTGCTCGGGCGTATCGGGCGGACAGGCGATACCGGTAATCGACGAGCGGCGCGTATACAGGTCGACCAGGTCAAACGCCAGCTTTTTGGCATTCTTGCGCGCCTTGTTGGTGGCCCGCGTCCAGTCGGCGGTGTTGAGCCTGGTCAAGCGCGGTTTATCACCGTCGGGACCAACGTAGCGCGTAATGCGGTCAACCTGCTCCAGCGGCACGTAGAGCTTGTCGCCATCGGCGTATTCCAGCAAAAAGTAGTCGCGTTCCTTGCCGCCCACTTCCTGGCGCGCGATCTCGCTAAAGAGCGCGATGCCGTGGGTAGCGTGCACCACGTAGTCGCCCGGCTTAAACGGGAAGGTAATCTGCGTAATGTCGACCTTGCGGCGGCTGCGCGCGCGGCTGGCATCCATGCGGGCGTTGAGGTCGGCGATCGAGAACACGGCCAAATTGGCGTCGGGCACCACCACGCCCTGCGGCAGGGCAGCGTCCACAAAGGTCACGCGCCCGCGCGAGATGGTGGGCACGGCGGCGCCGGCGGCAGCCTGCGCGGCGCCCGCCTCGAGCGAGCGGGCGTTAAGCGCGTCGGCGCGGCGCTCGCGAATTGCAGCCTGTCTCTTATACACATCTCCGAGCCCACGAGACTAAGGCGAATCTCG
>UQOJ01000048.1 GCA_900542635.1 uncultured Collinsella sp.
GAGATTCGCCTTAGTCTCGTGGGCTCGGAGATGTGTATAAGAGACAGCATCAAGATGGCCATGCTCGGCGTGGTCGGCGAGCTCGCCGCCGCCATGCTGCCCGTCGTCGCCATGACCGCCGTCTTTAACGCCATTCTGGTCGGCGCCCTCTACTTGCCCATCCGGAAGGCCCTTAGGCTCAACTAACCCACAGTGCCCCATCGGTAAAGACTGTCCCAAACAACGAGCTCTTGGGGACGTTCTTAAACGACTGGTCATTTAAGAACGTCCCCAATGACTATGAAAGGTATCCATGGAAACGATCATCAACGTCGACGATGTCTCGTTCTCCTATGGCACGCAAACCGAGCAGGCGCTCAGCCACATCTCGCTCAGCGTGAACAAGGGAGATTTCATCGGCATCATCGGGCCCTCGGGCGCCGGCAAGTCCACGCTTGCCGCCTGCCTGTCGGGCGCCGTGCCCCACCACTACACCGGCACGTTCTTTGGGTCCGTCATGGTCGACGGCCACGACACCTGCGAAGTCTCGCTCACCGACGTGTCGCAAATCGTCGGCAGTGTGCTACAGGATATCGACACGCAGATGGTCGCTTCGATCGTCGAGGACGAGATGCTCTTTGGCCTCGAGAACTTTGGCGTTCCCCACGACCAGATCGAGCAGCGCGTGAGCGAAACGCTCGAGACCGTCGGCATCAGCGACCTGCGCGACCGCGAGATCGCCACGCTCTCGGGCGGACAGAAGCAAAAGGTAGCCATCGCCGCCATCCTCGCCATGCGCCCGCGCGTCTTGGTTCTAGACGAGCCCACCGCGGCACTCGACCCCGCCAGCTCCACGTTGGTCTTCGAGACGCTGCGTGAGGCAAACCGCGCACTTGGAATCACCATCGTCGTCGTTGAGCAAAAGGTCGCCCTGCTCTCGGAGTACTGCAACCGCGTGCTCGTGCTCAACCATGGCGAAATCGCGCTGCAGGGCGAGCCACACGAGGTCTTCGCGCATACCGACGAGCTTCGTGCCATCGGCGTCGACTGCCCTCGCGTCACGCGTATCTTCAATAGCCTCGAAACCGATGGTCTAGTAAGCGGTACCCCTTGCTTGGATGTCGACGAGGCCGAGCGCCTGATTTCGGGCATCGTCGACCCCGCACGCGCGGCTATCGAAGCCCAGGCGCCCGCCGGTTCCCCGCATGCACCGTCGTTGCGCCCTCATGCCAAGGACGCCGAACCCGTACTCACCTTCGACCATGTTGAGTTTGCCTATCCCAATGGCGGAGCCGCCGTACACGACCTTAGCCTGACGCTCTATCCTGGCGAGCTCGTGGGCATCGTCGGCCAAAACGGCGCCGGCAAGACCACACTCACCAAACTGCTCACAGGCCTGCTTAAGCCCGCCTCGGGCAGCGTGCGCGTCACGGGACTGGATACCGCAGCCGTTCCCACGAGCCGCATCGCTCGCGAGGTCGCGACCCTCTTCCAAAACCCCGACCGCCAGATCTGCAAGGACACCGTGCTCGACGAGGTCGCCTTTGGCCTGGAGCTTGCCGGCATCGACCGTGCCGAGGCGCTGCGCCGCGCCCAGCTCGTCATCGACCGCTTTGGCTTGCCGGCCGACGAGGCGCCCTTCTCGCTCTCGCGCGGTCAGCGACAAATGGTGGCGCTTGCCTCCGTCGTAGTGGTTGAGCCCAAGATCGTCGTGCTCGACGAGCCCACGAGCGGCCTTGATTACCGCGAGTGCATGACCGTCATGGAAACGGTGCGCACCATGGCCGAGCGCGGTTGCGCCGTTATCATGGTCTGCCACGATATGGAAGTCGTCTCGGATTTTGCCGAGCGCATTGTGGTAATGGCCGACGGTCGCATCCTCGACCGCGGCCGCACGCACGAGCTATTCTCGAACATCGATCTCATGCGGCGTGCCTACGTGGAGCCTCCCCAGGTTATCGAGCTCTCGCGCCGTCTGGCATCTTCCGTCTCGACCGCTTTTGCGCAGGTGAGCGAGGTCTCTGATGTCGTTCGAATTACCAAGGAGATGGTCCACCGTGGTTAACGTCATCGACTACATGCCGGGTGACACGCTGCTGCATCGCCTGAACCCCGTCGTCAAACTGGGCCTCGCCGCCGCCATCATCGTCGGCATCTTCTTGTCCGACACCTACGTGGCGCTGCTGGGCTTTTTGGCGCTCACGCTCGCACTGGGAGCTTACGCCGGCGTCGTCGACCGTCTGTTTTCGCTGCTCAAGTTGCTGATTCCGCTCGCGCTTATCATGCTGGTGCTCCAGCTGGCCTTTATGCGCGATGGCAACGTGGTGTGGGGTTTTATCACCGACACGGGCCTCATCACAGGATCGAAGGCCTGCCTGCGCCTGCTGGGTGTGGCGTTACCGCTCATCCTCATGCTCATGGTGACCAAACTCAACGACCTTGCCAACGCCTGCGTCGAGGTGCTGCACGTGCCGTATCGCTATGCCTTCACCTTTACCACGGCGCTGCGCTTTGTGCCGGTGTTTGGTCAGGAGATGAACGCCATCATGGAGGCGCAGACCGCACGCGGCGTCGAGTACGACACCAAGAACCCCATCAAGAAGCTTAAGCTCATGCTGCCACTGTGCGTGCCACTGCTCATCTCGAGCGTGGGCAAGACCGATGCCACAGCCTTGGCGGCAGAACAGCGCGGCTTCTATCTGCGTACGCGCGCCAGCTCGTACAAGCGCTACCCCATCAAGGGTCTGGACATCGCCGTGCTCATCGTCAGCATCGCCCTCATCGCCATCGGCTTCCTGTTCTAGTTCACCACCGACAGCAACCGCCCAACGCAAAAGGCCTCGGCTCGCACCAAACGAGCCGAGGCCTTTACTGTTTCACCAGATAAAACCTACCAAAATTAACCTGTCCCCTTTTGGCGGGTCGGAAGCTAGAGGCGGTAGGGGGCGCCGCTGCGGATGATGGATTCGCGCACCAGGACATCCATGGCGTCGAGGGTGATCTCGGGCATCTCTCGGTACTTTTGCAGCACCGAGAGCTCGGTGCAGGCCAGAATGACGCGGTCGCAGCCGCTACGGGCGAACTCCCACATCACGCGGTCGAACTTATCCATATCGGGCTCACGTCCGGCCTTCACATCATCGTAGATAAGCGACATCACATCGTTCTGACGTTTCTCGCTGGGATAGACAACCTCAACACCCGCAGCCTTACATTCGCGGCCGTAGACGCCCGCGCCCACGGTTCCGTCGGTGCCCATGATGCCAATCTTGTGCACCGGCTCGGCCGGCATACTCAGGTTGGGGTCGAACTCGCACTCCCCCATCACCGCACCGGCCAGAGCATAGCGCACCGACTCACGCGGCATGTGGATAATCGGCACCTTCGTAAACGACTGGATCTGGTCGTAGAAGTAGTGTGACGTGTTGCAGGGAATAGCAATGTGCGCACAGCCCAGCGACTCGAGTGCCTGGGCACACTCTTTCATGGTCGCCAGCAGCTTGGCATGCTCGCCGGTCTTAATGGCCAGCGTGCGGTCGGGCATGGTCGACTTGGAGAGCACCACCATGTCGATATGTTCCTGATCGCAGGCAGCAGCCGTATGACGCACCACCTGGTCGTAGTAATACGACGTGGCCTCGGCGCCCATGCCGCCGATAACTCCCAGCTTTTCCATCGCCGCCTCCTTGGTGACGCTTGCGCAATTGCGCGTATCATACCCGCGCCCGCCCGATGCAAACCGGACGGGCGCCGCGCTCATCTACTTGTAATACGTCTTGAACAGCTTAAAGTGGCGCAGCTTGGTGTGCCACATGCGCAGCCAGCGGTTAAAGACAAAGTCGCCCTTCATAAACGAAGGGTCGGCGCCCTTGCCTTCCTTGTCCAGGCGATGCACCTTAGCGCGCAGCTCGGGATCCTTGACGTACTTGTCGACGACGCCCATGGGGACGACCATCCACAGGGCCTCGTCCTGAGCCGTCACAAACTCCGGCTCAAATGGACGGTTGAACACATACTCGTCCACCACATACTTGGCAACGTTAAAGCCACTGTTAGTGACGTAGTAGTTACTGCGGCCCTGGCGCGTGTTGAAATCGAAGAACTTAAACGAGCCGTCGCGCTCGTCGTACTTAACGTCAAAGTTGGAATAGCCCACAAAGTGAAGGTCCTCGAGCAACTTGCGCACGCCGCCCATGAGCTCGTCGTTGGGCTCGGTAATGATACAGGCATGGTTGCCGACACCGTGGGGCTGATGCTCCTCGAGCAGCACGTGACCCAGGCACATCATGCGCACCTTGCCGTTGCGGTCGGAATAACTGGTGAGCACGCGCATGTACTCGTCGTTGCCGGGCACGCGATCCTGCAAGATCAGGTCGTCGGTGTAGCCGCTGGCATACGAATCGCGAATGACCTGTTCCAGCTCGGCGCGGTCGGCAATCTCATAGGCCTTCTTCTGGCCCTCGAACTCGTGCTGCCACCACATGATGCCGTCAGAAGGCTTCAGAATCATCGGGTAAGGAAAATCGATCTGGTCGAGCACTTCGGCAGGCGCCTCACCCTGGGCATTGAGCATCGTCTTGGTAAAGGTAAACGTGTGCGGATAGGGCACGCCATGCTTCTCGCACAGCTCGTAGAAGATCTCCTTCTTCTGGCACTGCTCGAGCATGCTGTAGGGCGCGTAGGGAGCGACGATGTTATCCGCCAGCTCATGAGCATCCTTGGCTTGAGCCACGAGAGCGACATAGTTATCGCCACAGCCCACAAGGACAATCGTCTTGTCGGCATGCGCTTGGGCAATGCCGTTGACGGTTTTGAGCATCACGGGCATGGTGTCGATATCCACGTTGGGCGTGTAGTCGATAATCTGGCTGCGGTACGCGGGACCCGTCTGATACTTGCCAAAGACCAGACTCTTGACCTGGTACTCCTCGTAGAAGGCGCGCGCCACCGAATAGGCGTTGATGTCGCCACCGAGCAGCACGGGAATGAACTCGCGCTCTGTAAATTGCAATGCCATGGAAACTTCCTATCATGAACTGCCCACACAACGGGCGGTCTTTGCGCAACTGATTTATTCTAGCGTGCCAAGCCGCCGGCGCCCAAAGCTCCACCGTATCTATGGCAATCGACGTAATCGTCCAGCACGAAGGCCAGCACGAAGACGGCGCCCACCGTTGTATGACAATGGGCAATGAACCTACCGTTGTTGTAGGATTCAGCGTATTGACATCCTCGAGCGAAAGGCGCACACGTGCCCCAAGACCATCCGACCGATAATCCCATCCTCAATGCCGCGAGGCGCGAGCTGGCGGAACGTGCGAAAGCGACCGCTCCCCTGTGCACGGCAAACGACGCCTACAACGGACCCGCCCGCATCGTCTCGATCAACACGTCGGCACGCAAGGGCACGCGCAAGTCGCCCGTCGCCGATGGACACGACACCGTTATAGAGCAATTTGGCCTCGCCTCCGACGCACACGCCGGGCATTGGCACCGTCAGGTTTCCTTTTTGGCCGCAGAGTCCATCCAGACGGCGCAGGCCCGCGGACTCGATGTGCGCAAGGGTGACTTTGGAGAGAACTTCACAACCCGGGGCATCAACCTGCTCTCGCTCCCCTTGGGCACACAGCTCAAGCTTGGCAGCGAGGTGCTTGTCGAAATCAGCCAAATCGGCAAGGTCTGCCACACACGCTGTGCCATCTACTATCTCGCCGGCGACTGCATCTTTCCCCACGAGGGCGTTTTCGGCGTGGTACTAAAGGGCGGAGAGGTCTACGCCGGCGACGATATCCAGGTAATCAAACTCGGCGACGGCACCTGTTCGTTCACCCCCGCCGAGGCCCTCGAAGAGATTGAGCAGGCTCGCCAGAGGGGCACGCTGTAGTTATAAAACCCCACGTTGAGATGGCTTTTACAGCCCAAAACTCCTCTCAAACAGGGCTCTGTAACGTTAAAGTTGAACTCTATGGTTTCTCAACAATTCATCATAACTGCAGGTCAAAGCCAAAGCCTCAAGTTCAACTTGACCCTTTGGGACCTTTAAGGTTCAGGTTGAGGTCGAAAGCAGTAGTAGAATACCGTTCGAACCATAACCTACGATTGATTGCAGAGGGACTGGATGCAGCATTCGAATCATCGCACCGCAGCGCTCATTGCGTCGAAGCCGGCTCGTATCATCACGAGCGCCGCGCTCGCCGTTGCGCTGACGGCCACGCCGATGCTCTCCCCCGTTGCGGCGTATGCCGCCTCGCAGGCAACGCAGGACCAGCTTTCCGCAGCCCAGCAGAAGATCGAAGCCGCCACGAGCGCCTACAACGACGCCCGCACCAAACTCGATGACCTGCAAAAGCAGATTGACTCCAATGAGGCAAGCATCGAGGAAATCGAGGCCAAGCTTCCCGAGCAGCAGGCCAAGGCAAGCTCCGCCATGCGCGATCTGTACAAGTATCAGAAGGGCACCAATCCCATCGTGAGCTTCCTGGTCAACGCGCAGAGCCTGGGTGAGTTCATCACGACCTGCAAATACACCAACCAGATCACGAGCTCGAGCGTCGACGAGATCGAAGAGCTCAATAACATGCAAACCGAACTCGAGCAGAACAAGGCCGAGCTCCAGCAGGCCAAGTCACAGCTTGAGGCAGAGCAGAAAAACGCCGAGGATGCGCTGACGCAGGCCCAGCAGCTCCGCAGCGAGGCACAGGCAAAAGCCGAGCAGGAAAATGCCGCTGAGCTTGCCAAGCTTGAGGCCGATAAGGCCGCTGCCGCCGAGAAGCTCTCGGGCGAGGGCGTAAGCGGCAGCAATTCCAGCAGCCAGGCCACCAACACCAACACCACCATCGACACCACGGTGAACAACGCCAATACCGGTAGCTCCGATTACGATTCGTTCATTAATGAGTGGACGAGCCGCATCGACAATTATCTCGCCGGCTCCCCCATGGCAGGCCAGGGCTACAACTTTGCCGTCGCCGCTTGGAATACCGGTGTCGACCCCCGTTGGTCCCCCGCTATCGCCTGCATCGAGAGCACCAAGGGTGCTTATTGCGCCAATTCCTACAACGCCTGGGGCTGGAGTGCACGTGGCGGCGGTTGGCGCAGCTTTGGCAGCTGGAGCGAGGGCATCTCCGCTCACGTTGCCTATCTGGGCGCCAACTATGGCTCCACCCTTACCCCGGCAGCGGCCAAAAAGTACTGCCCGCCCACGTGGCAGGACTGGTACAACAAAGTCGCCGCTCAGATGAACCGCATCTAAGTGCAACTGCAAAGGGCCCCAACGGGGCCCTTTTCTTTTAGGTAGCGGAGGTATCGACGACGCCGGTCGCATTGGCAACCGCGACTATGACGATCATGCATAGGAGCAGCACACCCAATGCCTTGAGCCAGAGTTTCGCGAGTTTCTTGCCGCGATAGCTGTCGAGCAGTGCGAATCGCCGACGAAGACGGCGCTTATCGAACAGCGCAAAATGCATAAGCACCATAAGGCCATCGACAAAGAAAAAATACTCGATTATGAGAAGCCACGTCGGGTAGCTTTGGTTTGCTCCGGTGGGGTGAAAGACGGCAAAGTGACTTCCGACAAAGAACACAAGCAGCGAGAAGCAGACGAGCGTATTCCAAATGCGCCCCAGAGACTCCGGAACGCGAGAGAGCAGACCGCATGCAGCGGAGGCGGCAGGCCTAGGAAGCCCTGCAGGGTTCTGGAGCCCTTGGGGCGTCAGCACCGTCTCCGAGGCCGGAGTACGGACAGGCGCAGGCGCAGGAGGCCGCACGGGACGACTCAGGTCGTATGCTGCGTGCGTCGCCCGTCCCAACGCCTCCGCACTCGCAAAACGCTTGGCCGGGTCGAGCGCCATCGACATGCAGACGGCATCGGCAAGTGGAGTGGGAATGCCACGCGCCTCGCATTGCTCGCGCATGTCGAGCCCTGGTTTAGGGTCGACTCCCGTCAAGCAGAAGAACAACAGGGCGCCAAGTGCGTAGACGTCGCTGCGCACACTCGTCTGCCCAAACCCATACTGCTCGGGCGGCGCATAGGGTCGCGTGCCAAACTTGACGGTGTCGGTATCGGCGCCATCGCGCCATACGCGGGCGATCCCCAAGTCGATAATCACCAGCGATGAAAATGTCAGGCCGTCATCAGGCGTATAGTTGGCACCCGTCACGATGATATTCGACGGCTTGAGGTCACGATGGATCACCGGCGCCGACGTCTCCCCCGCCATTGCAAAACCGGCGTGGAGCTCGCCCACGGCATCGCATAGGGCAGGATACAATTCGTGCGCATAATCGGGGGTGGCTCCCAGACGGTCCACCAGCGCCCCGAGTGTCTCCCCTTCGATGTATTCCATAACCACGTTGAGCTCGTCGCCCACACGACGACAATCGACGATTCTGGGCAGGTGCTCAAAACGCCTGCCTGCCCGCTGGGCGGCAAACAGACGCTCGTATGCCCCGCCGATTTGAGCCGAAGCATCGATGCGTTTACGGACAAAGGGGCCGAGCGAACCACCGCCGGTTCCTTCAAAGTACACGAGCTCGGTTGTTTCAACGGACGAGCGCTTAAGTACACGCTCCACGCGATAGCTGTCGTCGCGATCGAGCGACGCCAGGTGCTCGGCAAGCGCTGCAGTCAGCTCGTCATCGGAATATGTTGGGGTCTGAGTATCCATAGCCTCCATCATAGCGCAGGGCGCAGACACCCCACGGCATCCGCGCCCCGTTCGTTCGCATCGTTGTTCGGCAGCTCCGCCGGCTCAGATATCAGCCGCTAACTCACCGTCTCCTCGTCAAAGCGATACAGCTCCTCGTTGACCTTTTGGAGGCTGCACCCGCGATCGATACAGAAGATGATGATCGCATCGCGACGGTCCTCACAATTGAGGATGTTGGCACCCGCCACCGTCAAGGCGCGGTTGGTCTCCTTGAGCGTTAGCGCCATGGCGAAGGCAATCTGCAGCACCTTATTGCGACTCGGATGACGCGCACCGGTAAAGATCTGATAGCCAAAGGTCTCATTGAGATCGGCCATACGAACCACGCGCGAGCGCTCCAAGCCCTTTTCCTGCAGCAGCTGCTTCAGGTAGTCCGAAAGCGACGGGGTGGCAAAGTCGTGCTCCTTGATATAGCCATCGATGTTTGGCGCGTCGAGAAGCTCATTGAGTAACTCGTCAGTCAGCTTTTTATCGGGCATACGGCTTCACCTCCCCCAGTGCATGCAACATGCTAGAAACCACTTACGTCCGAACGCTCCCAGCTAGCAACCTGGTCGGGAGACACTGTACCCAGCGCCTCGAACTTCCAGGAGCCGCCCGCCTTCAGATGATTGGTGTTTGCAAGAGCCGTTCCAACCTGGTTGCCATCGGCATCATACAGAACATACTCAATCTGAATGTAGCTCTTTTCCTTGTCCGTGTTATTGGTCAGCGTGCCCGTGATCTTATAGGCAAACTGATTGGAGGTGTCTTCAGCCTCATCAGCAATGGTATACGGTTCTTGCGGTTCTTTTTGCTCCTCAGCCTGCTGTGTCGCCTCGGCAGGTTTTGCCGAATCGCTCGCAGACGAATCGGTTGAATTGCCACCCATAGAGCCCACGGCACCGACGATAACCAGCACCACGATGACGCCTAGGACAATCTTGCCGATCGGCTTCTTTCCCTCTTTTGCCATTATTCATCCTTCCTACGATCCGGCTACCGCGCCGGCACACAGCACATCGTAGGAAGGATTAAACTTGAATTCATTAGCTGAGAGCTAAGGTTGCGGTAAACGGCCAATGCAGTTATCCAAACGCCGAGCAAACGCACTTTGCGCGACCGTCTGCTGGCAGCGCATCAACCCACCGTGACGGATTTCCCGGTAAAGGCACTGATCATCAACAGGGCAAAGAACACCAGGTAGCTGACACTCAGCGGGTACGCAATGATCAGGAAGACGACCCAGCCGACATTGGTTTTACCGTCGGCACGGCGTTGCTCGCGATTGCGGCAGAGCCAAATCGTCACGCCAATAGCCACAATCAACAGCACGAGTGCCGCTGCTGCCAACCCGGCAAGCGCAAACATCACGCCAATGCTCACAGCAATAACCGGAAGCAGCAGCAGGCCGCACCCGCACCCACCAGGACTATACACGGCAGTCTGTCGGCGCCTCATCATCACTCCAAGTCAAGCAATCGTTTGTAGACATCGAGGCCTTTGAGCAGAATTTCCTCGTCAAAGAGCATGGTATCGGTATGCAGAGCGCTCGTGGCATAGGCGGGACAGCCATCCGGATCACTCGGGTTTTCTTGACCCTCCGGCACGCCCGTGCCCAGCAAGAAGAACACGCCCGGCAGATAGCGCTGATAGAAGGCGAAATCCTCGGCGATTAGCAGCGGCTCGTCCACAAGTTGCAGTTCGGACAAGGCAGGCGCGACGCTGGCAAACAGCTCGGGGTCGTTATCGACCGGTGGATAGCCCTCGGCAAAGTCGAGATCATACGTGCAGCCCGTTGCGGTGCACGCCTCGTCGAGCACACGGCGTACGCCCTCGCGCGCACGGTCGAACATGTCGTCCGTAAACACACGCAGGCTTCCGGCCACATGGGCCTCCCCCGCCACCGCGTTGCAAACCGTACCGGCCTGCAGCAGACCAAACTTACCGATACAGGGCTCGTCGGTGCCCAGCTCGTCCATCAGTTCGCGCTCGGCAACCAAGAACTTGGCAGCCGCCAGCGCCGCATCGTGCGACTCCTCGACCGGAACGCCATAGGTCTTAGCGATATGGATGCTCGTCCCGTGAATATGAATGTGCGTCTCACTCGAACGCGCCAGCAACGGACCGGGGCAGCTCGCCAACGTGCCGGCGGGCAGATCGGGCCACACGTGGAAGCCGAAGATGAGATCCGCCCCGTAGCGCTCGAACACGCCGCTCTCGCATACCGTCTTGGCACCACCGATCGTTTCCTCGGCCGGCTGGAACACAAAGAGCACATTGCGCCTAATGGCGCCCGGCTGCTCGCGAATCGTACGGTCGACATACGTCGCGGCGGCAAGTGCCATGGCCATGTGTCCGTCATGTCCGCAAGCGTGCATCTTGCCGGGATGGGTCGAGGCAAAGGCCGCTCCCGTCGCCTCCGCGATGGGCAGCGCATCCATATCGGCGCGAATCGCCGTGGCATGCGCGGCATCAACGCCGGCGTCGAAGAAAGCACAGACGCAGCTGGGGCACGGATGGGTCACCTCGCAAGCGAGCGATGCCAGCACGCCCTCGATATAGGCAATGGTTTGCGGAAGATCGAAATCGAGCTCCGGAATGCGATGGAGATCGCGGCGATAGCGACGGAGTTCTTGGAGCTCGGTCATAGAGGATCCCTTCGTGAGGCACATCTGTTGCAACTTATTGTGATACAGGATTGTGGCGCACATGTTTCCAGCATATCCCTGCATTTTTTAAACGTTATATACGAATACTCTTGTTTGGTAAAGTGCAACGTGATAGGGTCTTTACCACTTGATAGAGGCGCGGGCACGAAGAGCCGCGGGCGAGCCGGCAGGCTTTGACCCCGTGGGGAGGCGAAACCCGCCGAACTGGGTTTTTCGGGCACGAACAACCTGGTGGGCCTGTGGGAAACACCCACAGGACTGTCTGCAGCAATGCGGGAGCGCTATCCGGACATTGGGTCCACGCTATGCGGATTCGATGCGCAGATGGCGCCGTCTGGATAGCGAGGTTTACGGGACATGGCATTGACCCCCAACGAGGCATATGCGGCCAAGCAGCCGTTTGTGGACAAGGAGACACTCGAGCATATCGTCGAGCAGTTCCCCACGCCGTTTCATCTATACGACGAGGCGGGCATCCGCCGCAACATGCAAGAAGTGCGCGACGCCTTTGCATGGAACCCGGGCTTTAAGGAACACTTTGCCGTCAAGGCCAACCCCAACCCGGCGCTCATCTCCATTCTCAACGAATACGGCTGCGGCTGCGATTGCTCGAGCTATACCGAGCTCATGATCGCCCGCTCGCTGGGTATCACAGGACACGACATCATGTTCTCGTCCAACGACACGCCGGCTGCCGACTTTGAGCTCGCCGACAAGCTGGGCGCCATCGTCAACTTTGACGACATCAGCCACATCGAGTTCTTTGAGCGCGTTGCGGGGCCCATCCCCAAAACGGTCAGCTGCCGCTTTAATCCAGGCGGTCTGTTCCAGCTCTCCAACGGCATCATGGACAACCCGGGCGACTCCAAATATGGCATGACCACCGAGCAACTCTTCGAGGCCTTCCGCATGCTCAAGGCCAAGGGCGCCGAGGACTTTGGCATCCACGCATTCCTTGCCAGCAACACCGTCACCAACGACTACTACCCCAAGCTCGCGCGCATCCTCTTTGAGCTTGCCGTACGCCTGGAGCGCGAGACCGGCGCACACGTCGCCTTCATCAATCTGTCCGGCGGCGTCGGCATCCCCTACCTGCCCGAGCAGCAGGCCAACGACATTCGCGCCATCGGCGAGGGAGTACACGCGGCATACGACGAGATCCTGGTTCCCGCCGACATGGGCGATGTGGCCATCTGCACCGAGATGGGCCGCTTTATGATGGGCCCCTACGGCTGCCTGGTCACCAAGGCCATCCACGAGAAGCAGATCTACAAGGACTATATCGGTGTCGATGCAAGCGCCGTCGATTTGATTCGCCCTGCCATGTATGGCGCCTACCACCACATTACGGTGATGGGTCAGCCGGGCGGCGCCGACAAGGCCACAGCGCCCGTCACGAACACCTATGACATCACGGGCAACCTATGCGAGAACAACGACAAGTTCGCTATCGATCGCAAGCTGCCGCATATCGACATGGGTGACCTGCTTGTAATCCACGATACCGGTGCGCATGGCTACTCCATGGGCTACAACTACAACGGACGGCTGCGCTCGGCCGAGGTCCTGCTGCGCCCCGATGGCGCGGCCGACCTCATCCGCCGCGCCGAGCGCCCGGGCGATTACTTTGCCACGCTCGACGTGCTGCCGTGCGGCCGCGAGCTGCTGGCCAAGTCGCGCGCCGAAAGTGCCCGCCGTCGCGCCCAAGACGAGCGTCTGGCAGTCGCAGCTCAATGGAACAAACGCATCCAGATCGCGGAGGCGAAGGAGAAGAACATGGATATCCGCAACCTCGAGGGCTCAATCGTCGCCCTTGTCACGCCGTTTAAAAAGGACGGCAGCGTCGACTTTGACGCGCTCGAGCGCCTTATCGATTTCCACTTGCAAAATGGCACCGACGCCATCCTCACCCTGGGCACCACCGGTGAGAGTGCCACGATGACCGACGACGAGGACAACTCCGTCGTCGCCGCCGTGGTCAAGCATGTTGCAGGACGCGTCCCCGTCATCGCCGGCTCGGGCTCCAACTCCACGCAGACCATGCTCACCAAGTCGCTCACCTATCAGGGCCTGGGCGCCGACGGTCTGCTGCTCATCACCCCCTACTACAACAAGTCCAACGAAGAGGGTATCTATCAGCACTTTAAAACCGTCGCCGATGCCGTGGACATCCCCTGCATCCTGTACAACATCCCCGGCCGCTGCGGCTGCGGTATCAGCGAGCGCAACGTAGAGCGCCTGGCCGCGCACCCCAACATCATGGGTATTAAGGAGGCCTCGGGCAACGTCGCCTACGCGGCCAAGATCGCCCACCTGCTGTCAGACGACTTCCGCATGTACTCGGGCGAGGACGCGCTTACCGTGCCGCTCATGAGCCTGGGCGCCTCGGGCACCATCAGCGTGTGGGCAGACGTGCAGCCGCAGCTCGTACACGACATGTGCCGCGCTTATCTGGACGGCGACGTAGCGCGCGCCCGCGATATCCAGATTGCCGGCCAGCCGCTCATCAACGCCCTCTTTAGCGAGGTCAACCCCATCCCCGTTAAGGAAGCGCTCGCCCAGATGGGCATGATCGAGGCAAACTACCGTATGCCGCTGTGCCCCATGGCAGACGACACGCGATCCGCACTTACCGATGCTCTGAAGGGAGCTGGTCTGCTTGATTAAGACCGTCATTATGGGAACGGGCCGCATGGGCTCGCTCATCCGCACCACCGCCGAAAGCATTGTCGATGCCGCCGGGCAGCCCGTTTTTGATATCGTGGCCCAGATTGGCTTCGATTTGAGCGAGCTCGAGAACGCACCGGCTGCCGATGTGATTATCGACTTCTCGAACGTCGTGACCTTCGATGCCGTCGTCGCCTATGTCGAGCGCACGGGCGCCGCACTCGTTTCCGGCACCACGGGCTACACACCCGAGCAGATGGACTGCCTGCGCGAGCTGGGTCAGAACGCCCGCGTCATGCACTCCGGCAATTACTCCATCGGCATCGCAGCCCTGCGTCATCTAGTGGCCCAGGCCACGCGTGAGCTGCCCGGCTTTGACTGCGAGATTGTCGAAACTCACCACAACCAAAAGGTCGACGCCCCCAGCGGCACCGCAAAGCTGCTGCTCGACGCCGTAGTCGAGGCCGAGCCCGAGGCAGGCTACCACCCCGTCTACGGACGCGAGGGCATGTGCGGAGCGCGCGACCCCAAGGAGATCGGCATGCACTCGCTGCGCGGCGGCACCGTAGCCGGCGTGCACGAGGTGAGTTTCTTTGGCCAGGACGAGGAGGTCACGCTCACCCACCGCGCCGCAAGCCGTCAGATCTTTGTCAACGGCGCCTTAGCAGCCGCGCAGAAGCTCGTCACCCGCGAACCCGGCTTCTATACGTTCGACCAGATCATGTTTGCCTAACCAGGTATCAACCGGATCCACCCAAAGGAGAGACAGCAAATGAGCAACGCAGCCGAGATGGATGCACAGGAGATTATCAACTACATCGCCACCGCGCCAAAAAAGACGCCCGTCAAGCTGTACGTGCGCGAGAAGCCGGGCATGAAGGTCCAGTGGGGCAATGCGCACGTCTACGGCGGTCGTCGTGGCAAGACCGTCTTTGGCGACTGGGATGAGCTTAAAGCCATCCTGGACGCCAACGCCGATTCCATCGATTACTACGATGTGGAGAACGACTGTCGCAACTCCGCCGTGCCCATGCTCGACCTTAAGGGCATCAACGCCCGCATCGAGCCGGGCGCGATCATCCGCGACCGCGTCGAGATCGGCGATCGCGCCGTCATCATGATGGGCGCCATCATCAACATCGGCTCCGTCATCGGTGAGGGTTCCATGATCGATATGGGCGCCGTGCTGGGCGGCCGCGCCACCGTGGGCAAGAACTGCCATATCGGCGCCGGCACCGTGCTGGCAGGCGTTGTGGAGCCCGCCAGCGCCACGCCCGTCATCATCGAAGACGATGTCATGATCGGCGCCAACGCCGTGGTCTTGGAGGGCGTGCGCGTGGGCAAGGGCGCCGTCGTGGCTGCCGGTGCCGTGTGCGTCGAGGACGTCCCCGCCGGCGCCGTCGTGGCCGGTGTCCCCGCCCGCGTCATCAAGATGCGCGACGAGAAGACCGACAGCAAGACCGGCCTGGAAGAGGGCTTACGTCAACTTTAATAGTTACGCGGTTTTGACAAACCGCGTTTTCGCTGACTTATGCTCAACCTGCGGGGCAATTCATCCCCAAATCAGAACCACCCTTAAAAAGGGTGGTTTGCTCTTAGGGTATAACCCACGGGC
>UQOJ01000049.1 GCA_900542635.1 uncultured Collinsella sp.
TACACCTATTAAGTCGTCGGCAGCGTCAGATGTGTATAAGAGACAGCCATTAGCTAACTTATATCCCCAATTCAAACCGAATTGGGGATATGATACAAACCGTTGTTCCGCCCAAGGAGGTTATCCATCATGAACGAGTCGTATCGCTTGGGCGAGCAATCGATTATTGCCTATCTTCAGCGACTTGCAAACGGCGTCTCGACCGCTGAACTCGATGTTGCCGCGCTGCCTGCTGAGCTACGCGCCGTTGGTGAGCAACTGCAAAAGACGCATGCCATCCTGCAACAAGAGCGCCAGCTGCTTGAGCGCAACGCCTATATCGATCCGCTCACCAACTTGGGCAACCGCAACGGATTCGACCGTCACGTCGAGCAACTCTGGCGCAAAGGCGACCCCTTCACCTGCGCCTATATTGACATCGACCATCTCAAGCATTGCAATGATAGGTTTGGCCACGCCGAAGGCAATCGCTATATTCTGAGCATCTGCCGCACGCTCTCCGAAACCATGGAGCACGATGAGATGCTGTTCCGTATCGGTGGAGACGAGTTTGTGCTTATCTCGCTCTCCGCAAACGAGACCGAACTCGAGCAGCGCTTGGAGCAGGTACGTACCAGGCTGATCGAGGCGAGCTCAGGTGGCAAGGCGCCCATGATCGGCAGCTTTAGCTTTGGCTGCTCGCGCGTCGACCCGCTTGCCGGCGACACGCGTCGCCAGATGACGATGGATGCCGATCGCAAAATGTATCGCTACAAGCTCATGCACCGCGTGCAGCAACCGAAAGACAATGACGCGCCGCAACGCCCAATCGTCGATCAGCTTCCTTGCAACGACCGGGTGTTCCAAGCGATCTCCATGAGCTCCGAGACGCGCTATCCGTTCATCCTTAACCTCGATACGGGCGAATCACAATGGTCGGTTAACGCCGTGCGCGATTTTGACCTGCCCTCCCAGCACCCTTTTAACTCACTCGACATGTGGCTCGCCCGCGTCCACCCCGAGGACCGCGACAACGCACGCGCCGAGCTCGACATGGTGATAAACGGCATGTGGCACTTCCACTACATGCAGTACCGCGTTATGGATGCTACCGGAGCGTACGCGCTTTGCGACTGCACGGGCTACCGCTTGGACGGCACCGATACCGAGCCTAACATGTACGTGGGCATTATCATCAACCGCAGCCTGGCGGATACGACTGACTCGGTAACGGGCCTGGGCGATGTCCACGCCCTGGTCAGCGCCATTGGCGAAATGCGCCGCGTGGCGCGCGAGGCAGGCTTTATTGCCATTAAGGTTGACGATATCGCCGAGGTCAACGCCCGCTTTGGCTTTGATGCGGGCGACCGCGTGCTCGCCGAAAGCGCAGCGTGCCTCATGGATTGTTCGCGCGGCAAGGGTCGCCTGTTCCGCTCGACGGGGCCAACGTTCGTGGCACTCTTCGATGAGCTCGGCCCCGAGGCAATCGACGAGATCGCAAGCGACATCGAACGGTTCCTGGGTTCTCCCGTGCTCATCGGCTCGCTTGAATATCAGCCGCCCATTCGCGTGGCCACGCTCCATCTGGACGCTGTCGATCGACAGCCCGTTTCCATTTTGAACGAGCTCAAAGCGTTGCTTAAAGAGGCAGTACAGGTACCGGGCACCAAGCTGGACTAGCGTCGTGGGGCGCATGATGGTTATTTTCCGATCTCAGGCGAACACATTGAGCAAATAGGTCGTACCCACAGTTAGCCGAACACCCCTGCAGTCCCTCCCGGGGCCCGGGGGCACCGTTTTCGATACTCTTGGTTTCCTTTACCCGATGCAAATAAGTGCTCAACAACATAAAACCTATCCCCCGCCACGGATATGCCGTCGAGTAAATCTGTTAAGCCAACCCTATCAACTTCTTTTGACAATTGGCTGTATTGGTCCATTTTGTCGTCCATCCCGCTTCCGCTGTCTATCGCCTCATAAACACAAACCTAACGAGCCGCACGAACGACAAAGAGGCCAAGCTGAACAGAAGTAGAACCAAAACTTCAAAAACACTGGTATTCCAATCGCGTACCCAGCCCTCTACCGCCCACAAGAAAAACAGCAGCCCCATCCATAACGTCACAGAAGAAATCAACTTTGCGTAAGGGCGTATATCAATCCCGCTCTCCCTTTTTGTGACATCATATCCAGCAATTGAGCTGAGCCATCTTCCTCTTCTGTATTGGATTGAAAGAAGAATCAGGGCAATCGAAGTTATCAAACAGACAGCATCCTCTGTTTCCATAGAACTTCCTTTGCTTTCCGTCCTAGCTGCGCGTTCACAATCGAATCAAACCAAGTGTGAATTACTCGATAGCAACCGCCCTAGTATAAATCATAGCCTCCGCAGCAGCCCGCCTTCCAAGATCTCAAAGCTCGCCATCGAGGGCGACCCGCCCAGACCCCTTACAATCTGCTCGCACGAGGCCCCGCACTCCAACATCCTCTGGACCGTATCCCGCACGTACCTGGTGGGCGAGCCTGCCGTGGGCCCTCGGGGCCGGCATCGCGCCCCACGCCATCCGCCCGCTCATGCGATAATCCTCTGCATAAGTCATCGACAGCAGAGGGAGTTTGTGATGAAGGTTCTTTTAGTCAACGGTAGCCCCAAGGCAAACGGCAACACCGCTCGCGCGCTTGCCGAAGTCGCCGAGCAATTGCATGCCGAGGGTATCGATACCGAGGTGTTCCAGCTGGGCGCCAAGCCCATTCGCGACTGCATTGGCTGTGGTCAGTGCGGCAAGCTCGATTGCCGCTGCACCTTTGACGACGACGTGGTCAACGAGCTCATTTCCACCGCCGAGCAGGCAGACGGCTTTGTCTTTGGCTCGCCCGTCTATTACGCGCACCCCAGCGGCCGCATCCTCTCGGCCCTCGACCGTGCGTTTTATGCTGGCAGCAAGGCCTTTGCGCACAAGCCGGGCGCCTCTGTCGCCGTTGCCCGCCGCGGCGGCACGTCGACCACGTTCGATGTACTCAACAAGTACTTCACCATCAACCAGATGCCCGTGGTCGCCTCCACCTACTGGAACAACGTCTTTGGCGCTGCGCCGGGCGAGGCTGCCCAGGATGCCGAGGGTCTGGCCACCATGCGAAACATCGGCAAAATCATGGCCTGGCTCCTGCGTTGCATCGAGGCAGGCAAGGCTGCCGGCATCGAAGCCCCCGAGGCCGATCGCGAGCGCACCAACTTCATTCGTTAGAACGGGAGCCGATAAGTGAACGTGCAAATTTTTGGGACCAAAAAGTCCTTCGATACCAAGAAGGCTCAGCGCTTTTTTAAGGAGCGCCGCATTAAGGTGCAGTTTATCGACCTTAAGGAAAAGGAGATGAGCAAGGGCGAGCTCACGAGCGTGATGCAGGCGGTCGGCGGCATCGACAAGCTGCTCAACCCCAAAGCCAAGGACGAGGAGACGCTCGCGCTCATCCAGCACCTCACCCCTAGCCAGCGCTTCGATAAACTGCTCGAGAATCAGCAGGTTCTAGCCGAGCCCATCGTGCGCAACGGCAAAAAGGCCACCGTCGGTTATTGCCCCGATGTGTGGGGAGCCTGGGAGTAGCCTGTGTTATTTGCCGGCGCGTGGGTATAAGAGCAGGCGTTTGGCATAAGATTTAACTGTAAGCCATGTCTAACAAAGGAGGGCACATGCCCAACAAACCCGTGAAGATCATCATGCTTACCGGATACCTCGGTGCCGGCAAGACCACGCTGCTCAACCACATCCTCGCTAACGACGGCGGCATCCGCGCCGCCGTGATCGTCAACGATATCGGCGAGATCAACGTCGACGCCAGCCTCATCGCCGACGGCGGCCTTTCCGAGACCGACGACCTCATCCCGCTCACCAACGGCTGCATCTGCTGCACGCTTTCGGACGACCTTGCTAACCAGCTGCAGGGCATCGCCGATTCGGGCGACTTCGACTACATCATCATCGAGGCTTCGGGCATTTGCGAGCCTATCCCCATCGCCTACACCATCTCGAGCTTCTGCGACGAGGCCAAGGTGGGCGGCGAGCCCAAGCTCGCGCTCGACAACATCGTGGCCGTGGTCGATTGCGCCCGCATGTACGACGAGTTCAACGGCGGTCGCGACCTGCTGGCCGAGGATATCGACGAGGACGACATCGAAAGCCTGCTCATCCAGCAGATCGAGTTCTGCTCCACGCTGATCCTCAACAAGACCGATACCGTGACGCCCGAGCAGATCGCCGAGCTCAAGGCCATCGTGCGCAGCCTGCAGAAGGACGCCGTGATTGTCGAGGCCCAAAACGGTGAGGTTCCCATGGAGGAGCTGCTCGACACCGACCGCTTCGACTTTATGCGCGCCTACAACTCCGCCGCCTGGATCGAGGCCATGGAGCATCCCGAGGAGCACGACGACCCCGAGGTGCTCGAGTACGACATCGAGACCTTTGTGTACTCGCGCCGCAAGCCGTTTGACCTGCAGAAGTTCACCAATTTTGTTGAGCAGGAGTGGCCCGACGAGGTCATCCGCGTCAAGGGTCCGCTGTGGCAGACCGGCGATCCGGACATGTGCTACATGTTTGAGCAGGCCGGCCACCAGATGCGCCTGATGGAGAACGGCCTGTTTGTCGATTCGGCGCCCGAGGGCGAGAAGCAGAAGATCATCGACGAGAACCCCGAGATCATGCAGATTTGGGACGACGAGACGGGCGACCGCATGACGAGCCTGTGCATCATCGGCCGTCACATGGACAAGGATGCGCTCATCGCCTCCCTCGATGCCTGCCTGACCGACTGGCACCGCGCCTAGGTTTATCCAAGCGGGCATTTTTCCGCCTATGTAACCGCCAAACCACCACGAAGGTGCTCTTCGTGGTGGTTTTTCGTTCTGAGCCAAGGAGATTCATGTTCAACATTGTGCTGTATGCGCCCGAGATTCCGGCCAATACGGGCAATATCGGCCGTACCTGCGTGGTCACCGGCGCCCGCCTGCATCTGGTGGAGCCGCTGGGCTTCTCGCTCGACGACAAAACGGTACGTCGCGCCGGCCTGGGCTACTGGCAAAACTTGGACGTGACGACCTATGCCGGCTGGGAGGATTTCCTTGCACGCAACGGTCTCTCCCCTGCCGACGAGCGCCTACATCTGCTGACCAAAAAGGCACGCCGCACCTATGCGCAGAGTACCTACCACGACGGCGACTACTTGGTCTTTGGCAGCGAGAGCTCGGGCATTCCCGAGCCACTGCTCGCCGCGGCGCCCGAGCGCTGCGAGCGCATCCCTATGCTGCGCGATTGCGACTCGCTCGATAACGCCGAGGCTTGGGAAGCCCACGAGGAATCGCTCGGACATACCGAGGACAGCCACGAGGCTATCCTTCAACAGGACATCTGCGGCAACTTCGTCAACCCGGACGACTACCGCATCAGCGCCCTCAACCTCTCCAACAGCGCCGCCATCGTCCTCTACGAAGCCCTGCGCCAAACAGGCTTTCCGGGAATGTGACAAAGGAACTGTCCCTTTGTCACATTCAAGCGCCGCGCCGATGGCGCACACGCCTAATTGATGCTCTAGATAAAAAGCCCTCACTTTTAATCAGAATTAACTAAAGTAAAATGAAGTTAAACGGCGCTGTGAAAGGAGAGCTTTGTGGAATATCTCGAGAACCCGTTTACCCCTAGCTTTGGCGAGGTTCCTGCCCATCTCGCTGGCAGACAACAGATTATTCGGGATTTGGACCGTGCCTTCTTGAGCCAGCGCAGGCGCCCAGAATTGACCTCGATCTTCTCAGGCGCACGTGGAACCGGTAAAACCGCTCTCATGTCGTCGCTCGCGACAAGGGCGGAATCCCACGGCTGGATTGCCGTAAAGACAACCGCGCTCCCGGGAATGCTTGAGGAAATCGAGTTCGGGGCGAAACGTGCTGCCGGCCATCTTATCGACCCGTCTAACAACTTCGAAGTCACCGGTCTCGGAATTGCACCGCTCGGCAGCATCGAGGTCAATCGCGTTCACGATGCCTCAACCTGGCGTTATCGCATGAGCGACATCATCGACCAGCTCAACGAGGCTGGCACCGGTCTGCTCGTTACGGTTGACGAGGTGGACCCGACACTCGACGAGATGATTCAGCTCGCAGCGTCGTATCAGCACTTTGTGACCGATGGAAAACGCGTCGCCCTGCTCATGGCGGGACTTCCCAACAACGTATCGACGCTACTAAACCACAAGACGGTCTCGTTTCTTCGCCGCGCCCAACAATATCATCTGGGTCGCATTGCCGACTATGACGTGCGCGAAGCCTTGATTCGCACAATTCAGGAAAACGATCGCCTGGCAGATGCTGAGGGAATCGATAGAGCCGTTCGCTCGATCTCTGGTTTTCCCTTCCTATTGCAACTCGTAGGCTACCGTGCCTGGGATCTCACAAGCGATTCGAAGGAAATCTCGTCACGCGACTTTGACCTGGGAATCAAAATCGCGCGCGACGAGATGGACGACCGAATTCTCGCGGCAACCTATCGGGAACTCACTGCAGAAGACAAGCGATTCCTCATCGCCATGCTCGATGACGAGGAAGAGTCCACCACCGCCGACCTTGTCGAGCGCCTTAAGCGTTCGCCGCAGCAGGTCTCCCGCTACCGACGCCGCATGATAGACGCCGGCATCATTGGGGAACGTGGGCGCGGAATCGTCGCTTTTGAATTGCCATTCTTCCGCGACTATCTCGCCGCTCAATGCGTGAAATAGAATTCAATGTGACAAAGGGGCAGTCCCTTTGTCACATCGCCTATAGGTAGCGGCCGGTAATGCTCTTGGAGCAGGCCGCGATATCCGCCGGCGTGCCGGCGCAGACGATTTGCCCGCCGGCGTCGCCACCGCCTGGGCCCATGTCAATCACATAATCGGCGTTACGGATAAGGTCGAGATCGTGTTCAATCACGATAACCGTGGCGCCCTTGGCAACAAGGCCGTCGAACACGCTCAGCAACACCTGAACATCGAGCGGATGTAGTCCAATCGTGGGCTCGTCGAACACAAATACGGCATCATCCTGCACGCGGCCCATCTCGCTCGCGAGCTTAAGGCGCTGTGCCTCACCGCCCGAAAGCGCCGGTGTGGGCTCGCCAAGCGTAAGATAACCCAGGCCCAGGTCGTGCAAGGTCTGCAAGCGCGCCTGGACTTTCTTGAGTCCCACCGTGGCGTCGAGGGCCTCGTCCACGCTCATGTCCATGAGCTGCGGCAACGTAAGCAAGCTCCCGTCCTTGCCCTCGCGATGGATATGCGAAGCTGCGTCTGCATAACGTGAGCCGCGACATGCCGGGCAGACGATCTCGACATCGGGCAAAAACTGCACGTCGAGCGATATCGATCCCGTGCCATCACACGTAGGGCAGCGCAAGGCGCCGGTATTGTAGCTAAAGGCACCCGCCTTGTAGCCGGCCGCCTTGGCCTCGAGCGTACGGGCGAAGGCGCGACGCAGCTCGTCATGGATGTCGGCATAGGTCGCTACCGTCGAGCGAACATTGGCGCCGATGGGCGTGGCGTCAATCAGGTTTGCGCGGCCAATGCCCTCGGCATCGACCCAACACACGTGCCCCGGCAAGCGCTCGCCAGCTGCCTGCGCCTTAAGCGCCGGGATGAGCGTCTCGAGCACCAACGTCGTCTTGCCCGAACCCGAAACACCCGTAACCGCGACCAAGCGACCGCGCTGAATATCGACTTCGAGCGGCTTGACGGTATGGATGGTATCGGTCGCCATGCGGATATGGCCCTGGTCGAACATTTCGTCGTCAGTCACCTGCGGACGCAAGCGCTTGGGCTCGGCGCGCAAAAACGGCGCGATACGGCTGTCCTGCGATTGCTCGACCTCGTCCACCGTGCCCGCGGCGATTACACTGCCGCCGCCTGCTCCGGCAACGGGGCCCATCTCGACCAGATAATCAGCCTCCACCAGCACACGTGTATCGTGGTCGACAACAACCACGGTATTGCCGTCATCCACCAGGTCGCGCATTACGCCCACCAAGCCGTCGACATTGGCAGGATGCAAGCCAATTGAGGGCTCGTCCAGCACATAGAGCACGCCTGTCGATCGGTTGCGCACCACGCGGGCGAGTTGCACGCGCTGGCGCTCACCCGTGGAGAGCGTGGCACCGGCGCGATCGAGCGAAAGGTAATCGAGACCCAGGTCGACCAGACGACGAGCCGTGCTCAAAAACGAATCGCAGATATCCGTCGCCATGGGCCGCATCTCGGCCGGCAAGGATGCGGGCACCCCGCGCACCCACTCGATCGCATCACCAAGCGTCATGGCCGCGGCCTGAGCCAGATTGATACCGCGCACCTGGGGCTGGCGCGCAGCCTCGGAGAGACGCGTGCCGGCGCAGTCACGGCATGGTCCCTCGCGCAAAAAGCGAGCCACACGCTTAAGCCCCTTATCGTCCTTAACCTTGGCGAGCGCATTCTCAACGGTATAGACGGCGTTGTAATAGGTAAAGTCGAGCGGCGTGGCGCCCTCCCCGTTTTTGGGAACGTAGAGAATGTGCTTCTTAACCGCCGGGCCGTGGAACACGATGTCGCGCTCTTGAGGCGTGAGCTGGTTAAACGGCACGTCGGTACGCACGCCCATCTCGCCTGCCACCTGCTTCATCAAATCCCACATGAGCGTGCCCCAGGGAAGGACCGCGCCCTCGTTGATAGTCTTTGACTCGTCGGGTACCAGGCTCGCTTCGTCCACCTCGCGCATGACACCGGTGCCGCCGCAGGTGGGGCATGCACCGCCGCTGTTAAAGGCAAGGTCCTCGGCACTCGGCGCGTAGAACTCGCGGCCGCATGTCGGACACGTGAGCGACAGGCCCGCAGCTACGTTAAGGCTCGGCTCCACACGCGCCCCGCAATGCGGGCACACGTGATGGGCGCAACGGCTAAAGAGCAGACGCAGGCTGTTGTTGAGCTCGGTCATGGTACCAAAGGTCGAGCGCACGCCCGGCACGCTGGGGCGCTGATGCAATGCGAGCGCCGCCGGCACGTGCAGCACCTCGTCCACCTGGGCGTGTTCGGCCTGCGTCAGACGACGGCGGGTATAGGTGCTGAGCGCCTCAAGATAGCGACGCGAGCCCTCGGCATAAAGAACCCCCAGCGCCAGCGAACTCTTGCCCGAACCCGATACGCCGGCAATGCCCACGAGCTTTCCCAGCGGAATGTCGATATCGATGTCCTTGAGGTTGTGTACACGCGCGCCGCGCACCTCGATAGCCTGCGGGCTCATCTTCTGTTCCGTCACCTTTATCACCCTACTCATGCCATAAAACTCGATCGCGAATGTACGCGCCCAGCATGGGCACCGTATACCGGACGAGGCCGTATCCAGCTGCCTCGATGACGCGCTCGCGAATCAGGCTTGCGCGATATTTACTCGCCCAGCTTTGGGTTCGGTCGCAACGCTCAATGATGTCCGCCATGCGCGTCGGCTTGTCCTCGTCAACCGCCATAGCCTCGATAAAGAGGCGCTGTGGACTGCGCAGCCCGTAATACAGGGGCGCGTCAACCGCTTCGTAGAACTCGGAGACGGCATCCGCGTGCCCAGCCTCAACATCGCGCTCTTCAATGACCTGCGAGCCACGCCGGACAGCAGAGCGCCACATGTAATAGCCCACCAGCTGAACCATATAGGGATGCCCCATGCTCTTGCGCGCCGCAAGGTCCGCCGTCTCCGCATCAACGTAAAGACCAGCGTCTTTGACCGTCTGGATATACGAATCGCGCACTTTGGGCAAAGAAATCGCCCCCAGCGTACGCTGCTGAGCACGCCGCAAAAACGTCACGCTCGGCTCTTCGAGCAAGTCATCAACCATACTGGGTAAGCCGGCGAACACCAGCACAAGACCACGCTGGTCGCTATCGGACAAGCCCGTGGCATCCTGATCTCCGAGCACCTGCTGATAGAGAACGGCAAGTGCCGCCAGTTCCTCGATAGACGCAGATTGCGCCTCGTCAATCGCAAACAGTATGCCCTTGCCCGGACCGAGCTTCTTGAGGCGCTCGTTGACCAGCCCTCGTAACGTCTCGCCCTTTGCTCGCGCCGCCTCGACCGACATCCGGCCAAACGACGGACCGAACTCCATTGACGTCACAACCGGCCTATTCGAGCGAAGCGCATCGGCCAGGCGGTCGCATAAGCCAAGCGAGGCGGAATCGGAGACAACCGCCCATCCGCGCTCATTGGCTAGACGTTGCAGCTCCCGCAGGAGAACCGTCTTGCCGCAGCCGCGGTTTCCCGTAATGAGCATGAGCCTGCCCGGCGCTCCAGCGCCGTTATCGAGCCCCTCCTCGAAATCTTCGATGACCGACTCTCGACCGATGAGCATCGGAGGCCGCTTGCCTGCCGTTGGCTTAAAGGGATTTGGATTCATGTCGGCCTCCTCGGATCGGTAAACCCTGGTAATAGTTATACCAACTTATACCGAGTTATACCAATAGCATGTGACAAAGGGGGTGTCCCTTTGTCACATGTGGCCGAAAAACTCTGCGTCTGCCGCTCGCCAAGGGCGGAAGGTGGCGGGGTCGACCTTTACGTGCGCCGCGGCGGGTACGTCGTACCATTTGACCGTGTAACCGGCACCGTGAGAGCAAAAGACTGAGTCGGGCGTGTTGGGCAGATCGGCCTCGGGCTCATAGGCGGCCGTCTCGATGACGTGCTCGGCATCATGGCAAGCCGCATAGCCGGCGAACTCCAGGTACAGATGACCGCGACCGCTCGTGTAGGCAGCCACCTCCAGCGCGTAATCCTGCACCTCGGATGCCGGCACGCGACCCACAAGCTTCGCCCGGTCGCCCGTCATCGTCGGCGGCTCGTACTCGGCACCCATGCGCGTGGCATCCGAGAGCGCCCGGCCCACGCACTCCCCCGGCACCTCGAGCTCAAAGCGGTACCACGGCTCCAACAGCACCGCCGCGCCAGCCTCACGTGCCTGCATGAGCCCCTGGCGAATCGCGCGATACGTGGCCTGGCGAAAATCGCCGCCCTCGGTGTGCTTGGCATGCGCACGGCCGCCCGTGAGCGTAATGCGCACATCGGTGATGGGCGAGCCGGTCAGCACGCCCAGGTGATCGCGCTCCATAGCGTTGGTGAGCGCCAAACGCTGCCAGTTAAGATCGAGCTCGTCGGTCGAGGTCACGGTGCCAAACTGCATGCCCGAGCCCGCCGACAACGGCTCCAAGCGCAGATGTACCTCGGCATAGTGGCGCAGCGGCTCAAAGTGGCCCACGCCCTCGACCGGCTGCGAAATAGTCTCCTTATAGAGAACGCCGCCAGACTCAAACGCAACCGAAAGGCCAAAGCGATCGGCCAACACCCGCTGCACGACCTCGAGTTGCACGGCGCCCATCAGCTGCAAATGAATCTGCTCAAGATGAGTGTTCCAGCTTACGCCGAGCATGGGATCTTCATCCGCCAATTCGGTAAGCGCCCGAAATACGCTATGGACATCGTACTCGCCCGGCAGCACGGTATAGGTAAGAACCGGCGCAATGACAGGCGCATCGCCCGCGGGCTCCGCGCCCAAGGCATCACCCGGGCGAACGTGCGCAAGTCCCGTCACAGCGCAGATGCCGCCAGCGGCAACCTCCTGGGCAAGTTCGCACTTCTCGCCGTTATAGATACGGACCTGATCGATTTTCTGCTCCCAGGGCTCAACACCGGAGCGTCCCTCAATCACCTGCTTTGCGCGCAGCACACCACCCGTCACCTTAACCCAGGCAAGGCGCTCACCACGGTCCCCACGACTCACACGATAAACTCGCGCCGCAAACTCCTGGGGCCATGTCCGTTCACGCATCAGCGCACACACGCCGTCGAGCAGCTCGCCCACGCCTTGGTCCTTGAGCGCCGAGCCGGCAAAGCAGGGAAACAGCTTTCGCTCGGCCACCATGCGCGAAAGCGTGGCAGCCGAAAGCTCCCCCGCGTCGAGAAACTCGTCGAGTGCCGCCTCGTCCAGCGCTGCGGCATCCTCTTGCACGGCGCCACCCGCCAGCAGCTCGCCGGCATCCAGACAGCCTTCGGAAAGACGCTGCCCAAGCTGGGCCAGCAACGCATCGCGACCAGGGTTCTCAAGATCGATCTTGTTGATAAAAATGAACGTAGGTATGTCATAGCGCGCAAGCAGGCGCCACAGGGTTTCGGTATGCCCCTGCACGCCGTCGTTGGCGCCCACAACCAAAATCGCGTAGTCGAGTGCGCGCAGCGTGCGCTCCGCCTCGGCAGAAAAATCGACATGTCCCGGCGCATCCACGAGCATGACGTGAGTATCGCCATGGTCGAGCACAGCCTGCGACGAGAAGATCGTAATACCGCGCTCGCGCTCAATCTCGTTCGTATCCAGATGCGAATCGCCATTGTCCACGCGGCCGCGCTTGCGAATGCGGCCCGCGTTGAATAGCATGGCCTCGGTCAACGTGGTCTTGCCGGCATCGACATGCGCCAAGATTCCAACGACCGCTTGCTTCGACATGGCTCTCCTCTTATTGCAAGCCCATCGCACGCGGCAACGGGCGTCCTCATTCCACACTGGATGATACAATTTACGGGCCGGCGGGCGAAGCGGGCCCTATCCCCCGACCGAGCTCATCGCCCTGCGTTGCCGCGCGGCGATTTTCGTAGGTTCGCGCCTTGCGAAAGCCGGCTTGCAAAACAGCCAGCGAACGAAAATGGCCCCACCCGGGGCCATTTTCGTTCGTGCAAATTGTTGACACGCGTCCCCGCTCTTATGCCTCACGCAGCCAGTCAAACGCCACGCGCGGGGTACCGTCGGACACATACACGATGCCGGCGCGCTCAAACCCCGCCTTAATACTCGCACCCTGCATGGGCAGGTTATCCTGATGCGTGTCGATACGCAGGTGATCAGCACGCTCTTTGGCAAAGGCAAACATCGCGGCCGCGATACCGTGCGCGGTGCCGTCGGACGCCACACGGTGCAGCACGGCGTACGGAGTGTCGCTGCGCCATTGCCCGTCCTCAATTACGTCATAGCACTCGTCCGGGCCCGGTAAAAAGGCAAACGTCGCCACCACGCGGCCGTCGACTTCACACACATAGCTGCCACCGGCGGCGATATCGGCAGCCAGCTGCTCGGCAGAAGGCGTGCCCTCGGGCCACTGCGTGGCGTTGCCATGCGCGCGCATAAAGGCGCGGGCCGTGTCATAGATAGCCATGACGGCGGGAATGTCGGTATCGAGGGTTTTTCTGATCATCACGCGGCGACCTCACGTTTATTGGTATCACTTTGATTGGGCAATGATACCAGCGTTTGGAGAGGGGCACGAAGCAGATGGGGAGCAAAAAGCGAGCCGCTTGGTCAAAAGCCAAAAGCGAGTTTTTGGGCGCTGCCACGGGCGGCGATATGAGCGACCTGTTTGCGCGCGAAGACGAGCGCCGCGACACCCTGAACGCCGAGCGCGACGAGGCCTGGCGCTACAAATCGTGCGAGCGCAAAAACCGTTACGACACGCGCGCCGAGGCCGAGGCAGTTATGGCCGACTGCGAAAGCCGCGGGCGGCGCGGTTTGGCCTGCTACAAATGCGAATACTGCGGCGGCTGGCACCTGACATCGCACCCGTGGAAATAGGCACCGCATCGGCACGGCACCGACGGAGCGCCAACCATCGCACGCAAGCTACGGGCGCGGCGGCACCAAGACATCGTAACGAACGGCCTTGCCCGCAAGTTGATAGCTCGGCTTAACACCGGCAAGCAGTGGCCCCTTCACCGGCCGCTTGATAACCAACTTGCGCGGGTGCACCGCAAGCGCAGCCTCAACCAGCGTCTCCTCATCGGCGCACGGCTGCTCCAGATGGTGCAAGAGTTGGAATTTCTTTTTAACCGCCGCGCTCTTGGTGCGTCCGGGAAACATGGGGTCCAGATACACCACGTCGGGAGCGGTGAGCTCGCCCCGCCCGATCAGCTCAGCTGTATGGTAAAGGCCGGCAATGCTGTCCTCGCCCGCATGTAAGCGCATGCGCGCCACGGCTGTCGCAAGCGCCGGATCATCTGCCGCGCGATCCAGGGCATCCTTGAGGAGCGCCGCGATCACGCAATCCTGCTCATACAGATCGACGGTAAAGCCCGCGACCGCCAGCAGCAGCGAATCCTCGCCAAAGCCTGCCGTGGCGTCAATCGCCCATGGGCTCTCGATGCCTTTTGCGCGCGCAGCCTTTACCAGCAGTTCTTGCTGCAGACGGCCCTGCTTGAGCCGTGGAAGCATGCGGCCAAAATCGGCACGCAGCTCCATCGTGCCGTCGGTGAGCGTGAGGCCCTCGGACTTCCCGATCAGCTCAAGCCCCGCGGACCGAGCAACAGAAAAGGGATCGACGACGCCCATGGGTACTCCTTAGCAAGCAAAACGAATACGTGGGCGCCGTTCATGACGACACCCAACCGTCCGCTATTGTCCCACATGCGACATGGCCCACAGCATCCCAATGCAAAGCACCGCCATCAATCCCGTGCACACGGCAGCGATCACGGAATCACTCATGCGCCTTCCCAACGACCGCGGCTCACGCACTTGCTTGACTCCGTACATCATGGCTTCTCCTTCGGTCCAGCTCTTACCATGACCCCATCATCGCAGCGCCGCGCATACGCTGCCATCGATTTGACTTACGCCCAGCTTTCCTTTTTGAAAGGTTGGACCGTGCGGGCAAGAGACGCTTTCAAACGCATGCATCGCCCCGTTGAACTACAATGTGCTTCACGATATGTGCCGCAACCTGGGTGCGACAGATTCTCCGCGCCCGCATCGAAAGGACCAGCCATGAGCGCCGCTCGCAAGACACTCAAAATCCTCGCCCTGATTTATTTTGTTCTGGGCATCGCCAGTCTCGTCATTGGAATCGCCGGTATCGCGACCGGCAAGCTCGAGTCCACCTACGGATCGAATGCCATGCTCGCCGCGGTCGTGCTTGTCGCCAAGGGCCTCATTGATCTCGCCGCGGGCGTTGCGGGCATCAAGGGTGCCAACAAGCCTTCGCAGGTAGATGGCGCGTTTAAGCTCGGTATTGTTGCCGCAATCGCCACGATTGCGCAGGCCGTGCTCACGCTTCCCGCGTTTGGCGGCGACGCCATCAACTTTGGCGCCTTTGTCATCGTGGTGTACGACCTGTTCTTTGTTCAGCAGGCACATGACGTTAAGGCCGAGAACAAGGACCGCCTGTAAGCGTTCGCTTCTCATAACCTCTGCAGCCAAGCAACTAAAAAGGGCCGATCGCGCATCTCCGCGGTCGGCCCTTTACGTTTGCCCAGATAAAACGGGACTGCGGACAAAAAGTTGGACCATCAGGTCCGGTTTGGAGTCCGCATGACAT
>UQOJ01000050.1 GCA_900542635.1 uncultured Collinsella sp.
GAGATTCGCCTTAGTCTCGTGGGCTCGGAGATGTGTATAAGAGACAGGGACAGGCTTATTACCGATACGAGACACGGTGATCTCCTTTCCTTCTACCTACCGAGCGAATTACCAGACGTAAGCGATGATCTCGCCGCCGACGTTGTGCTTGCGAGCATCGCGGTCGGTCATGACGCCATGGCTGGTGGAAATAATGGCGGTACCAAGGCCACCGCGGACGCGGGGCATGTCGGCAACGCCGGTGTACTTACGCAGGCCCGGCTTGGAAATGCGGCGGATGCCGTTGATGACCTTAGCCTTCTTGGGACCATACTTAAGCGTGATGTGCAGAGTCTTCTGGGGAACGGTGTCCTCGACATCGTAGCCCTCGATGTAGCCCTCCTCGTGCAGAACACGAGCGATCTCGACGAGCTTCTTGCTGCTCGGCATGGAGACCGTGGCCTTGTTCACAGAGTTAGCGTTACGGATGCGCGTAAGCATATCTGCGATCGGGTCTGTAAGGTTCATACAGATTCTCCTTCGTTCTTGATGAACACGTGCTCTTGGTTCTTCGCCGCCCTTAACGGCAAAGCCTTTTTAGCGCGTTTTCCCTGTTCCAAACTGATGCTTGAAACGCTGGTAGTGACTTACCAGCTGGCCTTCTTAACGCCGGGAAGCTCGCCCTTGAGTGCAAGCTCGCGGAAGCAGACACGGCACAGGCCGAACTTGCGGTACACAGAGTGCGGACGGCCGCAGCGCTGGCAGCGCGTGTACTCACGAGTAGAGAACTTCTGCTTGCGATTGCACTTGACGATCATCGATGTCTTAGCCACTTATATCCTCCTCACATAGAGTATTGTTCGCCCCAAGCGCCGCCCCCTTGTGGGAACGGCGCTTATAGGGCAGGTGAACCTATTTCTTGAACGGGAAACCGAAGGCGTCCAGAAGGGCCTTGGCCTCCTCATCGGTGTTGGCGGTGGTCACGAAAGTGATGTCCATACCACGCTGGTGATCGACGGAGTCGAAGTCGATCTCGGGGAAGATGAGCTGCTCGGTGACGCCCATGGAGAAGTTACCACGGCCGTCGAAGCTCTTGGCGGAGATGCCGCGGAAGTCGCGGATACGGGGGATCGCGACGGAGGTCAGACGATCGAAGAACTCCCACATACGGTCGCCACGCAGGGTAACCTTGCAGCCGATCGGCATACCAGCGCGCAGGCGGAAGGTAGCGATGGACTTGCGGGCACGGGTGATCATCGGCTGCTGGCCGGTGATGGCGCGCAGGTCGCGCACGGCACCGTCGATGGCCTTGGAATCGGTAGCGGCCTCGCCGACACCCATGTTCACGACGATCTTCTCAAACTTGGGGATCATCATGACGTTCTCGTACTGGAACTTGTCCTGAAGCTGCTGCTTGACCTCGTTGTTGTACTTGGTCTTCAGACGCGGCACATACTTCTCTTCTGCCATTGTTCACTCCTTCTTGGGGTTTTAAGCACGGGGCGTGGCCACGATGGGTTGTCCTCGTGCCTCCTGGCTGCATCCGCGCCGCTCATGGCATTTTGCGGTTTGGACTCGACACAGCAGGAGCCGACAAAACAATCGGTACTATACGCGCATCGTGAGCGTATTTCCAGAAAAACCTCGTCTGCCTGCACAACTCCACAACTCCCCCGCACAAATGGGTCCCAACAAGCAGTTGCGGTGAAATAGGGACTGTTTGGCGGCCTAACAGGCTTAAACAGTCCGTATTTCACCGCAACTTATTGGTGGGGATCCGATTAGCGCTTGCGGGGGACGAGTTTGGTGCGGCGCAGGTGGATCATCTCGGCGGCGATGGAGATGGCGATCTCCTTGGGGTCCTCGGCCTCGATGGCAACGCCGATCGGAAGGTGCAGCTCGTCGATCTGGTCCTGCGTAAAACCTTCCTGCTCCAGGCGGGCACGCACAAAGGCCGTCTTGCGGCGCGAACCCAGACAGCCCAGATAGGCAGGCTTGGCACGCATGGCCTGAATCACCACGTCGATATCGGACTTGTGACCCGCCGTGGCGACGACCACCAAGTCGCGCGGACCGATGGGACACAGCTCACTCAGGTTCTTGTAATCGACCAAGCGACGATCGTAGACACCGGGCACCCAATCGGGGGTCAGCGTGCCGGGGCGGTCGTCGCACGCCACGACGGCAAAGCCCGCCGCCGTGAGCACGCGCGCCGTCGCGGCGCCCACGTGTCCGCAGCCAAAGATGTAGGTCAGGCCCTCGGGGCAGAGCGTCTCGATGTGCGCCGCGGGAATCTCAGAGGCAGCGTTGGTGTAGGTGACGTTACTCCCCTCCTCCACCAGTGAAAGCCCGGGGCAGCCCGCAATGGTATGGCGCGATGCCTCGCCATGGTACTCGGCCACATCGCCCTCGAGCGCGCTCGCGATAAACGGCTCAAAGTCGATGACGAAGTCGCCGATGCGCCGATAGACCAAGACGTCGGCAATTTCCCGGAACAACGGTGCCTGGGTCGCATCCAGATGCAGATAGCACAGGCAAATGGCTCCGCCGCAGATCATGCCGGTATCGGAGTTCTCGCCGCCCATGGTGTAGCGGACCAGACGCGACTGTCCCGCGCTCAGGAGTTCGCGCGCCTCATCCAGCGCAAAGAGCTCAATCTTGCCGCCGCCGATAGTGCCCGCCTGGCTGCCGTCGGCAAAGACGGCCATCCAGGCGCCCACGCCGCGCGGCGACGACCCCGCCGTGCCGGCCACGACCACGAGCTCGCACGTCTCGCCAGCACGCAGGGCGGCAAGCGCCGCATTCACAACATCGAGCTTTTCCATTGCCGCCTTCTATCCTCTAAAGATATCGGTGAGCATAGCGAGTGCCTCGAGCACGCCGCCGCCGACCGACGTCGCCTTGTCCGAAATGTAGTTGATATAGCTGGCATCGCCGCGCGGATCGACATCGGCGCATTTAAAGCCCTCGGTCACCTGCACGCCGTTCGCCAAAAGCCCGCGCAGACAGCCATCGATCTGCGTGCGCATGGGCGTATCGCCCGCGTAGCCAATCACGTCTCCGGCGCGCACGATGTCGCCGATTGCGCGGTCGGACCGAAACACGCCGGCGGCGGGGCTGTGGATAACACGCTCTTTGCCATAGCCAGCGATAATGCCCGGCACGCCCGTGTTGGGCTGGGGTGAACCTTGGGTAATGACACGGCCCAGGAAATGCCCGCGCATGGTCTCGACCACGGCGTCGCAATCGACCGGCGCGGTAAAGCCCGGCCCCACGGCGATGACGGTAGGCGCCATGTCGCGCGTGGTGCCCAGGTTGCGCTTGGCCAGAATCGCGTCGACCACAGCCGCGGGTTTAAGCTCATCGAGCATCTTGGCCTGAGGGTCCACCACGACGGCAACATCCCCCGCTTGGGTAATCTCGAGCGCCTCTGCCGGCGTCTGCGCCAAGCGAGCGCGAATGCCCTCGACCTGGACCTCGCCCAGGCGAATAGCCTCGCAAAAACTGATTGTGCGGCGGATGCACGTGGGAACCGCGATATCGGCCATAACGACCGACACGCCGGCGCGCACCAAGCGAGCGGCGACACCCGTGGCGATATCGCCGGCGCCGCGAACATAAATGAGCATTCCCGGGGCACCTCCCTGTGCTACGGTTTGAGCAGAGCAAAAGCGGTTCGACCGCTACTCTGATGATTATTTATTATCACAGTATTATACGGCGGTGAACAGATGGAAACGGTTAGCGGCAATCTTGCCTCGGCGCTCATGATCGAGCCAGGCATTACCGCGATTATCGGCAGCGGCGGCAAGTCGACGTTGCTCAAGACGCTGGGTCTCGAGC
This sequence comes from uncultured Collinsella sp., assembly GCA_900542635.1. Lineage (GTDB taxonomy): Bacteria > Actinomycetota > Coriobacteriia > Coriobacteriales > Coriobacteriaceae > Collinsella. Next base: position 3,823 of record UQOJ01000050.1, read on the forward strand.
TCATGCGCGCCGGCGGCAGGGTGCTTCTCTGTACCACCACGCACATGTTTCCCGTCGCCGGTGTGCCATGGGACGGGTCGAATCGTCGCCTGGACGCCGCGCCTTGGAAGCCGCGCGCCTCGCATGTCCCCGGTTGCACCTGCGAGGCCTGCGCGGGCCTTGCACGCGGAGGCATCTGCCAGGCAGGCATCTTGGACCCGGAGACAGGCAAGCTCTCCGCCCCCGCGGAGCCACTCGGCGAGCTGGCACAGCGCTTTGACTATGTGTTGGCCGAGGCAGACGGTAGCAAGCGACTCCCGCTCAAGGCGCATGCCGCCTGGGAGCCGGTAATTCCCGCCGGGACGGCCAACGTCATCTGGCTCGTCGGCGCCTCGGGGCTCGGCAAGCCCATCAACGAAGCCGTCCACCGCCCCGAGCTCTTTTGCGAGCGTTGCGGCTGCGAGCCCACCGACACTGCCACCCCAGAGCGCGTCGCCATGGTGCTCAATGCCGAGCTGCAGATGCTGAACCTCAACAATGCCCGCATCATGCTCAACCAAGCCGACACACTTGCCGACTCAACGATGGCAGATCGCTTCGAGGCAGTCCTCGACCGTCCCATCATCGCCACCAGCCTCAAGGGGTAGCTAATTTGGGACGGGGCTCTTTTAGCTACCCCATGTTGAGAGAAAAATCATCAGGCAGGCAAGGGTAGCTAAAAGAGCCCCGTCCCAAATTAGCTACCCTGGCGGCCTTCCTGCTAGCGGGGCACGTAGCGACCGGGCTGGGCTCCGGTGGGCTCGCCGTCGCGTGCCGCCAGCACGCCGTTCACAAACACGGCCTTGGCGCGGCCATGTGCCTCAAAGCCCTCGAGCGGCGTGTAGTCCACGGCCTGATGCTGCGTCGCGGCGCTGATCGTCCAACGCGCGCAAGGATCCCACACGCACACGTCGGCATCGGAGCCCTCGGCAAGACAGCCCTTGCGCGGATACATGCCAAACACGCGCGCCGGGTTCTCGCTCATCAAGCGGCAGAGGTCCTCGGGTCCCAGCTGTCCCTCAAAGCTCGTGGCAATCGCGACGGGACGATGCTCCACGCCGGGCCCGCCGTTGGGAATCGCGCGGAAATCGTCGCGCCCGCGGTCCTTTTGCCCGTGCAGGTTAAAGCTGCAATGATCGGTCGCAATCGTATCGATCTCGCCGGCCACAAGCGCCTCGCGCAGTGCCGCACGGTCACCGGCATGGCGCAGCGGCGGGCTCATCACGTACTTGGCGCCCGCAAAGCCGTCCTCGCCCTGCTCCAGATAGCAGGTGTCGTCAAGCATCAGATATTGGGGGCAGGTCTCGACATAGATATTCTTCTGCCCGCGCGCTTTGGCAGCACGAATGGCCCCGAGCCCCAACTTGGTCGAAAGGTGCACCACGTTGACTGGGGCGTCGCCGGCCAGGTGCGCCAGATACAGCAGGCGGCTCACGGCTTCGGCCTCACACACGTCCGGGCGGCTGAGCGCATGCCCCTCGGGCCCATGAATCCCCTGCTCGTACACGCGCTTCTGCAGCTCATTCACCAGCGTACCGTTCTCGCAATGCACGCACAGTATGCCGCCAATACGCTTGAGCTCCTCGAGCACCTCGAGCGTCTCGGCATCGTCCAGGCGCAAATGATCGTAGGCAAAGTAGGTCTTAAACGACGATACGCCCGCCTCGCGCATAGCCGAAAGATCGGCGCGGTTGCGTTCATTCCACTCGGCGAGTGCCATATGAAAGGCGTAGTTGGCCGTGCAGGTTCCGTCGGCACGGCGATGCCACTCGGCCAAGGCATCGGGCATGGTCACGCCGCGATCAGCCGTCGCGTAGTCCACGATGGTCGTCGTACCGCCGCAGGCAGCCGCACGCGTGCCGGTTTCAAAGCTATCGGCCGTCCAATCCATGCCAGTCCAGCACTGCATGTGCGTGTGGCCGTCGATAAAGCCGGGGAACACCCAACAGTCGGTGGCGTCCTGGACGGTATCGCCCTCGCCCGGCTCGATTGCCGCGGCAATCCGCACAATCTTATCGCCCTCCATGGCAAGATCGGCGCGGCGAAGCCCCTGGGGCGTCACAAGCGCGCCGTTTTTGATGATGATCATAATTGCTCCTTATTGATTGATGCAGTTGGCCACGCGATCAAAATACGAGCAGGCGGCGATATGCTCCGTTATGCGTTGCTGTCCCTTGGCGGTATCGACGTCCCACAGCTCGTAGGCACGCGCCTCGACCAGCACCACGTCGGTACGGTCCTTGAGGATCGAACCGCCGCCGTCCTTGCCCTCAAGACGTATGAGCGCATCGAACAGTTCCGCCGGAAAGAGCACCGGGCTCGAAGGCTCACCGTTGCACGCAAGACGCACCGGATGCTTGCGGCCACACTCGTCAAATGCACGAACCATAGCCTCAAAAGAATCCGAACTCACGAGCGGCTGGTCGCCCGGCAAAAAGAGGCAACCTTTCCAGTTGCGTTCGACTCCCCACGAAAGGCCCGCACGGACGCTTTCGCTGCGCAGCTCGCCATCGTGCAGCACGCACGGGCAATGCTTGTCCTCGCAAATCTGGGCGACCTCGGGCCAACGCGTCGAAACCACGGCGTCAAAGCCCTGGGGAACCGAATCGATGGTCCGGGCAATCAGCGGCTCGCCATAGATATCGGCAAGCATCTTGTTAGAGCCAAACCGCTTGCCCTCGCCCGAAGCCATAATGACGCATCCAAGTTTCATGGTGATACCTCCCCTGAAACCATCGTACCCATAACTCGCGCCGCGGGCATCCACATCGAAAGCGCTTATCCCACACGCCCGCGATGCAAAAAAGGGGCACCCCGCCGGTTGGCAGAGCGCCCCCTTTACATGGCTTACCTCAACCCGGCTTTAGGCCTGGAGCCAACGGGCGGTGTTGCGCTCGTCGAGGGCCTTGAGGGTAGCGGCGGGATCGGCAACCTTCTGCAGGAACATCATGGCTGCGATGGCGTACGGCTTGTAGCTGGCCTCCTTGTACATGCCCACGCGGTGCATGTCGAAGACGTCGGCGTTGACCTCGCCGTGCTCGCAGGAGACACCGGAGATGTCGGCGGGCAGCGGGTGCATAAAGATGGTGTCCTGGCCGTTGGCGGTCTTCTCCATGAGCTCGGTCGTGGAGCACCAATCCTGATGGGTGGCGTTCTGGGCGAGCAGCTCCTTCTCGAGCGCAGCGATGCCGGCGTCGTCGCCCTCGGCGTACAGGTTGGTACGCTTCTCCATGGCGGCAAACGGAGCCCAGCTCTTGGGGATCACGATGTCGGCGCCCTCGAAAGCCTCGGCCATGGTGTTGACCTGTTTAAAGGTGGTGCCGGACTCGGCGGCATAGCCCTTGGCGCGCTCGACGACCTCGGGCATGAGGTCGTAGCCCTCGGGGTGGGCCAGGGTGACGTCCATGCCAAAGCGGGGCAGCAGGCTGATCAGCGACTGCGGGCAGGACAGCGGCTTGCCGTAAGAGGGCGAATAGGCCCAGGTGACGGCAACCTTCTTGCCCTTGAGGTTCTCGAGGCCGCCAAACTCGTTGATGAGGTAGAGCATGTCGGCAGAGGACTGCGTGGGGTGGTCGGAGTCGGACTGCAGGGAGATGAGCGTGGGACGGTGATCCAGAACGCCGTCCTCGTAGGCCTGCTGAACGGACTCGGAGACCTCGGCCATGTAGGCGTCGCCCTTGCCGATGTACATGTCGTCGCGGATGCCGATGACGTCGGCCATGAAGGAGATCATGGTAGCGGTCTCGCGGACGGTCTCGCCGTGAGCGATCTGGGACTTCTTCTCGTCCAGGTCCTGCAGCTCGAGGCCGAGCAGGTTGGCGGCCTTAGAGAAGGAGAAGCGCGTACGGGTGGAGTTGTCACGGAACAGGGAGACGGCCAGGCCCGAGTCGAAGATCTTGGACGAAACGTTGTTCTCACGCAGCTCGCGCAGTGCGTCGGCAACGATGTAGAGAGCCTTGAGCTCATCGGTGGTCTTGTCCCAGGTGTGCAGGAAGTCGCTGCCGTACATACCCTTAAAATCGAGGCCGTTCAGCTGCTCGACGAGCTCGGTAAACTTAGCGTCCATGGAAATGTCCTTTCTAAAGATGAAACGATCGCAATGAGTAGATGTGCTCCGGCATGCGCGTGTGGCTAGAACATGCAGAGCACCATGACGAGGACCCGCCACCGTTGAGGAAGCATGGGAGATAACGACCGCGGGCCCCAAGTCAACAGGGGGTGCCGGGGACACGAGCGGCCCCCGGCTCAACAAAATCGAGGAATGGGACTAATCGATCTTGTTGTTGGTCAGACCGGCGCGGAACACGGTGGCGTCGCCATCGGCCTTGCTCGGATCGTAGAGGTTCAGGGCAGCCACGTACATGGCGGCAGCGGTGACCAGGTCGTCCTTGTAGGTGACCTCGTTGGGAGCGTGAGCCTGAGACTCGGCACCCGGGCCAAAGCCCACGCAGGGGATGCCGTAGCGGCCCTGGATGGAGACGCAGTTCGTGGAGAAGGTCCACTTGTCGCACAGCGGACGACCGGTGCGCTTGTCCATGCTGGGCTCACAGCCGATGCGCTCGTCACCAAACATGGCCTTGTGGGCGTCGACGAGGGCCTTGACGTGCGGAGCGGCCTCCTTGTTGATCCACGTGGGGAAGTAAGCCTCGGTCTCGTAGACCTCGCCGGTCCAGGACGGACGGTCGTACATGTACATGGAGACCTTCACGTCGTCGCCGTACTTCTTGGCGGCCGGCAGGTTGCGGATCTCGTCCAGGCAGGACTCCCAGGTCTCGCCGGCGGTCATGCGACGGTCGATGGAGATGGCGCAGGAGTCAGCGACAGCGCAGCGGCTGGGGCTGGTGTAGAAGATCTGGCTGACGGTGCAGGTGCCGCGGCCCAGGAAGCGGGCATCCTCGAAGTGCTCGGGATTGTACTTGGGGTCGAGCATCTTGACGAGACCCTTGATGTCGGTCGACTCGTCGCAGCCGTTGTTGTTGAGGGCGCGGACGTCGGCGATGATGTCGGCCATCTTGTAGATGGCGTTGTCGCCGCGGTCGGGAGCGGAGCCGTGACAGGAGGTACCGTGAACGTCGACGCGGATCTCCATACGGCCGCGGTGACCGCGATAGATGCCGCCGTCGGTGGGCTCGGTGGAAATGACGAACTCGGGCTTAATGCCGTCCTTGTTGTAGATGTACTGCCAGCACATGCCGTCGCAGTCCTCTTCCTGGACGGTGCCGACGACCATGATCTTGTAGCCCTCGGGGATGAGGCCCATGTCCTTCATCATCTTGGCAGCGTAGGTAGCAGAAGCCATGCCGCCCTCCTGGTCGGAGCCGCCGCGGCCGTAGATGATCTCGTCGGTCTCGTAGCCCTCGTAGGGATCGGCATCCCAGTTCTCGATGTTGCCGATGCCGACGGTGTCGATATGAGAGTCGATGGCGATGATCTTGTCGCCCTCGCCCATAAAGCCCATGACATTGCCCAGGCCGTCGACCTTGACCTCGTCATAACCAAGGCTCTCCATCTCGGCCTTGATGCAGGCAACAACCTCACCCTCCTCGCAGGACTCAGAGGGGTGGCTAATCATTGCGCGAAGAAAACGCGTCATATCAGCACGATGAGACTCCGCAGCAGCCTTGATAGCGTCGAAATCGAGTTCTTTAGCCATTGTTCATAACCTTTCAAACGAAGGAATCTACCTGTGAGGTGGCGGAGCGATACCTATTTACTCCGCCCCAACGATTAGCAAGTGGGATATTCGCCTTCCCAAACAATGCGGCGATACTGGTCGGGATCGGTGTCGCCCTCGGTGGAGAAGCAGAGCACGGAGCTCGTCTTGTCCAGGCCGATGAGTTCCTTGAGCTCGGCGTACTCGGGATCGAGCATGAGAGTCTCGACCAGGCCGGTGGTCACAGCGCCGGACTCGCCGGAGATGACGCGCGGGTCGCCCTTCTCGGGAGCGCCCAGGGTGCGCATGCCGCGAGCGGTGACCCAGTCGGGGCAGGACACGAAGGCGGTGGCGTGGTTGCGCAGGATATCCCAACCCAGGATGTTGGGCTCGCCGCAGCACAGACCGGCCATGATGGAGGGCATGTCGCCGTCCACGATGCGCGGATCGCCGTCGCCGGCGGCAGCGCCCTTGTACAGGCAGGCGGCCGGAGCGCACTCGACCACGACGAAGGTGGGCGGGTTATCGGGATACAGGTTGGTGAAGTAGCCCACCACGGCGCCGGCGAGCGAACCCACGCCAGCCTGGACAAACACGTGCGTCGGGCGGTTGATGGCCATCTCGCGCAGCTGCTCGGCAGCCTCGGAAGCCATGGTGCCGTAGCCCTCCATGATCCAAGACGGGATCTTCTCGTAGCCCTCCCAGGCGGTGTCCTGAACGATGACGCCGCGCTCGCAGGCGTCGGCCTCGGCGGCGGCCATGCGCACGCACTCGTCGTAGTTGACCTCTTCGATGGTCACCGTTGCGCCCTCGGCGGCGATGTTATCGAAGCGGGGCTTGGTGGAACCCTTGGGCATGTGAACGACGGCCTTCTGGCCCAGCTTGTTGGCAGCCCATGCCACGCCGCGGCCATGATTGCCGTCGGTAGCGGTAAAGAAGGTGGCCTGGCCAAAGTCCTTGGCAAGCTGATCGGAGGTCAGGTAATCGAAGGTGCACTCGGCAACGTCCTTGCCGGTCTCGTCGGCAATGTAGTTGGCCATGGCAAACGATCCGCCCAGAACCTTAAAGGCGTTGAGGCCAAAGCGATAGCTCTCGTCCTTAACGCACAGGTTGGACAGACCCAAGCGCGCAGCCTGACCGTCCAGGCGGGCAAGCGGGGTGACGGTATATTGAGGGAACGACTGGTGGAAGGCGCGGGCCTTCTTCACGTGGTCGAGGCTCATGATTCCCAAGTGCTTGTCATCGCTCTTGGGCATCGTGTTGCCCGCCCACTGGATCTTATCGGCCATACGGTGAACTCCTTAAGTCCTCTCTTGCCGGCCCCCGCATACGCGTTTCAGCCCATTCCCATTCATGCGACTGAACTTTTATGTGGATGCCAAACAAAAAGTTTGTTAGCACTGTTCTATCACACTTTTTGATTGGCAAACCTAACAAATTGTTTGTTGCCGTAATCGGTACTTTTTCGCCGCCGAACGGTCATGAATTGCCTTGTTGATGGATTTGTTTGCGAACAGATGTGGTTTATGGCAAAGTGTGCCCAAACTAATTTTTAGGAAGGCACCCATGACCCCCGCACAGATTGAGTTTTACAAGCGCCTCGCACACGGCCTGGCGCTCCAATTTGGCCCCAACTGCGAAGTCGTCGTCCACGATCTGGAGACCGAGGACGTGGACCACTCCATCGTAGTGATCGAAAACGGCCACGTCAGCGGGCGCAAACTGGGTGACGGCCCCAGCCATATTGTGTTTGAGTCCATGCACGAGGGCAGCACCGACGTACACGACCGCGAGCCGTACCTCACTAAAACCACCGATGGCAAGCTGCTCAAGTCCTCGACCATCTTTATCCGCAACGACGAAGGCAAGCCCGTCGGCATTTTGGGCATCAACTTTGACATTACGCTTATGAAGGCTTTTGAGCGCTCGCTCGACGCTTTCACCGGCACCGGCGGCACGGGCTATACCGAGCCCGAGCCCATTACCAAGAACATCGGCGACCTGCTCGAGGACCTGCTGCACGAGTGCGAGCAGTTTGTGGGCAAGCCCGCGGCACTCATGACCAAAGACGAGCGCATTCGTGCCATTGGCTACCTCGACCGTCGCGGTGCCTTCCTCATTTCCAAGTCGAGCGAGCGCGCCTGCGAGTTCTTTGGCATCTCCAAGTACAGCTTCTATAGCTACCTCAATGAGGCCAAGGCGGCGGCCGGCGACAAGTAGGCACTCGCCTGGATTGCCCCTCCCCTTTTGGGCGCGAGTTCTGGAAAGCACGAATCCAAGACCGAGCAGCTTGGGAAGTTCCATATAATCGATGTCATTAGTATTTCGAAAGGATGGAACAGAATGGCGTTGAGCAAGGCATCATGCACCGGTCGCGGATTGATTCCGGCAATTGGTGGACATGTGCACCGCATGTTCGATGAGAGTGAAGACGACCTGTTTTCGCTGAGCCTTGACGATGTGATGGATGATCGCCCGTGGACCGCCGACGAACTCATGGGCGGCGGCGCTCGCCCGTCAAGCCCCAATCCCGCACTTGCGCCCAAGTCCGCACCTGCGCCGACTCCTGCGCAGTCGCCTGTTTCGACGCCCGCGCCTACGCCCACACCCACTTCGGCGTCCACGCCCGCTCCCCGCCCCGCAAGCGACCCGTCCGAGACGGCGGCATTTCTCGCTGCAGCGACGCAGGGCAAATCGGCCGACAGCACCGTTATGTACAGCGCCCAGCAGTTGCCTGTTCCTGCGGCACGCAAGCCTCCGGTCGCAAGGCTCGATGAGCCCGTTGCCCATCAGGTTGCCCACGATTCCTGGGCTGCAACCGATCTGGATGAGACCTCTACCGGCATGCCGGCGCTCGACGTTCCAGTTAACCCGCTTTTTGCCGCCAACACGAGCGCCGCAGACTATGAGGGCGGCACGGCATATTCCGATTATTCCGATGGCTATGCTGACAACGGTCGCATCGAGACCGAGGATTATGGCACCGCATCGAGCGATTATCTCAACGATTCGTACGCTGCCACGCCCGCACCGGAATATGGCCCGGAGGCCGCGTCCGCGCCGGCGTATACCAAAAGCACGGGCGAAGAGCGCTTCGCCGATTATTACGCCGAGGAAAAGGCGCTGCGTTTCTCGGAATTTCCGCAGGCAGTCAAGGTTGCCTTTATCGCCATTATCATTGCCCTGCTCGGCGTCATTGCGTTTGAGGGATTCCAGCTGTTCCGCGGCCCCACCCAAGCGGAGTCGGAGACCCAGCAAAAAGAGGACGATAACCAGTACCTGGACATCAACACCCTCAAGGGCGACCCCAACGACGGAGACGACGAGTAGCGAGGGCTGAAGGCAGCCGCAGGATCCCGCATCCAGCATCGGCTTCTAAGTGCTGTTTTGTCATCCAACTACACTTTTCCGAAGTTTTAAGGTGCCTATTTCGACACTTTTCCGTACTTTTACACGGCTGATTTCGACACTTTTCCGGATGAAAGCCGAATAATCACTTGGGAAACCAACGCCATCCGCGCGTCATTTCGCGGATGGCGCTTGATTTCTGTCCGTACACGTTGATAGACTCCATCTTGCCCGCAAGGAGCGGGCGCGTTTTATCCAGAGTCGGGGTAGAGAGTTGGCTCCACGATCCCGACGCCAACCGGCCAAGAGGCACGGTGGCCCTGCCAACATCGATGAAAGGAGTCCGTATGGACAATTTCTCCGTGCGCAGCGAGCGCAACTTCCACAACCTGGCAGTCAAGCCAAAACGAATGCATCTTCTGGACGAGCCGAGCGGCTATGTCTCGGCCCTGGTCAAGAGCAGCCTCTCCCACCAGATGCGCTTTACGGTACAGAAGCTCGAGGAAGAGTTCTGCGCTGCTGGCAATCCACATGTGCTACAGATTAAGTTGTTCGGAGACGATTTGCGTGAGCCGTCTAGCTGGAAGCTCTTTGCCGACGGCGCGTGCGTCGCAAGCGGCTCGGGCGACTTTGCCCGCGAGTGCTTCTGCGAGGGAGCTGAGGTGTTTCTGGACCTGTGTCGCGACGCCGTACGCACGGCCGAGCTGCGGCAGTGGAGCGAAAGGGAGTATGAGCTGTTGAGTGCGACCCGCGGGATTGCGATGGTGTAGGCAGACAGACCAGACAGCTCGTCATACTGGTTGACGCTTCGATTCAAACAGCAGTGCGAAGCCGCGCTTACAGCCCTGCCATGCCAAACCGAATGGCGTTCTCAAAAGGCCTACCTCCCCTCCGCCTTCAGCCTCAGCAGCAGGTCGCCCAGCTCGGGGCACTTGCTGGAAAGGCGCGTCTGGGCTCGCTCGCCCATCCCCCACCGCTGGCGGACTTCCTGGACGTGCGGGCTCACGCGGTAGTCCCCATCCATCACCTGCTTGAGCAGCTTGGCGGTCACGCGCGCATCGGCTAAGGCGCTGTGGGCGTGACCCGTCGACTCGTCGAACTCGATGCCAAACCACGTTGCCGCGTCACTCAAAGAGACGCACCCGTGGCTGCCCACGTCCATGATCGAAGTGTAAAACGCCTGCAGGTCGGCCCAGTCCGTAGGAAATGCGGAAAGGTCCATGTGCTTTGCCTGGCACTCGGTCATAAGCTGTCGATGATCCGCCCCGCTCCAGCAAACTATCTGGGCGGAGTAGCGACCGATCCAATCGCTGAGTCTTTTGATCACCACATAGAGCGGATCAGCCATCGCAGTGTCCACAGCCGATATCCCTGTGAGCTCGCGGACGGGGAACGCAACGCCTTCGGTAAATTCTGTCTGCACAAACTGCGAGAACTCGCCCATCACGTTGCCGTGGTAATCGAGCTTAACAGCGCCGACCTCGATAATCTCGTTACGTAGTCCGCGGCGCTGGCGCTGCTTTGGCACCGGCGCAAACTCAAAGTCGAGCACGATCTGGCGCGCAAAGTTCGTCGTATCGATGGCCGAAATATCCGGCGTCTTTTTGTCTGGCACGGTCAGGGCCTTTCTCCGTCAACTGCCGCTCGTTACATAGGCGGCTACATTGTCGTAAGGATAGGAACCCGTGCGGACATGAAATCGCACAGCACGGCTTTCCGGCATCCTTGCGTAAAGCCACACTTTGAGAGAATCACGTCACTGTTATTATCGAACATATATTCGTATTTATAGCAGTACTTTGATAGAATTGCAGTTGTTGACGGCAGTTCCATGTGCCGGGCAGCGCCCTCCATGCGACGGGAGGTGATGCCCATGACCGATCTGACTGATTTCGTGAAACTCCTGACCGCTCTGGTCTCGCTCCTCACGGCGCTTATCGGGCTTTCCGAGGCACTCAAGCAGCGTACGAAGCAAAAGAAGAGGGGTCGACGCCGTTAAGGCATTGACCCCTTGAACTAAGTAACGGCGCTGCCCAGCTATCACCCTTGGGCTGCCGTCGACTTTATTCTACCCACGGTTGCCAGGTTTAACAAATGAATTTTCACTAATGGAGCCTCGGAGCCCACTCGCTCAACCACCTGGCCATCGGATTAGCCGGATTCTGGGACACGCCTTCCGTCCCAGGCCTCTACCGGAAAATGCGTCCCACCCTGAGGCTCGATTCCGGGACACGGTTTCCGTTTGAAGCGGGACTGCGGACGATTTCTTGGACCGCTACGCGGCCCTTCCCAGCGCGGCGCGGA
>UQOJ01000051.1 GCA_900542635.1 uncultured Collinsella sp.
GCGGATTGGGTCATATGAGCGAAAACCCGCCAGAGCGAGCAAGGTGCCTTGAAACAAGGCGGCATTGACCTTCTGGTCATGCCGCCGCAGTTGAAAGGCAGATTGCCGCTCTGGCGGGTTTGCAGCGTCGACCGGTCCGCCGTTCGGTAGAACGGCGGAACCTGAGGTGCAGTGTCGAGCCGTTACGCGGTTTGGTAAAACCGCGTAACCCTACAGTTCAGTCACGACAACGCTGTTGTAGACCTCGTCCCAGCGATCCATGACCAGGTGGCCGGTCTTGGGATCCATGGCGTTGAGCTTGCCGCAGGTATTGGCGGTCTTGAGCACCGTGACGTCGTCGGCACCAGCTGCAATGGCATGCGCAAAGCCGGCGATGGTCGAGTCGCCGGAACCCGTCGCGTTCACAGCTTCAATCGCGGGAGTCTTGGCGCGGAACGCACGGCCCTCATGGAAGCCCACCGAACCGGCGGCGCCCATCGAGACGACAACCCAGGGAATACCAGCAAAGCGGCCATCAGCGGCAAGCGCCTCGCGCAGGGCATCGACATCATCGGTCGTAAAGGACGTACCCAGCAGGCCGTTAATCTCGGTCAGGTTGGGCTTTACGAGCTCAGGCTTAGCGTCGGACTCCAGCGCGGCCTCCAGCGATGCACCCGAGGTGTCGAGCAGCACCTTGGCGCCCGCCTCCTCGGCGATCTTGACGAGCTCGGCATAGTAGCCGGCATCGACGCCGCGCGGCAGCGAGCCCGAAAGCGTCACAACGTCTGCCTTCGCTGCAAGCTCGGCGAACTTGGCCGTAAAGGCCTCGAGCTCGGCCGGGGCGATCTGCGGGCCGCTCTCCAGCAGCTCGGTCTGATTGCCCTCGTGCAGAATATTCAGGCAAATGCGCGTCTCACCGGCGATGGGCACAAAGTCGTTCTTGACGCCGTCGGCATCCATAAGCTCGGCCATATAGGCACCCATGTGGCCGCCGAGCAGACCGGTCGCGAGCACATCGTCGCCCAACTGCAGCAGCACACGGCTCACGTTGAGGCCCTTGCCGCCAGCGGTCTTTTCGGGCGTCACACGGTTAACATCGTCGATGATCAGCTTATCGAGCTGATAGCGCGTATCAATCGACGGGTTCATGGTAACGGTCAGAATCATATTGAACTCCTGTTTCCGGGGCACGACACGCGCGGCCCCAAGCATACGATAGCTCGTTAAAGGATCTCGATCTCAAAGCCGCGGGTAACGGTCTCCCCCGGCTTGGCCACCAGGCAGCCGCGCTTGTGCTCCAGAATATCGTCCTCGTCGGAGCAGGTGGACAGGCCGCCCCACGGTTCCACGGCCACAAAGTCACCCTCGGGCTTGCTCCACACAATCAGGTACGGCATATCGGGAAACGTCAGGCGCACGCCCTTGTCCTCGGTCTTCTTGGTCAGCGTAACCACGCGGCTCTCGAGCACGTCAAAGATGGTCTCCGCGAAGTCAAAGAGTTCGTGGGTCAGCGGCAGGTCATGGCCAACCATCGGGTTCTTGCTGCGATGCTCAACATCAATCAGGCCCGTCGAGGGAACGGCAGTACAGAGCTCGGCGGCCTCGCGCTGCTCAAAACGGAGCTCATAGTCGTCATAGGACTCGCCCTCGTCAAGCGGGCACTTAAAGCCAGGGTGACCGCCCACAAAGAACGGCATGTCCTCGGTGCCCTCATTGGTCACCTCGTACGACACGGCCACCTTTTCCGCATCGATCGTGTAACGAGCAACGATCTTAAACGGATACGGGTACTGCTCGAGCAACTCGGCATGGTCGGCAGAGCTTAGGCTCAGCCCGACCATGTTGTCGCCCTGCTCCTCGAGCTTCCACTCCTGTTTGCGAGCAAAGCCGTGACGGGCAAGCTTGACCTCGTGGCCGCCCATAGTCATTGCGTGACCATCTCGAAGGCCGCCGCAGATCGGGAAACAAATGGGTGCCTGGCCCGACCACACCGCCGGGTCGCCCTGCCACAGGTACTCACGGCCGTTGGCCGCAATAGAAGTGAACGATCCGCCAGCCGTGCTCAGTGCCACGCGGATAGAACCGTTATCAAGAACAAACTCCATAGGAGCCTTCCCTTTCTTACGACAGCCCGCCAAGTCAGTGGGGCTGATAGCAAACCGGCCCGCGCCCCATCACAGAAACGCGAGCCGTCAACGGACTAGTTAATTACGCCGGATACCCGCTAATCGTGGTATTCGCCGCGGTCCCACTTCTCGAGGAACTCGTCAAAGAAGTGCGGGTCAGCCTGAGCCTCGGCGTCGGCCTTATTGCAGGCATCGATCTTGGCAATCAGGGCATCGTGCTCGGGGGTCTTCTCGTAGGGCTCCTCCAGGAAGGCAAGCATGATATCGGCCATCAGGAACTCGCCGGTGATCTTGCCGCCAAAGCCCACGATGTTGGCGTTGAGCTCGCGACGGGCATACAGGGCAGAGGTCATGTCGCGAACCAGGGCGCAGCGGGCGCCGGGAACCTTGTTGACGGCGTTGGTGATGCCGATGCCGGTGCCGCAAAGGGCCACGCCAAAGTCGGCCTTGCCGCTGGCAACAGCCTCGCCCACGGCCTTACCGTAGATGGGGTAGTGCGTACGGGTGTGGCTGTAGGTGCCGCAGTCGAGCACCTTGTAGCCAGCCTGCTCCAGGCGGTCGGCCAGATAGATCTTCTCGTCCGTAACGATATGGTCGCAACCGATTGCGATGGTCTTCTTCATCAGAACGTCCTTTCGTCTGAATTCACAAGTTGAGGTAGAAGTTCGAGTTCTCGGTGGCTCTCGTTAGGCCATCTTGTTGAGCATGTCGACACGAATCTGGTGACGGCCGCCGGCGTACTGGGCGCGCAGGAACTCGCGGGCGATCTTCTTGGCGACCTCGGTGCCCACAACGCCCGGGCCCATGGTGACCATGCGCGAGCCGTTGTGCTCGCGGGTCATGTAGGCGGAACGCTCGTCGGAAATGTTGGCGACGACCATGCCCTTAATCTTGACGGCGGCCATATAGGAGCCGACGCCGTACTTATCGAATGCGAAGCCCTGGGAATCCTTGTGCTCCAGCAGGTCCTTGGCAACGGCGGTCGCGGAATCGACAAAGTCCGCGGCAGGGGTCTCGGAATAGTCGACGACCTCGTGACCGTCGGCGATGAGCATCTCCTTGATGGACTCCTTCATCGACATACCGTCGGCATCGGAAGCGATTACAACCCTCATGACATCCTCCTTGAGAGATACGCAGGTGCGTAGTTTCTGTTTGGAAGTGTTGAATCGCGTTCAGGTCCGGGCATCTGAATGTGCGGTTCTTCACTGTTCATGTTTATTTGAACACATTCGAACATCAACTGCAAGAATTATTTGTTTATCTTTGTTCTTTTTTGAACAAATACCGTTTACGGATGATTGCCGACCGTCTGGACCCGGCGCGGACGTAGCGACCGCGTATTCAACAAACAAAAGGGCGGCCGAGAACGTGTCTCGGCCGCCCTTCTTACAGTTGATCTTCCAAAGAACGCTTTGCCGCCTACTCAGACTGCCTGCCCTTCTTGGCGTGCTTGGACGGAGCACTCAGAAAGCGGCCCGTCAAATAGTTCGCCGGGCCGGAAATATCAATCCCCAGTAGCGTGTGTCCCAGCCATAGAAACGCCGCGAGCACCAGCAGCGGGATAACGCACGAGGTCACGATCATCACAATGACGCCTTCGATGAGATCGGTCACTTGCTGCACAATTTCATCGGTCATCTGCTTGGCGCCGCTGGTCACCGACGTGACGAGGCCCGAGGCACCGTCGGCAAGCTGCTCGAGCACGCTCTTGGACTCTGCGGACTCGGTCTTTTTCTTGCTTGTTTTGGAGCTATCGCTATCTGCCGCACTCGCAGCGTCGGCCGCCTTTTGCTCGGCCGCCTCGATGCTAACGCGATACGTTTCGTCGACCTTCTGCGACACCCAAACGCTTGCAGGCACCAACGCCATGCCAATTATGGCGACCACCAGCACACGCGTTGCCACGCGGCGAATGACCGCGCTCGTGCTCCAGCGTCCGTGAATGCCAAGCGACACCGCGAAGAGTACGAGCGAGAACGGAATCAGGATGCCCAGCCCGACCGACCATAAAATGGTCAGCAGATATTTTTCGAGGTAGAGCACGGCAAGCACGATACCCAAGTTTCCCGAAAGCTGCGCGAGCTGCTCGGCAACTGGCGTTCCCGTATCGCCCGGCAGCGCAGTTATACCCGCAGATAGGGCGACGCACGAGGTCGTGAGCGCCAAAACGTTGCCCTTCTTTTGATCGATGACCTCGATGGTGGAGTCCCAAGTCTTGGTATCGGCGAAATGCGGACGAGCTACAAAGCCCGACAGCAGCGCCAGTACCACGAGCGCAACGATAAAGCCAATCTGCAGCTTTTTGTTTGCGCACACGACATCGGACAGGCTGGGCTGCAGCTCGGTTACCGTCGTATGCTCGGTTATCTGGACAGGACGCCCATGAGCCATCTCGTGCGCATCTGTCTTTTGAATCAATCCGTTGTCCGGCATTTGGACACCTCCTCATTCCGGCCTGCATTGCGGATGGAAGTATACCCACCCATCGAAAAACCGAACGGGAGGGCGTGCAGAAGCTCCAAGACTGCCCCCAACGACTAGTCGTTTAAGAACGTCCCCAATGACTGTCTCGGGATGAGTTGCGGTGGAATAGGGATTGTTTTGCGCCCGCCGGCCCCTATTCAGTCCCTATTTCACCGCAACTTGGAGGAGGACAGAAAAAGCCCTGCCGCGGGTAGCGGCAGAGCTTTTGGAAGGGGACTTGGTTGTGAGGGCTCGTTAGGCGAGCTTGGCCTCGAGCTCGGCGATGCGCTTGTAGGCATCGATGGTAAAGCGGGTCTGCTTCTCCAGGATCATAGTGGTCATGAGGGTGTCCTGAGCGTGAGCCATGATGAAGGTCATCTCCATCTCGCCACCGCCGGCCTCCTGCGAAAGCAGTTTGGTCTGCGTGTCGTGGGCACCGATGAGCGCATCGCTGGCATCCTTGTGCAGCTGTTCGGCCTTCTCAAAGTCACCCTCGCGAGCAGCATCGAGCGCTGCAAGCAGATCGGTCTGGGCGTCACCTGCGTATGCGACGATCTCGAATCCAACCATCGAGATTTCTTCTTTGGTTGCCATATTGCGTTCCTTTCACATATGAACCAATGGAGAGCATCGCGTCCGGGCATACGCGCTGCGTTGTGTATGACAGAAACAATAACATTCAAACAAAAAAGAACAGCGCAAAATGCAATTTCGAGCTATGAACGGTTGCTTTTCAGCCGTGAACGGCTTTTAAGCCAATCCGAACAATATCAAACACAATTATCGGCAACCCAAACAGGTCCGCACCCTAGCGTACATCGCGCACCGTATCGCCCTCGACGAGCTCGCCCGGAAACAGCCTGTGCTCCACACCGGGCGCAACGCCCTCGGCGCCGGCAATCTTGTCGACCGCCCACATGCCGACGCGCTTGTTGTCAAAGCGCACCGTGGTCAGGCGACGGTCGGGCACGATATCGCCCAGGCTGTCATCAACACCCACCACGCTCACGTCCTCGGGCACACGCCTTCCGCACGACTCGAGCCCGCGAATGCAGCCGTAGGCCATGGCATCGTTGGAAGCATAAATGGCCGTACAGGTCGGATCTTCCGCCAGAGCCTGACCGGCAGCATATCCGCTCTGTGCCGTCCAATCCCCACGGACGAGTCGCGGCGGTTCAATACCATGCGCGCGCAATGTCTCGCGCCAGCCTTCCTCGCGCCGCATGCCCGAAAGCGAGCGCTCGGGACACGAGATAAAATGCACGGTTTTGTGCCCCCGCCCCAGCAAGTACTCGACCACCTGGCGCGAGCAATCGAACTGGTCGTTATCGACCGTTGAACAGAGCGGGTGCTCCAGCATCGTAACGAGCACCGTCTGCATGCCGGGCAGCGGCTCGAAGGTGCCAAAGTCCGCCGGCATGCGATTCATGATCACGACCATGCCGTCTACCGGCAGCGCGCTCATACGCGACGATGCGCTCTCGAGGGTATAGGGATGTCCATCTACTTTAGTGAGGGTGATGGCATAGCCATGTTTGTCGGCCGCGGCGGCAAAGCCCTCCATACGGTCGAGGTTGCCGGTACCGGTAATGTTGAACATGGCGACGCCGACGGTCTTAAACTTGCCACGGCGCAGCGATCGACCGGCAAAATTGGGGCGATACCCCAGCTCGCGCATGGCGGCACGCACGCGTTCCTTGGTCTCGGGGCGCACACTGGGCGAATCGTGCACGGTGCGCGAGACCGTCTGCTCCGAGACGCCCGCGAGGCGCGCCACGTCTTTGACGGATACCGATTTTTTAACAGCGGCCATAGGTCGATCTTTCTATGTCAACGATGCCATTGGTGGCACCCTACGCAGTCAAATGAAACGTCTTCAAGTATATCTAACGCCTCCCCCACCATACGCTCACCACCCAAAACCTACCGTTCACCGACATTTTTGCTTCCCCGAACGGCTTTTGTCGCCCAAATGTTAACGTTGCCATTGTGCAAACACAGAGCCACCGGGCGGCTCAAACGTTTACGCGTAAGGAATCGACGGTTCGCAGGCACAGGAATCACCGGTTCGCGTCTTTTTTTGTGTCACAAAATGGCAACGTCAACATTTTGGCAACCGAACGTCAAAAGCTACCATCGTTGCTAACCCACCGACTCTTAGGAGCATTGCATGGAGCAACTCATCGCCATCATCGAAAAGGGCCAGCCCTTTTTCAACGCGATCGCCCGCAACAAGTACCTCAAGGCGATCCGCGACGGCTTTATCTCCGTCATCCCCATCATCATCTTCTCGTCCATCTTCTGCCTGGTAGCCTCGGTCCCCAACATCTGGGGTTTCTACTGGCCCGATGACATCAACAACGCTCTGTGGAAGTGCTACAACTACTCCATGGGCATCCTGGCCATCGCCTGCGCCGCCACCACGGCCAAGCACTTCGCCGACGCTCAGAACCGCGACCTGCCCAAGAATAACCAGATTAACTTTATCTCATGCATGTGCGCGGCCATCGTCGGCTTCTTGCTCCTTTCGAGCGACACGATCGCCACGGACGCCGCCAGCGGTTTCAACACCACCTACCTTGGTTCCAAGGGCCTGCTGACCGCTTTCATCGCTGCGTTTGTGACCGGCATCATCTACAAGTTCTTCATTAAGCGCAACATCACCGTCAAGATGCCCGAGCAGGTTCCGCCCAACATCTCGCAGACCTTTAAGGACATCATCCCCTTCTCCGTCTGCATCACCGTCTTTTGGGTTTTTGACATCGTCTTCCGCGCTGCTTTTGGCTTCTGCTTTGCCCAGGGCGTCATCCAGGTGTTCCAGCCCCTGTTCACCGCTGCCGACGGCTACATCGGCCTCGCTGTGATCTACGGCGCCATGAGCCTGTTCTGGTTCGTCGGCGTCCACGGCCCCTCGATCGTCGAGCCCGCCATCGCCGCCGCCCTTGTTGCCAACATGACCGACAACCTGGCCGCATTCCAGGCTGGCCAGCACGCTTCCGCTGTCCTGACCCAGGGTGCCCAGTACTTCGTCGTCTGCATGGGCGGCACCGGCGCCACGCTCGTCCTGGTCTTTATGTTCTGCTTCCTGGCCAAGTCCCAGGAGATGCGCGCCGTCGGTAAGGCCGCTATCGTCCCCGTGTGCTTTGCCGTCAACGAGCCGCTGCTGTTCGCCGCACCCATCGTGCTCAATCCCGTCTTCTTTGTCCCGTTTGTCTTTGCCCCGATCGCCAACATCTGGATCCTCAAGATCTTTATCGACTTCTTGGGCATGAACGGCTTTATGTACACCCTGCCCTGGACCGTCCCCGGCCCCATCGGCACCATCATGGGCCTGGGCTTCCAGCCGCTCGCCTTTGTGATGCTCGCCCTTATCCTGGTCGTCGACTTCGTTCTGTACTATCCGTTCTTCCGTGCCTATGACGCCCAGAAGTGCGCCGAGGAGGCCGAGATCTCCCAGGAGGAGCTCGCCGCCAAGAACGCCGAGAAGGCCGCCAAGCTCAACGACGCCTTCCAGGGCAAGGCTGACGCCAAGAGCGTTGCCGCCGGTGCTGCTGCCGAGGCCGTGAAGTCCGACGTCGCTCCCGCCGCCACCGAGGCCACGGCCACCAGCGACCTCAACGGCAAGCGCGTGCTCGTGCTCTGCCAGGGTGGCGGTACCTCGGGCCTGCTCGCCAACGCGCTGGCCAAGGCCGCCAAGGAGCGCGGCATCAATCTTGAGACCGCTGCCGAGGCATATGGCAACCACGTGGACATGCTCCCCGACTTTGACCTGGTCGTCCTGGCCCCGCAGGCTGCCAGCTACCTGGCCGACCTGCAAAAGGACTGCGAGCGCGTGGGCAACAAGTGCGTCGCCTGCCGCGGAAAGCAGTACATCGAGCTCTCCCAGAACGGCGACAAGTCTCTCGCCTTCGTGAGTGAACAGCTTTCGAAGTAAGTAACGCCCAGGGCCAGCCGACCATACACAGCCGGCTGGCCCTTCGATCTAGACGATTGGATCATTATGTCCGTTAATCCTGCTGGCGTAACCAACCCGCCTGCGCAGTTTCCCGAGGACTTTGTCTTTGGCGGCGCCACCGCTGCCTACCAGGTAGAGGGCGAGACCCGCACTCACGGTAAGGGCAAGGTTGCCTGGGACGACTTCCTGGAGGCCCAGGGGCGCTTCTCCCCCGATCCCGCTTCGGACTTCTACAACCAGTACCCCGTCGACTTGGAGCTGTGCGAGGAGTTCGGTATCAACGGCATCCGCCTCTCCATCGCCTGGAGCCGCATCTTCCCCAACGGTACCGGCGAGATCAACCCCGAGGGTGTCCAGTTCTACCACGACCTCTTCGCCGAGTGCCACAAGCACCACGTTGAGCCGTTTGTCACGCTGCATCACTTCGATACGCCGCTGCCCCTCTTTGAGAAGGGCGACTTCCTCAACCGCGAGACCATCGACGCCTTTGTGGACTTTGCCACCTTCTGCTTTAAGGAGTACGCCGACCAGGTGACCTACTGGTTCACCTTTAACGAGATCTGGGCCGACGCCTCCAACACCTACATCGAGGGCACCTTCCCCGGCGGCGTCAAGGCGCATCTGGCCGAGGCCTTCCAGTGCGAGCACAACATGATGCTCGCCCACGCCAAGGCAGTACTGGCCTTCCACAACGGCGGTTTTAAGGGCAAGATCGGCGTCATCCAGTCGCTGGAGTTTAAGTATCCGCTCAACGAGAACGACCCCGCCGACATCAAAGCCGCCAACAACGAGCACGTGCTGCAGAACCAGTTCTTGCTCGACGCCACCTTCCGCGGCGACTACGCGCCCGACACCCTCGAGTGCGCCAACCGCCTGGCTGCCGTCTCGGGCGGCACCATCGAGATCCTGGACGAGGATCTGGAAATCATGCGCGAGGCCGCGCTCTACAACGACTACCTGGGCGTTAACAACTACCAGTGCCGTTTTTTGAAGGCTTACGATGGCGAGAACGACCTGCACCACAACGGTACGGGCGAGAAGGGCACCGGCCGCTGGCGCGTTAAGGGCATTGGCGAGCACGTGAACAAGCCCGGCATCCCCACCACCGACTGGGACTGGATCATCTATCCCGAGGGCCTGTTCGATCTGCTCGTCTACATTAAGCAGCGCTACCCCAACTACAAGCAGATCTTCATCACCGAGAACGGCATGGGCTACAAGGACCCCTACAAGGACGGTTTTGTGGACGACCAGCCGCGCATCGACTACATCGAGCAGCACCTGCGCTGGTTGCTCAAGGCCATGGAGGTGGGTGTCAACGTGGGCGGCTACTTCCTGTGGAGCCTGCAGGATCAGTTCTCCTGGACCAATGGCTACAACAAGCGTTACGGCTTCTTCTACGTTGACTTTGAAACCCAGAAGCGAACGCCCAAGGCAAGCGCATACTGGTATAAGCACGTGGCGCAGACCCGTCGTCTGGACTAGCGGCTTGCGACGAGCGGTTGGCGGAGTTGCACCGCCCACATAACCTGTCCCCATTTCTCAGCCGGGGGCGGCACGTCACACGGCGAGCCGCCCCCGACCTTTTTGTTCAGGTCGGAAGCCGTTCGTCTCAATCTGTAACATCTAGCTGAGTTTTTTGGTCCTAGCTGTTACAGATTGAGACGAACAGGATTGCTCTTTCCGAAGAATCTAAATCTGTAACACGTAGCCCGCTTTTGACCGTCTACCTGTTACAAATCGAGACAAACGGAGTAGGACCTAACCCCGTATGTCCCTAACAGTCGAGCGTTCGACCAGCGTGCTCGGAACATGAATCGCCTCGATAGACGAGCTCTCTCCAATCGCCGCCTCAAACGCAAGCTTACCGACACCGCGCAAATCAAATCGCAGCGTCGTCAGCCGATTGTGAGGAACAAGTCCCTCGAGTGCGTCGTCGATACCAACCACGCTCACATCGTCGGGCACGGACAGGCCCGCGTTCTCGAGCGCGGCGATAACGCCCAGCGCCATCTGGTCATTTGCCGCAAGCACGGCAGTCGGCGCCTGCGACCCGCCGGCAAGCACCTCGGCCGCAATCCGCTCGCCCATGGCGTACCCACTGTCCGCACTCCAATCGCCACGCAGCATCGGAGCGGCATCGACATGAGCACGACCCAGCGTATCGCGCCAACCGGCCTCACGAAAACGCGAGGAAATCGAGTTTTCCGGACCCGCCACAAACCGCATATTCGAGTGACCATGTTCCAGCAGATAATTGGTCAACAGCTCGCACGAACCATACTGGTCGGAGTCGATCGTCGTGCAGCGCGGATGCGCATACATGGACAGGATGACCGTTCGCACTCCCGGCTGGGGAACAAACTCCTCAAAATCGGGAGCCATGCGGTTCATGTTGAGAATCATGCCGTCGACGGGTCGCTCGACCATGCGGCGCGAGGCATCGGCAAGTGCATAGGGCTTGTCGCCGCCCATCTCGATCATAGTGACGGCAAAATCGTGCTCGCGCGCCGCTTGCATGATACCCTCGAGCGTCGCCAGGTTACCGACACGTGTGATGTTGTACATGCACAGGCCAATAGAACGATACGACCCGCCGCGCAACGCCGCTCCAGCAAAATTGGGACGAAAGCCCAGCTCTTCCATGGCGGCCAGCACACGCTTGCGCGTCTTTTCCGTCACGTTGGGCATACCGTTGACCACGCGAGACACAGTCTGGCGGCTCACGCCAGCGAGCGCCGCAACCTCTGCCGCGCTCGCCGAACGACCATTCCTTGTCTGCTGATCCATGCCTTCCACGCTAACCTGCTTCCCAACTATTCCCCGCGCCCATGGCGCATCGTACATACATTGATAACGTGCTCATGATACCCGAGCCATATACCACAACATGAAAACTTCTGTCAATCAAAACCGCTTACCGAACAAATACAACCGTTCGCGGCTGTTTGAAGTTGTTTTGTTTCTATACATCCCAGCCGGATGTTAACGTGCTCATTGTCAAATGTTCACGTGCTCATTTTGGTTCTAATCATTTTAAGATAGTGTTTATCGGGCTTTTTCACCGCTGAACGCTAACCAGGGAGCCTCCTGAGCGCAAACGCACAATATCGAACAGCGAGACGAGAGGGTGTATGCATATGTCTTTGCTAAACCGCGTACAGCAGCTGCCGAAGGGCTTTGTTTGGGGCGCCGCAACCGCCGCGTACCAAACGGAAGGTTCCACGAAGGTGGCAGGCAAGGGTAAGACCATGTGGGACGATTACCTTGTCGCCCAGGGTCGCTTTTTGCCCGACCCGGCCAGTGATTTCTACAACCGCTACGAGGAGGATATCCGCCTTTCTGCCGAGCATGGACTCAACGCCATTCGTGTGTCCATCGCCTGGACCCGCATCTTCCCCAACGGCGACGATGCCGAACCCCTCGCCGAGGGCGTTAAGCACTACCACGAGCTGTTCGCCTGCTGCAAAAAGTATGGCGTCGAGCCCTATGTGTCCCTGCATCACTTTGACTCCCCCGCCGCCCTGTTCAACCAGGGCGACTGGCTCAACCGCAAGACCGTCGACGCCTATGTGCGCTATGCCGAGTTCTGCTTCCGCGAGTTCCGCGAGGTCAAGAATTGGTTCACCATCAACGAGCTCATCAGCCTCTCGCACTCCCAATACATCCAAGGCAACTTCCCGCCCAACCATCACTTTGATGTGACGAGCGGCATCCAGAGCCAGCACAACGAGCTCGTTGCCCACGCCCGCGCCGTCAACCTGTATAAGGATCTTGACGAGACCGAGCACCTGGGCGGACGCATTGGCATGGTCAACGTCCTGACGCCGGCATATCCTGCCACCGACTCGCCCGCCGACCAGCACGCCGCCGACCTGTACAACGCCTTCTACACCGACTTCATCATGGACGGCGCCTTCCTGGGTCACTACTCCGCGCGCACCCTCTCACTCATCAACGAGATTCTGCGTGCCAACAACGCCACACTTACGGTTGAGGACAGCGACATGGAGGAGCTCGCCAAGGCGGCGCCCCGCAACGATATGTTCGGCCTCAACTACTATCAGTCGGCGTTTATCGCCGCCTACGATGGCGAGTCAACCAACAGCTTTAACGGCACCGGAGACAAGGGCACCTCGTGCTTTAAGTTTAAGGGCGTCGGGCAGCAGGTCGATATGCCGGGTATCCCCACCACCGACTGGGATTGGCTCATCTACCCGCAAGGCCTCTACGACACGCTCAAGCACATCAGCGCCACCTATCCCAACCTCCCCGTCATCTATATCACCGAAAACGGCCTGGGCCACAAGGACCCCGAGCCCGACGCAAACGGCATCGTCGCCGATCCCGAGCGCATCGACTTTGTCGACCAGCACATGGAGAAGGTGCTCCAGGCGCGCGCCGAGGGCGTCGACGTCCAGGGCTACTTTATCTGGAGCCTGCAGGACCAGTTCTCGTGGGCCAATGGCTATAACAAGCGCTACGGCCTGTTCTACATCGACTTCGACACGCAAAAACGCTACATCAAGCAGTCGGCACTCTGGTACAAGGAGCTCGCCGACACTATGGCGGACGCGCAGTAGCGCATCGCCTCGCTTTCCCCCGAGAAGGGAGCGGCCCTATGCGATACAAACCCAGCCGCTCCCCTCTCTCCCCCTGGGACCGACCCCGCCTGCACCCGGGCTTTTAGCAAGCGGGAGACCATATAGGTTTTCAACGTCCATGCCATTAAGATTTCATGCAAAGAGGAGCGTGAACTATGGAATCGATCGTTAAGTTCTTGGAGAAAGGTCAGCCGTACTTCGACAAGGTCTCTAAGAACATCTACCTTCAGGCCATTAAAGACGGCTTTTTGGCAGCTATGCCCATCATCCTGTCTTCTTCTGTCTTCCTGCTTATTTCGACCCTGCCGGGCGTTGTCGCCACGGTCGGCGGCTTTACGCTGCCCGACTGGTGGAACGTCGACGTCGTGAACTTCTGCAACAAGGTTTACAACTTCACGATGGGCGTCGTGGGCATCATGGTCGCCGGCACCACCGCAAGCGCGCTGACCGGCTCCAAGAACCGCCGCATGCCTGCCGGCAAGGCCATCAACGCCACGAGCACCATGGTCGCCGCCATGTGCGCTATGCTCATCTTGGCCGTTACCCAGACGAGTGCCAAGATCGACGGCGCCGATGTCTCGGTGTTCTTTACCGACAACATGGGCACCAAGGGCCTGCTGAGCTCCTTTGTCGCCGCATTTGCCACGGTCAACATCTATGCCTTCTGCATTAAGCGAGACATCACCATCAAGCTGCCCAAAGAAGTCCCCGGCGCCATCGCCCAGAACTTCCGCGACATCTTCGCCTTCAGCTTCTCCATCCTGTTTGTCGCCGTCATCGACGTTATCTGCCGCACCTGCTTGGCCGTCCCGTTTGCCAACGTCATCTCCACGCTGGTGAGCCCGCTGTTCGCCGCTGCCGATTCCTACGCCGGCCTCGCCCTCATCTGGTTCATGATCCCGCTGTTCTGGTTCATGGGCATCCACGGCCCCTCGGTCGTTAAGCCCGCCCTCAACGCCGCGCTGTTTGGCAACATCACCACCAACCTCGCCACGCTGTAGGCCGGCGGTCACCCCGCCCTCGCCCTAACCGAGAACTTCGGTAACTACATCGGCGAACTCGGCGGCACCGGCGCCACGTTCATTGTCCCGATCATCTTCCTGCTCTTTATGCGCTCCAAGCAGCTCAAGGCCGTCGGCAAAGCCTCTGTCGTACCCGTGATGTTCGCCGTCAACGAGCCGCTGCTGTTCGCCGCGCCCATCATCCTCAACCCGTACTTCCTGATCCCGTTCCTGTTTGCCCCCGTGGCCAACGTCCTCATTGGTAAGTTCTTCATCGACTTTTTGGGCATGAACGGCTTTATCTATGCCATGCCGTGGGCACTCCCCGGACCGATCGGCACCTTCATCGACACCAACTTCCAGCCGATCTCTCTGGTCCTGGTTGTCGTCCTGCTGGTCGTTGACTTCTTGATCTACTACCCGTTCTGCAAGGCCTACGACAACGTCCTGTGCAAGCAGGAGGCCGAGACCCTGGCCGAAGAAGAGGCCGAGCTGTCTCTTATACACATCTCCGAGCCCACGA
>UQOJ01000052.1 GCA_900542635.1 uncultured Collinsella sp.
CGAGATTCGCCTTAGTCTCGTGGGCTCGGAGATGTGTATAAGAGACAGATCCCGACGAGCCTGCTCGCCATGGTGGATTCGTCGGTGGGCGGCAAGACCGCCATCGACCTGGCTGCCGGCAAGAACTTGGCCGGCGCCTTTTGGCAGCCGAGCGTGGTTATCGCCGACGTGGGGTGCCTGGCCACCCTCACGCCCGAGCAGTTCGCCGACGGCTGCGGCGAGGTCGTCAAGCACGCCGTGATCGCCGACCCGGAGCTTTTCGCCGAGCTGGAGAAGACCCCGCTCACGCTCGAACTGCTCAACCGCGATGTGGCCCGCGTAGCGCTCATCATCGCCCGCAACATCGACATCAAGCGCGCCGTGGTCGTCGCCGACGAGCGCGAGACCAACCAGCGCAAGCTGCTCAACTTTGGACACAGCGCCGGACACGCCGTCGAGGCCTGCGAGCACTTTGAGCTCGGACACGGCAACTGCGTGTCGATCGGCATGGGCATCATCACGCGTGCCGCAGCCCTGCACGGCGTTTGCGATGCTGCACTGCCCGGTCGTATTGAGGAGCTCTGCGCACGCCATGGCCTCAAGACCCGCTGCGACCTAGATGCCGATGCCGTCTTCGCCGAAGCGCTCCACGACAAGAAGCGCGCCGGCGAAACCATCGACCTGGTGATTCCGCACGGCATTGGCCGTTGCAGCATCGACCGCACGCCGCTTTCCACATTCCACGGACTCATTGCCGAAGGCCTCGGCCAGAAGGGAGACGCATCCGCATGCTAGCCCGCATCACCCCGTCCCCGCTCAAGGGCACCGTTCCCGCCATCGCGTCCAAGTCGATGGCGCATCGCCTGATCATCTGCGCCGCGCTTGCCAACGGCGAGACGCACGTCACCTGCAACACCACCTGCGCCGACATCGAGGCCACGGTGCGTTGCCTCACGGCGCTCGGCGCCCGCATCGAGACCGTCGAGGACGGCTTCCAGGTCCATCCAACCATGAAAAGCGTTGAATTTGGCCTGCTCAAGGCCCTTGCCGGCGGCACGCTCGACTGCGGAGAGAGCGGCTCCACACTACGCTTTATGCTGCCCGTCGCCTGCGCACTGGGAGCAGAGGCCACGTTTGTGGGTCAGGGACGCTTGGGCGCCCGCCCGCTCTCCCCGCTCTCGGACGAGATCATCGCCGCCGGCTGCGATCTGCAGGGTCTGGGCGGTTTTCCGCTCAAGACGAGCGGCCGCATGCGCCCGGGCACCTTTGTGCTGCCGGGCAACGTGAGCTCGCAGTACATCTCGGGCCTGCTGCTGGCGGCTCCGCTGCTGGCCCAGCCCTCCTGCGTGCAGGTGACCGGCCTCATCGAGAGCCGCCCCTACATCAATCTGACCATCCAAGCCATGAAGGCCTTTGGCGTCGAGGTCAACGTCGAGCGTATTCCCGCCCGGGACGGCCAGCCCGAGGTCACAAACTTCCGCGTGAGCAGTGGCTCGTATCGCACGCCCGGCAGCGTAACCGTCGAGGGCGACTGGTCCAACGCCGCCTTTTGGTTGTGCGCCGGCGCCATCGGCACCGACCCCATCACCGTCGAGGGTGTGTCCCTGAGCTCCGCACAGGGCGACCGCAACGTACTCGCCGCGCTTTCGCGCTTTGGCGCCCGCATCGTGCGTTCCACCAACGCCGCCACCGTGCAGTCCGACAAGCTCGCCGGCTTTGAGATGAGTGCCCACGACATCCCCGACCTGGTGCCCGTTATCTCGGCCGTGGCATCGCTGGCAAAGGGCCGCACCTTTATCCGCGATTGCGCCCGTCTGCGCATCAAGGAATCCGACCGCCTGGTCACCACCACCCGCGAGCTTACCGCGCTGGGCGCACAGGTGCGCATCGCCGGTGACGACCTCATCATCAAGGGCGTCGATGCCCTTACCGGCGGCGAGGTCGATTCGCACAACGACCATCGCATCGCCATGATGGCCGCCATCGCCGCGAGCCGTGCCACCGGCGAGGTCGTGATCCACGGCGCCGAGGCCGTCAACAAGTCCTATCCCGATTTCTTCGACCACTACCGCCTGCTGGGCGGCAAGGTCACGCTCGAGGAGGAATAGCATGTCCTCGACCTTTGGCAACGTCTTGCACTTAAGCATCTTCGGCCAGTCGCACTCCCCCGCTATCGGCTGCTCGCTCGATGGCATTCCGGCGGGCATCGCCGTGGACCAGGAGAAGCTGCAAGCCTTCCTCGACCGCCGCGCCCCCGGTCGCGACGAGACCGCGACCAAACGCTGCGAGGCCGACGCCGCCCACATCATCGCCGGTGTTGTCGATGGACATACCACCGGCGCGCCCATCGCCGCGATTATCGAGAACACCAATACGCGCTCCAAGGATTACTCCGAGCTGCGCCGCAAGCCCCGTCCCGGACATGCGGACTTCCCTGCGCGCGTGAAGTACCACAACATGCACGATGTCGCTGGTGGCGGGCATTTTTCCGGCCGCCTAACGGCCCCCTTATGCATCGCCGGCGGCATTGCGCTGCAGGCACTCGAGGCCCGCGGCATTCAGGTCATGGCGCACGTCGCGCAGATTGGCGGCATCTCCGACCTGCCGATGGACGATATGGTCTATCGCGAGGCCGACCGCAAGGCGATCCTTACGAACGATCTGCCGTGCATTGACGCCGCCGCAGCCGGCCGCATGCGCGAGGAGATCCTAGCCGCGCGCGACGAACTCGACAGCATCGGCGGCATCGTGGAGTGCGGCATTTACGGGCTTCCCGCGGGCATCGGCGACCCCATGTTCGACGGCATCGAGAACCGCATCGCGCAAATCGCGTTTGGCATTCCCGCCGTAAAGGGCGTGGAGTTTGGCATGGGCTTTGCCGTGGCCGCCATGCGCGGCAGCGAGAACAACGATCCGTATCGCATCGATGCCGAGACCGGCGAAATCGAGGTCGAGTCCAACAACGCCGGCGGCATCCTGGGCGGCATCTCCACCGGCGCGCCCGTCATGTGGCGTATGGCCGTAAAGCCGACGCCCTCGATTGGCCGCGAGCAGCAAACGGTGGACATGGACGCTATGGAAAACGCCGAGCTCTCGGTCCACGGCCGCCACGATCCCTGCATCGTCCCCCGAGCCGTCCCCGTAGCCGAAGCAGCCGCCGCCCTTGCCATCTGGGACGCCCTCCTCGAGGACGCCGCCCAGCTCTAACCCGACTCACCTGGGTTGCCCGTCAACTCAACCGTTACGTGAAAGGGGCCTCCATGGACCTTGCCGACATCCGTCAGGCCATCGATGGCATCGACACCACGCTCCTCAACAGCTTTGTCGAGCGCATGGACATTGCCACCGAGGTCGCCAAGTCAAAAATCGAGATGGGCAAGGCTGTCTTCGACCCCGCCCGCGAGCGCTCCAAGCTCAACAACCTCGCCAGCCGCGCGCCCGAGCGCTACGAGGCACAGACCATCGCCCTGTTTCGTCTCCTCATGAGCATGAACAAGGCCGAGCAGCAGCGCTACATCAACGAGCTCAAGGGCATCACGGTCTCACAAAAGGCCCATACCACGGCCGCAGCCTTCGATACGCCCTTCCCCCAGACGGCCAGCGTTGCCTGCCAGGGCGTTGAGGGCGCCTACAGCCAAATCGCCGCGTGCAAGCTCTTCGACGTACCCGACATCGCGTTCTTTGAGACCTTCGAGGGCGTCATGCGCGCTGTGCGCGACGGCTTCTGCGAGTTTGGCGTGCTGCCCATCGAAAACTCCACCGCCGGCTCGGTCAACGCCGTCTACGACTTGCTCGCCCAGTTCGACTTCCACATCGTGCGCTCGCTGCGCCTCAAGATCGACCACAACTTGCTCGTCAAGCCCGGAACCAAGCTGCAGGACGTGTGCGAGGTCTACAGCCATGGTCAGGCCATCGCCCAGTGCGCCGGCTTTATCGAGGCCCACGGCCTGCACGCCACCAAGTACCCCAACACGGCTATGTCGGCCGAGATGGTCGCCAACTCCGAACGCGCCGACGTCGCCGCCATCGCCTCGCGCAGCTGTGCGACGCTCTACGGCCTGGAGGTGCTTGAGCCCAACATCCAGGACTCGGACAACAACTACACGCGCTTCGTCGTCATCAGCCGCGAGCCGCGTGTCTATCCCGGTGCCAACCGCACCTCGCTCATGATCACCACGGCCAATGAGCCGGGCGCGCTCTACCGCGTGCTCGAGCGCTTCTATGCGCTCAACATCAACCTCATCAAGCTCGAAAGCCGTCCCATTCCCGGGCACGACTTTGAGTTTATGTTCTACTTTGACCTGGACTGCCCCTTTGGCAGCAAAGCCCTCGACGACCTGCTCGATTCCATCGACGACGTGTGCGAGAGCTTTACCTACTTTGGCAGCTACACGGAGGTGCTCTAGATGACCGATACCGCCACAACCCGTCCCTACGGCGTGCTGGGCCGTGTGCTGGGCCACAGCTACACCCCGACCATCTACAAAGAGCTCGCGGGGCTCGAGTACGTGCGCTTTGAGCGCGAGCCCGAGGACCTAGCGACCTTTATGACTGGCGACGAATGGGAGGGTACCAACGTGACCATCCCCTACAAGCGCGCCGTCATGGAGTACCTGGACGAGCTGAGTCCACTGGCCGAGCGCATGGGCAACGTCAACACCATCACGCGCCTGCCTGATGGCCGCCTGCGTGGCGACAACACCGACTATTTTGGCTTTCAGTGCCTGGTCGAGGAGCTGGGTGTCAAGGTTGCCGGCAAGAAGGTCCTCGTGCTCGGCGCCACCGGCGGTGCCGGCACCACGACCAGCATGGTGCTCGGCGACCTGGGCGCCATCGTCGTGCCCGTCGGCCGCACAAGCGAGGTCAACTACGACAACATCGCACAGCAATCAGATGCCGCGTTGCTCGTCAACTGCACGCCCGCTGGCATGTTCCCCCACTGCCCCGACGCCCCCTGCACGCTCGAAGGCCTCGATGCGCTCGAGGGCGTCATTGACATCGTCTACAACCCTGCCCGCACGAGGCTCATGCTCGAGGCCGAGCGCCGCGGTATCCCCTGCATCGGCGGCCTGCTGATGCTCGTTGCCCAGGCCGCACAGGCCGTCGAGCGCTACACAGGCCAGGTTACCCCGCGCGAGCGCATCCTGGACGTAACGGAGCGCCTGTCCCGCCGCGAGCAGAACATCGCCTTGATCGGTATGCCGGGTTCGGGCAAGACCCGCGTGGGCGAGCAGATCGCAATGTTAACGGGTCGCGAGCACATCGATCTGGATCGCGCGCTTGAGGAGCGCCTGGGTATGCCCTGTGCCGACTATATCGTCGAGCGCGGTGAGGCGGACTTCCGCGAGCAGGAGACGACGGCACTGGCCGATATCTCCAAGCGAAGCGGCCTGGTGCTCTCCACCGGCGGCGGCGTGGTCACGCGCGATGAGAACTACCCGCTGCTACACCAGAACAGCCAGATTGTGATGCTCAACCGTAAGCTTGACGAACTCGCCCACAAGGGACGCCCCATCACTGCCCGCGATGGTATCGATAAACTCGCCGAGCAGCGCATGCCGCGCTACCGCGCCTGGGCCGACTACATCATCGACTCACGCGACTGCGCCGCCAACACCGCCCGCGCCGTCCTCGACACCCTTCCACCCGCTCTCTAACCATGCCAAAAAGGGACAGGTTTATTTTGGCAGGTTTTATCTGGGCAAACGTCGAAACCCGCAAGGCTCACCGCGCCGATTAACCACAAAGGAAGCAACCATGAAAGCACTCGTCATCAACGGCCCCAACCTCAACATGCTCGGCATTCGCGAGCCGGGCATCTATGGCAGCGACAACTACGACCGCTTAGTGCAGATCTGCCAGAAAGCGGGCGCTGCACAGGGCTTCGACGAGGTCGAGGTCTTCCAGTCTAACCACGAGGGCAGCATCGTCGACAAGATCCAGGAGGCCTACGGCAAGGTCGACGGCATCGTCATCAACCCGGCGGCCTACACGCACACGAGCGTCGCGATCCTCGACGCCCTCAAGGCCGTCGCCATCCCTGCCGTCGAGGTCCACATCAGCGCCGTCGAGACCCGCGAGGACTTCCGCCAAGTGAGCTACGCACGCCTAGCCTGCTTCGCCACCATTACGGGCGAAGGCCTGATGGGCTACGCCCACGCGCTGGAGCTGCTGAGGGAGCATCTCGAAAAGTAGCCTCGCGAGCAAATTTATCAACGCCGATCCGCGCGCCAATAAAGTCAGTGCCGGCAGCAGTAACCTAACTGCTGCCGGCAATTTATTACTGGCTTATAATCGTTGCAGCCACACAACGTCTGGAGACTCGCATGCTCAGCATCCATCTGGGAGATTACCCCGGTTCCATCTACGACACCGAGACCTATTTTAGGAACTCATACCTGGACTCATGGTTCGAAGACCCGATGGCTGCACAGATCATTAAAAGTGTGGACGGATCAGAGTTGATCGGTCCCCACAACATCGTAAGCAAACAGTTGGGATCGATTACCCCGCTCGAACTATCTGGCGGCGTTAAGACGCTGCTGCTGGTACGCAATCTCCCAAACATGGTGTTCAACGCATCGACCTGCGGAGACAACTGCGCCCGCTGGCTACTCAAAATTGGTAAGGAGCAAGATGTCCTCGTAACCCTTTACCACATCATGAAATTCCCTTGGAAGCGATTTGAGATCCGCATCGATAACGATGGCCGCATCGTCAGGAACATGCAGGAGTTCGTCGGAGCCACCAATGACTATTTGGATGTTGAGGAGTAATGAGGGGAACACATACCGTTGTCGTCGAGCGCGCAAAAGTAAAGTACACGCTCACCTTTAAACGCAACATTTCCTTCATCCGCGGCAACAGCGGCACGGGCAAGACGACACTTATCTCGATGATTCGCGACTACAACGATCGAGGACAAGAAAGCGGCGTCAAGCTTAGCTGCGACGTACCCTGCGAAACGCTTTCCGGTAGGCGTTGGGAGCGCGAGCTTTCGATTATTGAAGATTCGATTGTCTTTTTGGATGAAGGTAACGAGTTTATCTACTCAAAAGATTTCGCCAAGGCTGTTAACGGATCGTCCAACTATTTTGTTCTGATATCTCGTCGCGACGCCAACGAACTCCCGTACAGCGTCGACGAGATCCTAAAACTGGTCAACACGACGAGCAAGGTAATCAACGGACGCAAAAGCGACAAGCGTTTTTACTCGGTGACCAAGCCAATATATGATCACACGGCAAGCATGCTCTACCAGGACCTTAACGTAGGATTCGACAATCCCGACGCCGTGATTGTCGAGGATAGCAAGTCTGGGTATCAATTCTACAGCGCCCTTTGCAACCGGCTGGGGATCCCCTGCTATACCGCCACCGGCGTAGCGAATCTAAAACGAACGATTCACGAATGTCCCGAGCAAAACATCCTTGCCATTGGAGACGGAGCAGCATTCGGTCCTTATATCGAAAAGACATTGGGGCAGCGCGTTTACAAGAATGTTCGCTTGTTCCTCCCGGAGTCATTCGAGTGGACACTCCTACGCTCCGGGCTCATCCCCAGTAGCGACATTCCCAAAATCCTTGAGGATCCCTCGAGTTATATCGAAAGCCGCGATTATTTAAGCTGGGAACGATTCTTTACGGATGTGCTGGTCAAATACTCAGCAGATACCCGCTACGCTTACAAAAAGGCACGACTTAACGAGCAGTACCTAAAGCCACAGGCAATGAGTGCAGTATCGAAAGTCTTACCAGACTGTCTGAGGATGAAATAGGCAGCCCCAGGCTAAATCATGCAAATAGACCCCTGTTCGAATATCGGACGCCCACAGCAAATGCCTTGCGGGCGTCCGATTTTTTTAATAGACAAACTCCATCAAGCACAAACAGGCAACATACCGGCTTTACAGACGGACTATTAGTATTAATATGGTAGGTATCCTATACGTTCCGGTTGGAAAGGAATAGAGATGCCACCTAAGACAATTCAAGTTAGCGAAGATTTAGCAAACCAAATCAAAGCAAGGAGAGCAGAACTGGGCCTTAGCATCGAAGAAGCGGCTTCCAGAGCCGGAATCGGGGCAAAAACATGGGGTAAGTACGAGAGCGGCCAATCCATTCGAAGCGATAAGGCAACAGCCGTGTGCAAGGTACTCAAATGGAAAAACTTCCCCGATGATTCAGCCGCAGAAACTATAAATGAGGCCACGACAAAAGAATCCTTGGCGATTGATTCGAGTCATGCCGCCTGGTCCCAATTCTTAAAAGATGAATATGGCTATAAGGGCGCAGCGTCCTTCGCCTTTGGAACCGATATTTTGCTTGACTATATCAATAAGGATCTTGAGGACCTCTCTCATCTTCCAAAAGGGACTCATGTAGGACAACTCCCCGATAGCTGGATGATTGATTTGCTCCCACCTCAATATCTGATGCAGTACAACTATGACTTTCTATTCAAACTTCGAGCAGATCTGATTAGTTATCGTATGCGAGCAAAACACGGACAAGACATAATGGCCCACACCGTTGCACAAGAACTGCTTGTAAGGCTTATCCGAGATGCGTCATTCGAACTCGTTTCCGACTGGGAAACCGATGAAACCGATCTCGATGAAGACGGCTATCCACGGGACTTAGGTTGGGATGAATGGCCCGAGGATATCTGTGGCGACGATGATCTCAAATTCTTTATTAATGACGACACATGGACGGAAGAAGGCAATTCATATTCGTTCGAGAACTGGTTTGAACCCCAGTTCTATCTAAGTTAAATAGGCAACGAACAAACGGAGCTTCAGCAGAGACTGAAGGCGCCCAGTTCTAACCCTGACACTAAAATGTCCACAAAACAGCGGGGACGATCAGCTTGGTCGACCCCGCTACAAATTACGCCTTTTTGATTACGTATGCCAAGCCGATATCGCAGGCGCAGCGTATGATTGATGCGAAGAGCCACGATGCTGGCAGCGTCATCAACAGGGGCATCGTCTGCCAGGGAATAAACCAATCGACCGCGTGGATCGCAAAGATCGCCAGACTGGCTTGTCCGCAAAACACGAGTCCTCGCTCAAAAGCCCCCAAAACCGGCACGTCCTTCAGTTTCTCAAGCGCCATGGAAACCCAGCACACACAGTAGCTACCGGCAAGAGCGGCAACCGTCGCAACCACAAACCCATCCACACGACGGCTCGAAAGCTCAAGCCCGCTCAGCGCGGCAAGGACAAGCCAAGCGACACCGGCTCCAATAAACAGAAGAGGCTTGCTCACGCTCGGCTCCAGCCCCCTTTGGCGGGCCGTATAGCCAACCCACATCAGCAGCACAATATAGCAGCTTAGATCAAGATCAAGCGGCAGGTAGATACCCAAAAAGCGAGACACGTTCAGGCCGCAGAAAGCTATCGCAGCACAGACAACGCCCTGCCAAACAACCCCAACTTCGCGCCCATCAAACAGCCGCACCAGCGCATTAAACAGAAGGCGCGACGTAAACAGTGCCGCCAAAAACCACGCCATGCCAACAGCGGCAATGCCAAGCCCAGGCACGTCAACGCCCGAAGCAAACACGAGCGTTTCAAGTCCACCCGTAAGCACACCGCCCGTCAAAGGAACCCCGATCATCAAGAACGACGGCACTTGCCAGGCCAGTGCAAGAATCACATACGGCACCAGCAGGCGCGACACCGAACCACTCAGCAGCTCGCGCCACGGCTTAGGCCTAAACGTATATCCAGCAAGAATAAAGAACACCGGCATGTGAAACGAGAAGATGGCATGCCGCAAAGGAGAAGGATTTGGGACGGTGTGCCCCACAATGACCAGAATAATTGCAATCCCCTTTGCAATATCTATCCAGTCGAGCCTTTTGGTCCCCATAGCACACCCTTCAAAACCGCAGCACACAAGACGAAAAAAGCCCGGACCACCAAGCGGTCCGGGCTTAATAAACGATGGTGCTCCATGGCGGATTCGAACCGTCGACCTTGGGATTAGAAGTCCCCTGCTCTATCCAACTGAGCTAATGGAGCAAATAACCGCACGCCCAAGCACGCGCACGCGTGCCAGGCGCTAGTAATTATAACCTAGTTGAACTGCTCGCGGTACGCCTTGCAGACCTCATCAACCGGGCCGTCCATGCGAAGGTCGCCCTTCTCAATCCAAACGGCGCGCTGGCAGATGCGCTCAACCTGCTCCATGGAGTGCGAAACGAACAGAACCGTCACGTCGCCGCTCTGGATAAAGTGCTGAATACGCGCCTCGCACTTTTGCTGGAAGAACACATCGCCGACGGACAGCGTCTCGTCAACGATCAGAATATCGGGCTCGGTGATCGTCGCGATTGCAAAGGCAATACGCGCCACCATGCCCGAGGAGAAGTTCTTAAGCGGCATGTCGACAAAGTTCTGCAGCTCAGCGAACTCGATAATGCCGTCAAAGTTGGCGTCGATGAACTCCTTGGTGTAGCCGAGCAGGGCACCGTTCAGATAGATGTTCTCGCGGGCGGTCAGCTCGGGGTCAAAGCCGGCACCAAGCTCAATCAGCGGCGCGATGTTACCGTGCACCTTAACGCTGCCCTCACTGGGCTCAAGCACGCCAGCGATGATCTTGAGCATCGTAGACTTGCCGGAACCATTGGTGCCGACCAGACCCACAACTTCGCCGCGATGAATATCGAACGAGATGTGCTTAAGCGCCCGAAACTCCTCAAAGAACAGCTCGTGCTTGGCAAGCTTAATGAAGTACTCCTTGAGGTTGGTCAGCGACTCAGACGCCATGTTAAAGATCATGGTGACGTCGTCGACCTCGACAGCCAGAGGCTGCTCGCTGTAATCAACAACAGATTCAGTCATCACAGCACTCCTTAGATGTAGAGGATGAACTTGCGCTCGGACTTATGGAACACGGTGTAGCCAATAACAAGCGCAAGAACCGCCCAAGCAACGCACATACCAAACGTCGTAAGCGAGGGCGTAGTCTGGAACAGGAAGATATCGCGCATAAACTGCAGGTAGTTATACATGGGGTTCGCATAGACCAGAATGCGCACGAGATGCGGCATTTGCGCAACGAAGTCGGTCGTCCAGAAAATAGGCGTGATGTAAGTCCACGCCGTAATGACGACGCTCCACAGATGCATGACATCGCGGAAGAAGACCGTGAGGGCGGAAAGCATCATGCCCAGGCCCATGCAGAAGCACATAAGCAGCAGTAGGCAGACCGGCAGCAGAATCAGGTGCCAAGAAGGCATAACGTGGAACCACAGCATAACGATGGCAACGGCGACCAGCGAGAAGGCAAAGTTGACCAACGAGAAGAGCACCTTCTGCACCGGGAAGACCCAGCGGTGCACTTTAACCTTCTTGAGCAGCGGAGCCGCGCCCACGATCGACGTCAGGGCCTGGTTCGTAGACTCGGACATGACGGCAAAGGTGACGTTACCCACGATCAAGTACAGCGGGTACATCTCGGGCGTAATTGAGCCATTGCGGCCCTGGGCGAAAATCGTCGAGAACACGATGGCCATGACGATCATCATCAGCAGCGGGTTGAGCACCGACCATGCGACGCCCAGAACGCTACGGCGATACTTGATCTTAAAATCCTTGGTAACCAGCTGACGAAGGATAAACGCATCCTTCTCAAATTCGTTCTTAGCAAACGTCGCAGGCAGACTGCGAGTTTCTTGTTGCTTTGTCTGATCCGACACGGATGCAACTCCTTTACTCGTAATCGTTGACAAACGAACAGTATAGACCCGACGACCATGCAAACGATTCACGCAACAAAACTGGAGAACTAACCCACATCTTAGGATGCCATGACCAAACGGCTATACTTTCAAGGATTGAATGTATAAGGAGCATTGAGTGAATTCTGAATCCATCGCCGTCATCATCCCCTGCTACAACGAAGCGCTCACGGTCGGCAAAGTCATCGACGACTTTCACCGCGAGCTTCCGCAAGCGACGGTCTATGTCTATGACAACAACTCGTCGGACGATACCTCACGCATCGCCACCGAGCACGGCGCCACGGTCCGCTTTGAGCCCCGTCAGGGAAAGGGCAACGTGTGCCGCCAGATGTTTCGCGACATCGACGCCGATTGCTACCTGATGGTCGACGGCGACGACACCTACCCCGCCGAGGCGGCCAAAGCCCTCTGCGAGCCTATCCTCAGCGGCACGGCCGACATGACCGTAGGCGATCGCCTTTCCAACGGCACCTATGCCGAGGAGAACAAGCGTGCCTTCCACGGCTTTGGCAACAATCTGGTCCGTGCCATGATCAAGTGGATCTATGGCTACAGCTTCGATGATGTCATGACCGGCTACCGTGCCATGAGCCGCCCGTTCGTTAAAACCTTCCCTGTGCTTTCCGAGGGCTTCCAGATCGAAACCGAGCTCTCGATCCACGCCGTCGACCACCGCTGGCGCATCAAAGATGTGCCCATCGAGTACCGCGACCGTCCGGAAGGTTCCGAGTCCAAGCTCAATACCGTAAGCGACGGCATTAAAGTCGTTGCGATGATTGGCACGCTGTTCAAGGACTACCGCCCTCTGAAGTTCTTCAGCCTCGTCGCGCTTCTGTTTGCGGTGATCGGCCTCGCCTTGGGCACGCCCATCGTTGTCGAGTATTTCCAGACCGGCCTCGTTCCGTGCTTCCCCACCGCCATGCTCGCCGCGTCGTTTATGTTCCTGTGCGGTCTGAGCCTTGCGACCGGCTTCATCCTCGATTCCGTGGCAAAGGTCGAAAAAAAGCAGTGGGAGGTCAACGTATATTGCAAGTACGCCTACGAAGACCAGCCCGGCCACCCTACTTCCAAGCCAAGCGAGAGGTAAACCACCATGCCGCTCATCTCCATCGTCGTTCCGTGCTACAACGAGCAGGAATCGCTTCCGATCTTTCTCGAAGAGCTCGACGGCGTTGTCCACGCCATGACGCAAACGCACCCCGAAATTTCATTCGAATCGGTCCTCGTCGACGATGGCTCGGCAGACGCAACGCTCACCGTCATGAAAGCCGAGGCCGCGGCGGCGCATCCATACGCCATCCACTGGCACTCCTTCTCGCGGAACTTTGGCAAGGAGGCGGCACTACTTGCCGGACTCCAGCACGCAAAGGGCGACTATGTCGCCACCATGGATGCCGACATGCAGGACCCGCCCTCGCTCCTGCCGCAGATGTACGAGATCTTGCAGACCGAAAACTACGATAACGTCGCCACACGCAGGACCACCCGCGAAGGCGAGCCTCCCATCAGGTCCTTCTGCGCCCGCATGTTCTACAAAATTATCAACCGCATTTCCAAGGCCGACATCGTCGACGGAGCGCGCGATTTTAGGCTCATGAAGCGACCCATGGTCAACGCCATCATCTCCATGGGCGAATACAACCGATTCTCCAAGGGCATTTACGGCTGGGTCGGCTTCAAGACCAAATGGCTCCCCTACGTAAACGTCAACCGCCTGGCCGGCGAGACCAAATGGAGCTTTTGGTCGCTGCTCCTCTATTCCATCGACGGCATCGTCGCGTTTTCCACGGCTCCGCTCTCCCTCGCCGCCCTCACGGGTATCGTTTTCTGTCTCATCGCTATCCTGGGATTCATCGTCATCCTGGTCAAAACGCTTGTTTGGGGTAACCCCGTCGGCGGATGGCCGTCCCTCGCCTGCCTCATAACGCTGTTTGGCGGCATGCAGCTTCTGTGCTTAGGAATCATCGGCGAATACTTGGCAAAAGCCTACTTGGAAACCAAACGACGTCCCATCTATATCATTCGAGAATCCAACGAGGAATCTGATGACACGGCCCAATAACAACACGCTCAAGAATGTGGCGTTCTACGCCGCCTGCTTCGCGTTTTCCGTCGCGCTCTTTGTCGTGCTTGCCGCGGTGGGGCACGTTTACCCCTTTGGCGACAACTCGTTTCTCACCGACGATCTCAAATACCAATACATCGACTTCTTCGCGTGGTTTCGCCGCGTCCTTTTAGGCGAGGCAAACCTTCGCTATTCCTTCTCGCAGGGACTCGGCATGAACACGTGGGGGCTCTATAGCTACTACCTCGCCAGCCCCTTCAACCTGCTCTGCGTGCTGTTTCCCGCAGACAAGCTGACGCTCTTTGTATTTGCCATCAGTGCACTCAAGCTTGGCTGTATCCACATCAGCAGCGCTTGGTATGTGCAAAAGCGCTTTGGATTATACAAGCCCGCGGCGTTCCTGCTTTCCCTCTCGTTCACGTTTTGCAGCTGGACCATCAGCGACCTGCGCAACCCGCTCTGGATTGATTGCCTGATTCTGCTTCCCGTTTGCGCCTACGGTTGTTACGAGCTCATCCGCAAGCAGCGCATGGCGCGCCTTGTCATCGCTACGGCGCTTAACGTCATGTTCTGCTGGTACACGGCCTATATCAGCATTCTATTCCTCTGCATCTTTGTACTGGTCGAATTTGTCGATTACATTGCCGAGCAGGGTTTTAGCTGGAATCTCATGCTCGATCGAGCGCTTAGATTCGCAGGCGCCATCGTGCTCGGGCTACTTCCTGTCTCTTATACACATCTGACGCTGCCGACGACTTAATAGGTGTAGAT
>UQOJ01000053.1 GCA_900542635.1 uncultured Collinsella sp.
GTCTAGGCCACGGTAACCTGGGCGCTATGCTGCTCTCCGACGACACCGAGTGCTTCGCCTTCCTGGCTGGCCACGAGTCCTTCGCTGCCGCTGAGGGCGCTATCGGCCTGGCTCTGAACGCCAACAAGGCTCGCAAGAAGCCGCTGCGCGTCATCCTCAACGGTCTGGGCAAGGACGCTGCTCAGATCATCGCCCGCATCAACGGCTTCACCTACGTGAAGACCCAGTTCGACTACTACACGGGCGAGCTCAAGGTCGTCGAGACCATCCCCTACTCCGATGGTCCCCGCGCTGCCGTTAACTGCTACGGCTCCGACGATGTCCGCGAGGGCGTTGCCATCATGTGGCACGAGAACGTCGACATCTCGATCACCGGTAACTCCACCAACCCCACGCGCTTCCAGCACCCCGTCGCTGGCACCTACAAGAAGGAGCGCATCGAGGCTGGCAAGAAGTACTTCTCCGTCGCTTCTGGTGGCGGCACTGGCCGTACCCTGCACCCGGACAACATGGGCGCCGGCCCTGCCTCTTACGGCATGACCGACACCATGGGCCGCATGCACTCCGACGCCCAGTTCGCCGGTTCTTCCTCCGTGCCTGCGCACGTCGACATGATGGGTCTTATCGGCATGGGCAACAACCCCATGGTCGGTGCCACCGTCGCCTGCGCTGTCGCCGTCGAGGAGGCCCTCAAGGCCTAATCGCGCCCGCGCGATGCTCATATATTTGAGCTTTGGAGCCGCTACCTTTCGAGGTGGCGGCTCTTTTTGTTACCGCCCCGATATATCAGTTGCGGTGAAATACGGACTGATTAGCCCCCATACGAGCCAAAACAGTCCATATTCCACCGCAACTTATTGAGAGGATGCGGTGGAGCGTCTAAGTGTCTGCGACGCCCACCTGTCATATCGGCCCTTTACCGATTAACGGAAACTTTTCGGTGCCCTTGCCGACCACCCGTGCGACAATGCGCCGGACGAGAAAGGAATCCGATGGAATCGACTGATGTACTGGTAATTGGATCTGGCATTGCGGGCCTTTGCGCCGCCATCGAAGCGGCACGCACGGGTGCAACCGTCACTGTGGCAAGCGCCGGCAAGACTATGAGTGGATCGAGCTTCTTCCCCGGAACCTGGGGCCTCGGCCTTATTGGCCCCATCGACGAAGACGATGAGCAGGACCTCATCGACACCATCCAGACCGTCGGCGGCGGCGTTGCCGACCCCGAGCTCGTCCAGACGTTTGTCCACGGCATTCCCCATGCAATTGAATGGCTCGAGCAAGACTTGGGCGTTGAGCTTCAGCGTCCGCAAAGCGCCGAGAGTGCTCAGCAAAAGCAATTTATCCCCTGCTTTGACCACAAGACGCGCATGTGGCGCGGCCTCACCCGCAAGCCCCTTCAGGACGCCCTGACAACCCAGATCGAGTCGCTCGGCATTCGCCTGCTCCCCCGCCATGAGCTTATCGACCTTGTTGAGGACACGAACGGCAGAATCACCGGAACCGTGCTCTACGACCGCGCAAACGAGCATCTCGTGTCTATAGCAGCCAAGGCCACTATCATCGCTGCGGGCGGCACGGGTGGCCTGTTCGAGCGAAGCCTCACTTCCGCCGACGTGCTCAGCTCATCACAGGCCATCGCGCTGGCGCACGGTGCGTCCCTTACTAATATAGAGTTCATGCAGATGATGCCCGGCTTCATCGAGCCCAAGCGCAACCTTGTCTTTAACGAGAAGACCTGGCGCTACGTCACATTTGACCAACCGGTCGATATTGCCGACGAAAAGCTGGACGATCTGCTTGAGCAGCGATCCGGATATGGCCCCTTCACGTCGCGCTTGGTCTCCCGCGCCATCGACCTTGCCATCGATCAAGCGGGTGCTGAAGGCCTGGCGCTCCACTACGACTTCCCTCGCGAGGATGTCCCAGAGTTTGTGCAGACCTTTGCTACCTGGCTGCAAGACGAGCATGGCATCGCGCCGAGCGACGAGATGCGTGTGGCGATGTATGCTCACGCCGCCAACGGCGGTATCAAGATCGACAAGACCGCGTACACGGGCGTTGAGGGCCTCTACGCCTGTGGCGAGGCAACAGGCGGTATGCACGGCGCCGACCGCATCGGCGGCCTGTCAAGCGCCAACGGCATCGTATTCGGACGCATCGCAGGCGCATCGGCAGCCCTTGCAGCGCAAAAAGAGCCTGAGGCAGCACTGAAGGCGGATATCGCCCTCCCCCAGTACGGCATTGCCACAACAGATGCCGAACGCCTGACACACAGCCTTAAGCACACGATGAGCACCTATTGCATGATCAGCCGCACCGAGGCGGGCCTATCCGAGGCACTACACGAGCTTGAGGGCTTGAAGACGGCGGCAACGACCTTGAGCACACAGAAAGCCCAAGACAGCGAAGTTGCAGCCCTCGCCCGCCTACAGTCGCAAATTCAGCTGGCAACGGAGATGGTCAAAGCCATGCGCAGGCGAACCGAAAGTCTCGGATCCCACTATCGAGCGAATTAAACTGGACGCCTATCTAACGTAGAACACAACTAATCGATATCCATGGGCCCCGTGAGCCCGAAGTGACACGGGGCCCATTCGTGTCCGCACGGCAGCGCATCCTTATTCTGAATACAGAGTGGGCAAAGCCCGCATAGACAATAGACCAGCGAGGAGGAGATATGGACAGTAGAGATATCGAGAAGTGGCGTGTCGAACTTGATAGCTACGCCAATGTGGAAGACGGCGTTGAGTATTGGCTCGCACGCGATTTAATGGAACCCATGGGATACACTCGATGGGAGAACTTCGCCGTAGTTGTTAAGAGGGCAAAAGTCTCGTGCGAAACAAACAAAACTCCAGTTGATTCCCATTTTCGTGACACCACGAAAATGGTAACTGCCGGTGTCGCCGCTCGCGCGGTTAAAGACTACAAACTTACGCGCTATGCATGCTATTTAATCGCCCAGAACGGAGATTCAAACAAGCCAGAGATCGCACTCGCCCAGGCATACTTTGCCGTGCAGACGCGCCGCCAAGAGCTCATAGAGCAGCGCTTCGCAGAGATTCAGCGCTTGCAGGCGCGCCACTCGCTATCCGATTCAGAGAAACAGCTCTCGGGTATTGCGTTCAAACGCGGCGTAGACTCCAATGGATTCGCGATCATCAAGTCGAAGGGCGATGAAGCGTTATTCAGCGGCAGAAGCACAGCGGAAATGAAGCAGCAGCTCGGCGTACCCAAGAGCGCGGCATTGGCGGACAGGTTAGCCGATGTCCTCATCAAAGCAAAGGACCTTACGAACTCGATGACGGCCTTCAACGCCGAGGAACACGACCTGTACGGTCTGGACCAGATCAAGCAAGAGCATGTCGAGAACAACACAAGCGTGCGTGGCAGCCTCATCGACCGCGGAATTGTCCCCGAGAACCTACCGCCCGCCGAGGATACAAAAAAGCTCGAGCGTCGTGTGAAGGCAGACGAGAAGAAACTCAAGGAGGGTACTGACGGTTTTACCGATCCCCAGGGTAGACTCGATCTGTGAAAGCGGCCGTGCCCTTTCGGGTTCGACTCCAAGCGAGGTCAACAAAAAAAGACGGCCAACTTTCGCTGACCGTCTTAACATGCTTTGGTGGGCCGTCAGGGGGTCAGCCTGCTACGCAGGCGGCCGCTGCGGCGCTTCGCGCCTTGCGCGCTACGCTGGCAAACGCTTACGCGTTTTCTCAGCTCCGCGCCCTTTCGGGTTCGACCCCATGAAAGGTCAACAAAAAAAGCGACTAGCCGAAGCCAGTCGCTTTAACAATCTTTGGGTGGGCCGTCAGGGGGTCGAACCCTGGACCTTGGGATTAAGAGTCCCCTGCTCTACCAACTGAGCTAACGACCCGATATCAACACGAAGCAAGAACTGGGGTGGGTAAAGGGACTCGAACCCTCGACCTACGGGACCACAACCCGTCGCTCTAGCCAACTGAGCTACACCCACCGTGTCCTGTGCGCTTCGCGCTCGACTATTATTGCAAGGAACGCCACGCGATGCAAGCCCCAATTTTCAAGAATTTTGAAAAGAGTTTTTCGAGACCATTTCGAGCAAATCCCACCAGTTCCATAGGAGTAAACTTGCCCCACTGCAAATGCTCGAAAGGACCGGCATGAAAGAACTCTC
This sequence comes from uncultured Collinsella sp., assembly GCA_900542635.1. Lineage (GTDB taxonomy): Bacteria > Actinomycetota > Coriobacteriia > Coriobacteriales > Coriobacteriaceae > Collinsella. The sequence continues at coordinate 4,160 of UQOJ01000053.1, forward strand.
CAACCGCACGGCAACGTTTACCGATTCCGTCATCCGCCGCATGACGCGCATCTCCAACAAGTATGGCGCCGTCAACCTGTCGCAGGGCTTCCCCGACTTCGATCCCCCGGCGCAGCTGCTCAACAGCCTGAGCACCATCGCCGCCGATCCCAAACCGCTCTATCACCAGTACTCCATCACCTGGGGCTCCCAGGCCATGCGCGAGGCGCTCGCCGCCAAACAGGAACACTTTATGGGCATGCCGATCGACCCCAACCAGAATATCGTGGTCACCTGCGGCTCCACCGAGGCCATGATGGCCGCCATGATGACGGTCACCAACCCCGGCGACAAGGTCGTCATCTTCTCGCCGTTCTATGAGAACTACGGCGCCGACACCATCCTCTCGGGTGCCGAGCCCATCTACGTGCCGCTCAACCCGCCCACATTCGACTTTGACCGCGAGACGCTCGAGGCGGCCTTCCGCGACAACGATCCCAAGGCCATCGTCCTGTGCAACCCTTCCAACCCTTGCGGCAAGGTCTTCACGCGCGAGGAGCTCACCTTTATCGCCGACCTGTGCAAAAAGTACGATGCCTACTGCATTACCGACGAGGTATACGAGCACATCGTCTACGCGCCCCACGAGCACGTCTATATGGCCACGCTACCTGGCATGTTCGAGCGCACCATCAGCTGCAGCTCGCTGTCCAAGACCTACTCCATCACCGGCTGGCGTCTGGGCTACACTATCGCCCCTGCCGAAATCACCGAGCGCATCAAAAAGGTCCACGACTTCCTCACCGTGGGTGCCGCCGCTCCCCTGCAGGAAGCCGTCGTCACCGCCCTCAACTTCGACGACAGCTATTACGATGAGGTCCTCGACCTCTATACCGCCAAGCGCGACCTGTTCTGCCAAGGGCTCGATAGTATCGGACTTAAGCACAACGTACCGCAGGGCGCCTACTACGTGATGATGGATATCTCAGAGTTTGGCTACGACAGCGACCTCGAATTCTGCGAGGACCTGGCCTCAAAGGTGGGCGTGGGCGCAGTGCCCGGCTCGAGCTTCTTCCGCGAGCCCGTCAACCATCTGATTCGTTTCCACTTTGCCAAGCGTGACGAGACGCTTAACGCGGCGCTTGAGAACCTCAAATCGCTACGTGATAAAATCAAGCCGCGCGGGTAAGGACGGACCGGCAACTAAAGCAATCGAAGAAGCCCCGCACCGCCCGCCGCGTTGCGGGGCTTCTTTTTAGAGCGCTTTCTTAAATGGTTTAGAGCTCTATACTTTAGTCACGGAGCAACTCGTCCCAGAGAGAGGAATACTATGGCAGAGCAGCAGCTTATCGGAGCGCTCGAGGCCGGCGGCACCAAGATGGTCTGCGCCACGGGCTATGCAGACGGCACGGTCCTGGAGCGTGAGCAGATCGCGACCACGACCCCGCAGGAGACCGTCGAGGCCGTCAACGCGTGGTTTGCCGACAAGGGCATCGCCGCGCTGGGCATCGGCGCCTTTGGCCCCACCGCAGTCAACCCTGCCTCGCCCCAATACGGCAAGATCCTGGAGACGCCCAAAACGGCATGGCGTTACTTTGACCTGCTGGGCACTATCCAAAACGAGCTCAATATCCCCTGCGGCTACGACACCGACGTCAACGTCGCCTGCCTGGGCGAGGTCACCTTTGGTTGCGCCCAGGGCCTCACTGACGTTGTGTATCTGACCATCGGCACCGGCGTGGGCGCCGGCGTGCTCTCGGGCGGCCAGCTTGTGCACGGCATGATGCATCCCGAGGCCGGCCATATCCTGGTCACGCGCGACCCGCGCGACACCATCGGCGAGCATAGCGCCTGCCCCTTCCATGACAACTGCCTCGAGGGCCTCATTGCCGGCCCTGGCGTTAAAAAGCGCTGGAATGGCAAGAGCGCCGGAGACATGGCCGACGACCCGGAGGCCATGGACCTGCTCGCAGGCTATCTGGCACAGGCGCTCATGACCTACACGCTGTGCTACGCACCGCAGAAGATCATCATCGGCGGTGGCGTTGCCGATCACACCCCCATCGTGCCGCTCGCCCGCAAGAAGTGCGCCGAGATGCTCAACGGCTATATCGTCACGCCCGAGGTCAACGACATCGATAACTACATCGTCAACAACAGCCTCGAGGGCAAGCAGGGCATCATGGGTTGCCTGGCCCTGGGCGCACAGGCGCTTCAGTAGCAGACGCACCCACAGGACGTGGCGCGCCCGGCAAATCCGACCTACGGAACGACGCCACCACGCCTCATATAAGCCCTCAAATAAAAAAGGCCGCCTAGGACCAAACAATACGTCCTAGGCGGCCTTTTTGGCGCACATCAGCGACCGTAAGAGATATCGGAGCACAACGCCCGTTGCCGCTCCACAGCAGTCGATCATCACATCGGTGATCATGCCGGCGCGTCCCGGCACAAAGAGCTGAATCGTCTCGTCGATCGAGGGAATCAGTAGCAGGAACACCGCTGTGGGCAGCAGCACGTCAAAGGTGCACCGGCCCTCAAAATCAAAGGCGTGCGTTGCCAAGATGCCGAGCACCATATACTCGGTAAAATGCGCGCACTTGCGAACAACAAAGTTGGTCACCCATTCATATGGAAGTCCCACGCCGTGCAGGAAACCGCGGATAGCTTCCATGACCGTCAGGCTCAGCGAGCCCGACCCCGAGCCGGGAACCAGCGAATTGCCCCAGATCAAGAGCGCCATCAGGCAGGTCACGACCGCCCATTTTCGATTGATCTTAACCATGCAGAAGTTATGCCTCCGCGCGGAGCGGCGCGAAGCTGGCGGTACCGCCCTCGATAACGCTCAGATAGGCACGGCCCGTACGCTTGGCGGTAGAGGACTGCAGGCGCTCGATCTCTTCCTCGAGGATCTGATTGACGCGCTCGTGACGACGGTTTTCCATAATGCCGGCGGCAATAGCCTCGGCCCGCTCGATGCTCTCGCGCGAGATACGGGCAGTATCCTCGGGGAACACAGCGCTGTGACGGCCGACATAGGCGGGGGCAGCAGGCTGAGGGGCAGCGACGGGAGCGGGGGCTGCAACAGGAGCGGGCTCGTCAATCTCATCCAGAATCGCGGTGGCGGCGGCCCACATGTCCTCGTGGCCCGAGTAATCGGCCATGGGGACATCAACCTCGAGCCAGGCGTCCGGAAGGTCGCCGGTGTCGATGCGATCTTGGGCATCAATCGATGCGGTGATGGCTGCAGGCTCATCGAGGTCATCGAGATCGATGTCCGCGGCACCGGAGATGATAGGCATGCTGGCGAGGTTTGCGTTGTACGGCGCAGCCTCAGCCGCCTGCTGCCGGGCAGGAGCGCCCCACAGCGAGCTTTCGGCGGCACGGCGGGCGGCAACGGCCTCCTCGTCCGCGGCCATGGCTTCATCAATGTACGAATTATCGTCAAAAGCGTTCGCGTCCGCCGAGGTAGCGCTGTAGGCGTTATTGGCTGCCGCGTTGGCAACGAGTGCCACGAAAGCCGCCGTGCTGCCCGCAGGGGCGGCCTGGGAGCCCGACACGGCGCGCGCCGCGGCGGCGATGTCGTCGCGATTGAAGGAGCCGGTCTGCCCGCCGTTGGTGAGCTCGTCGATGGCGACTTGATAGACGTCGCGCGAGTGTGCAGGGTCGCAGCTCACCGGCGAATCGTCGTCGAGCATACTGTCGATCATGGACCAAGCCTCGGCCTCGTCCATAGCATCTGCGGCTCGAGCGATGGTAGGGACACCATCATCGGCATGACGGCGCTGGAACGCACCAGTCAGGCCGGAAAGGAATGCCGAGGTAGACTGCTCCGCCTGAGCCTGAGAAGCAGAAGCCGCAGCGTAAGGAGACGCATCCTGCTGCTGAGCTGGAATCGAGGCGGTCTTGAACTCACTTTGATGTTGATTGAGATTGGCAGCACCGCCCATGGCATCGGGCTGGAACAGACGCTCTTCACGCTGCGCACGGTACTCGGAGATGCCCAGCGAGGCGGCATAGATACCCACGCCCGCCACCGCGCCCACGGCGAAGGGAACCGCACCCGCCACGACCGTCTCGTTCACCGACGAAAACGGCAGCGTCGCGGCATACATAACCACGGGAGCGGCCAGGCCGATCCCGCACGAAAGTCCGGCAAGGACTGCTCGTTGTGTTGCATCAGAAGAAGCCATGAGCTCTCCCCATCTTCCAGCACCAAAATCGCATCATTCAGTTGGCTGCGCGAGAGAAGATGAAGCGGGGCTATGCCCCAAAGCAACGGTATATGGTTCGTTTCATCTGCGTTTTCCGTCGCGAAGCTTAAAAGCTATTATGCGAAACCGCCCTGTCGATTGCAAGCGACGATGTCGGATTGAAACGGGAAACCTGCTGCTTGACAGTCTTATGGTCGATAACTGGCGCCGAGTGGCGATATAAAAAGGGCCGAGGCGCAAGCCCCGACCCTTCATCGCGCCGGCAATAACGCCGCGTGCGGTTGACGACTTAGAACGTCTGCTCGTAGTCGCTATGCTTTTTGGCCGAACGCACCAGGAACTCCTGGTTGGTGTTGGTGCCCTTGAGGCCCTTGATAAACGACGCGGCTGCGCGCTCGGTGTTGTTCATGCCGGCAAGAATGCGACGCAGACCAAAGACAAACGGACGCATCTGCTCGTCAACCAACAGGTCCTCGTTACGCGTACCGGAGGCAACGGGGTCGATAGCCGGGAAGATGCGGCGGTCGGCCAGTTCGCGGTCGAGCTTAAGCTCCATGTTGCCGGTGCCCTTGAACTCCTCAAAGATAACCTCGTCCATCTTGGAACCAGTGTCGATGAGAGCAGAGGCCAGGATGGTGAGCGAGCCACCGTTCTCGATATTACGGGCTGCGCCCAGGAAGCGCTTGGGCGGATACAGTGCCGCCGAATCGACGCCGCCCGAAAGGATGCGGCCTGAGGCGGGCGCCGCCAAGTTGTAGGCGCGGGCAAGACGCGTGATAGAGTCGAGCACCACCACAACATCGCCGCCCAGCTCCACGATGCGCTTGGCGCGCTCGATGACGAGTTCTGCCACGCGAGTGTGGTTGTCGGCGGGCATATCGAAGGTCGACGCCACGACCTCGCCCTTGATGGAACGCTGCATATCGGTGACCTCTTCGGGGCGCTCGTCGACGAGCAGGCAGATGAGGTGTACCTCGGGATTATTGATCGAGATGGACTGGCAGATCTTCTTGAGGATCGTGGTCTTGCCGGCCTTGGGCGGCGATACGATCAGGCCACGCTGACCCTTGCCGATCGGCGACACGATGTCGATGGCACGACCGGTAATGGAATCCTTGCCATGCTCCATGCGCAGCGGCTCGTTGGGATAGACCGGGGTGAGGTCGCCGAACTTGGGGCGGTTGCGAATCTGCTCGGGGTCCAGACCGTTGACGGTCGTGATCTTGGCGAGGCCGGCGCGCTTGTCGCCGCCGCGCGAAGGACGCAGCGAGCCCTCGATGACATCGCCCGTGCGCAGACGCGCGGAGCGAATGAGGTAGGCGGGCACGAAGGCGTCGTCGTTGGACTTCATGTAGCCATGGGCGTGGATGATGCCGGAGCTGTCCGGGCGAATCTGCAGAATGCCCTTGATATCGCGGAAACCCTCGGCCTTCGCGGCGGTGACGTAGATCTCCTCGACGAGCTCGGCCTTCTTCTTGCCGGTCGTCTCGATCTCGAACTCCTTGGCCTTCTCGCGAAGCTCGGCGACCTTCATGGCAGCGAGCTCCTCACGCGAAAGCGTGGGCTCGGTGGGGGCGGCGTTGCGCTCCTTGTTGCGCTGCTTGCGATCGCGCTGGCGGTTGCGGCGGTCGTTGTTGCGGTCGTCCTTGCGCTCGTTGCGGTCATTACGCTCGTCGTTGCGCTTGTTGCGGTCATTACGCTCGTCGTTGCGCTTGTGCTGACGGCGGTTGGGGCGAGCGCTCTCTTCGGTCTCGACGGGGGCGGCGCCATCGGTTGCGGAGGCGTCTTCGTTAGCCGAAGCATCATCGCTGGCCTCGGCATTGGAATCGCCCTGCGGCTCGGCCTCGGCATGCTGCTCGGCGGCCTTGGCCTTAGCGGACTTCTTGCGACCGCGCTTGGGCTTCTCGGACGCAGACTGTTCGACGTCTTGGGGCTCGGCGGCATCAGTCGATGCATCGGCGGTCGTCTCGGCGGAAACCTCGGACGCACCCTTCTTGGCAGCCTTGGCCTTGGACGTGCGCTTAGCAGCAGTACGATGGCTGCGACCAGGACGGACGTCGGCGGGCTCGACATCGGCAGAAACGGCCTCGGAAGTCGTGGCATCCTGGACGGGCGCGTCGGCAGCGGTTGCAGGCTCGGCGGTCGCCGCAGCATCCCGAGCGGCGGCGGCTGCGGCTGCGGCCTTCTCGGCCTCGACGAAAGCCTTGGGCTTGCGACCGCGACGGTGCGGGCGCAAAGCCGGATCGACAACGGGAACTTCGCTGGCCTCGACAGGCGCAGCGGGCTCAACAGGCGATGTGCCCTCCCCTGCCGCGGAACGGACCGAAGCCTCAGCGAGCTCGGGGGTTACCTGATCGGCAACCTGCTCGGCCTTAGCAGCCGTGCGACGGCGTGTGCGCGGTACCGGCTTCTCGGTCGGCTGGTCGGCGACAGGGGTCTCGGTGGCGGCAGGCGTCTCGGGCACAGACGGAGCTGCGAGCTCGGTCAGAGCCGCGGCCTCGCGCTCGGCAGCACGACGGCGGGCGCGCACCACCTGAGCCTCGCTAATCTGCGCCAACGCACGTGCCTGCGCGACCTCATCGGAAATCGGCGCCGAGGAGTCAGCTGCAACGGTGCGCTTGGCGCGCGTCGTGCGCGTGGTACGGCGCTTGGGCTTGGTGACCTCCTCGCCGTCAGCAGCAGGCTTGGCCGTGCGGCGCGTACGCTTGGGCTTTGCCGGAGCAGCCTCCTCACCAGTTGCAGGCACGGCCTTCTCAGCCGTTGCAGGCGTAGGCGTCGAAGCAGCCTTAGGCGTCTCAGGAGCCGAGGCTTGCGCGGGCGCCGTGGCCTGGTCCGACGCAACCGGTGCAGCGGGAGCGGCTTGCGTCATCGTTATTTCGTTTTCTTGCTGTTGATCAGACACAGTGTTTGCTCAACTTTCTTTTCAAGCCCTGTGATCACATGCTCCCTGCATAAACCTTCAGGGCGGCTAAACAGTCTAGCTCCGTCAAATACCGACGGACATCATTGATCTGTATCGAGATATTTGCGTCATATACGCAGAGTTAGTGTAACACAACCGCCGCCACCTGCAACTTAGTCATTGGGGACGTTCTTAAACGACTATTCAAAAGGGACACTCTTTGGTTTACCGCCCACAAATCTGACTGCCTCCGCCAAAACTATGGCGGTTTACTACGATGAATCGCTCAACCGTGACCACTCCGAAACTTGTTGAACTAAAACCGCAGGTAGATGCCTTGCACATTTTAGCGAAAAGCCGGCGTGGTTGGAATATCTCAATTCATCGTAATAAACCAGCATAGTTTCGTATTTCCAGCAGCCCCAAATTCGCCAACACGCCGGCGTTTATGCAAAAAGCCCGACCTCCGCATGGAGATCGGGCTTTTAGGGCTCAGCAAAGCCGAACCTACACGGTCAAATGACTCGCAGATTACATCTGCTCGGGTGCGGAAACGCCAACGAGGGTGAGCACCAGGGCGAGCGTCACGCGGACGGCATCGCAAGCGGCCAGACGGGCACGCGAAAGCTCGGGGTCGACGGGACGGCCCTCGCTCGGCAGCACCTGGCAGGCAGCGTAGAAGCTGTGGAAGTCGCCGGCGAGCTCCTCGGCAAAGTGCGTCAGACGGAACGGGGCGCGGTCGCGAGCGCAGCTGGCAATCAGGTCGGTGAGCTCGTTGAGCTTACGCGAAAGGGCGAGCTCGGTCGGATCGGTCAGCAGCGAGTAATCGACGTTCTCACCGATGGCCTTGGCGGCGACGGCCTTCATGCCCATCTCGTCAGCCTGCTCGGGCGTAACGTCAGCGGCACGGCGCAGGATGGAGCACACGCGGGCGTGAGCGTACTGCACGTAGTACACCGGGTTGGAGTTGTCGCGCTTCTTAACGGCCTCGATGTCGAAGTCGACCATCTGGTTGGAGCTCTTGGAGATGAGCGTGTAGCGAGCGGCATCGGAGCCGACCTCGTCGACGAGCTCCTGCAGGGTCACCATGGTGCCCTTGCGCTTGGACATACGGACGGGCTTGCCGTTGCGCAGCAGGTTGACGAGCTGGCCCAGCAGAACCTCAAACTTGCCGGGGTAACCCAGAGCGTCGCAGACGCAGCGGACGCGCTCGATGTAGCCGTGGTGGTCGGCGCCCCAGATGTCGATGACGTGGTCGACGCGCTGGAACTTATCCCAGTGATAGGCAACGTCGGAGGCGAAGTAGGTGTACTCGCCGTCGGACTTGATCAGGACGCGGTCCTTGTCATCGCCCAGGTCGGTGGAGCGGAACCACAGGGCGCCGTCCTTGGTGTAGAGGTAGCCCATCTTGTCGAGCTTCTCAAAAGCGCGGTCGACGGCGGAGGTGCCGGCGGTCTCGCCCTCGGTGTCCTTCACGTACAGGGAGCGCTCGGAGAACCAACGATCGAAGTCGCAGTTAACGGCGTGGCAAAGGTCGCGCATGTTGTCGACCATCTTTACGTAGCCGCGCTCGCGGAAGCTCTCCATGCGCTCCTGCGGATCGGCGTTGACCCACTTATCGCCGTCGGTGCGCCAGAACTCGGCAGCCTCGTCGATGATGTAGTCGCCGCCGTAGGAGTCCTTGCCCAGGGTCTCGGCAAAGTTGTCCTGATACGGATGGGTCTCGGGATGCTCGTCCTTCTCGTCGGCAACGAAGGCGTCGCGGTCGGCGATCAGCAGCTTGTGAGCCTCATCGATATCCACGCCCTGCTTGGCAATGATGTCGGCAAGCTGCATATAGCGCGTGCTGATGGAGTTGCCGAAGGTGTTCATCTGAGAGCCGTGGTCGTTGATGTAGAACTCACGCTGGATGTCGTAACCGGCGTGGTCCATGACGCGGCAGAGCGAGTCGCCCAGCGCGGCCCAGCGGCCGTGGCCGATATGCATGGGGCCGACGGGGTTGGCGGAAACGAACTCAACCTGGGTCTTCAGGCCACCACCGATGTTGGACTTAGCGAAGTCCATGCCCTTCTCGCGAGCCTCGCCAAAGATGGCATTCTTGACGGCAACGGAGAGGTAGAAGTTGATGAAGCCGGGGCCTGCGATCTCGACCTTCTCGATCGCGGGGTCCTCGGGCATATGGGCAACGATGGCCTCGGCGATCTTGCGCGGGGCGCAGTGGGCCAGCTTGGCGGACTTCAGGGCCATGGTAGAGGTCCACTCGCCATGAGAAGTGTCAGCCGGTCGCTCGATAGCGCAATCGTCAAGTTCAAATGCAGAAAGGTCGCCGGCCTCCTGGGCCGCAGCAAGCGCAGCGCGTACCAGCTCTTCAATCTTCTCGGGCATAGATCCTCCTTGTGTTAAAGCCCCCGAGCTCTTGGTCACTCGTAGGGCAAAAGCCAGAGTTTGTAGCACTCTATCACAAGCGGTAGCTACTATCGCAGGGTAAAGCTAATAGATATTGCATATGCACAAAATTGACTACAGCTTGTATGGAGTCACTCAAAGATGCCAGTCTGCCTGCAAATTATGCACGCGTTGAAAATGCATATAGGTGTGAATGAGCTGCGTCTTTTATCGAATACTCTTACCTATCGGAGTTGTGTGCTTTTCCTGCATAAAGTGAGGATTTGCGCACGTCAGCGTGTTATTCTAGACATACGTAAATTCGTATAAGTTGGAGGTAGCATGTTCTCAATCGGTCAACACGTCATTCATCCGGGTCAGGGAGTCTGCACCGTCGTCGGTTTTAGGGACGACACACCGCAGCCCATGCTGCTGCTCGAGACCAAGCAGGGACATGCGCAGACGATCCTCATGTACCCCGTGGCGCAGGCCGACCGTTTGCACGCCGCCATCTCTCAACAAGATGCCGAGCACCTGCTGAGCCACTACGACGAGCTGGAGTGCGACACCTTTACCGAGCGCAACAGCTCACTTGAGGAGACGCACTTTAAGCAGCAGCTCAAGCTGGGTGCGCCCGAGACGGTCCGCGTGGCAAAGACCATGATGCACCGCATTCGCCAGGCCGAGGAAGCTGATAAAAAGCCCAGCTCCTACTACATGCGCGTACTCAAGGAAGCCAAGCGCCGCTCCATCGAGGAGTTCGCTGTGGCCTTGGGCGTCACCGAGGAGGACGCTGAAGCCCGCCTAGCCCAAGCCGCCCTCAACTAACCCAACCGCGCCAAAACCACCACAAAGGGGACAGTGAACCGCCTCCCATTTCTTGGACATCGGGAAATGGGAGGTTTTCCATGAGTAT
>UQOJ01000054.1 GCA_900542635.1 uncultured Collinsella sp.
GAGATTCGCCTTAGTCTCGTGGGCTCGGAGATGTGTATAAGAGACAGTCTTGGGATCGGGTGCGGCCTCAAAGGCGCGCAGGGCCGGCATGCGCATGGCACGCGTCACAGCACCGGTGTACAGCAGCACATCGGCGTGACGGGGCGAGGGCACGACCTTGATGCCAAAGCGCTCGACGTCGAAAACGGGCGTGATGGAACCGAAGATCTCGATCTCGCAGCCGTTGCAGCCACCGCAGTCAACACGGTAGACGTACACCGAGCGCTTGATCTTCTTAAGAAGGGTCGCCTTGGCCTTCTCGATGCTCTCGTCGAGCTCGATCTTGGTCGGGCGGTACTGGAGCCGCTCGGGCAAAAGCGTGGGTTCGGCCATGGTTACTCCTCCTTCGTTTCAAAATCCATGATGATGCCCTCGACCGGCGCCGGACCGGCGGGAATCTCGGGCGCATCGGGGTTGAGCTCGCGGTCGATATACTCCGGGTTCACGCCGTGGCCGCCCAGATACTCCATGCCGGGGCCCTGGGGCTCACCGGACGCAAGCGTCTCGTTGGCAGCCATGCCGTGCGCGTTGCCGGTCTTTACGGCCGAGGCGGCGCGCAGGGCGTCGAGCTCGCGCTTGCACTCCTGGCACATACCGACGGTACGGGCGGCCTGGATGGCCTCCATGCCGCCGGTCTTTTGCAGCAGGCGCTTGGCGTAGTCGATCTCCTTATGCGGGGCAAACGGCTTGCCGCAGCGCGAGCAGTGCTCGAGCGTGTAGACGCTCTTGCTGGTGAGGTCGTCCTTGCTCATGACGGCCAGCTCAAACTCCTCGGTGAGCTTGATGGCCTCCATGGGGCAGGCTTCCTCGCAGCGGCCGCAAAAGATGCAGCGGCCGTAGTCGATCGACCAGGTGATGGTATCGGCCGAAAGGTCGGTGTCCATGCGAATGGCATCGGCCGGGCACGCCACGCCACAGGCGCCGCAGGCAATGCAGAGCTCTGAGTCGTGCTCGGGCTTGCCGCGCATGTCCTTGTTGGTGGGGAACGGCGCAAACGGGTACTTGACCGTCGCGTCGCCGGCCTTGGCGTTAACCTTCCAAAGCTTCAGCATATTAGAGCGCCTCCTCATCGAGCGGAGCGGCCATGGTGCCCTCGCCCGCGAGCGGCGACTTGTCGCGCCAGACGTTCTCGAACTGCTCCTTGTCGAGCACGTGGTCGCGCTTGGCGGCGACATCGGTCACCGTCACGCGGTCGGTGCAGGAGTAGCACGGGTCGAGCGAGCCGACGATCAGAGCCGCGTCGCCCACGGTGTTGCCGCGGAACATGTAGCGCAGGACCGGCCAGTTGCTGTACGTGGCGGCCTTGGCGCGCCAGCGGTAGCACTTCTGGTTGTTGCCGAGCATGGCCCAGTGCACGTCCTCGCCGCGCGGCGCCTCGGTGGCACCGATGGCGTACTTGTGCGGGGTGTACTCCCAATCCGTGGTGAGGATGGGGCCCGACGGGCAGTTCTCGAGCATGGTCTCGATCATGTCGATCGAATCGTAGACCTCCTGGATGCGAACGGCGGTACGGCCGAAGGCATCGCAGGTATCTGCCGTAGCAGCGTGCATCTTTTGGACGTCCGGATCGGCGTAGCCGTCGAAGGGATGGTCAAAGCGCACGTCGCGGGCATAGCCCGAGCCACGCATGAGCGGGCCGACCGGCGAGAAGTCGCGTGCGATCTTGCGGTCCAGAATGCCGATACCGCTCGTACGCTCGATAAAGTTGGGCGTGGAGAGCAAAACGTCGACGAGCTCCTGAACCTCGGAGCGCAGCTGGTGGATGGTCGTGAGCGTGGAAAGCTTCTGCTCGGCCAAAATGTCGCGACGCACGCCGCCGATCACGTTGAGGCCGTAGGTCTTGCGGTGACCGGAGAGCTTCTCGGCCAGGTCCATGGACTTCTCGCGGACGCGGAAGAACTGCTGGAAGCCGGAATCGAAGCCGGTGTAGTGCGATGCGAGGCCAATGTTGAGCAGGTGCGAGTGCAGGCGCTCGACCTCGAGCATGATGGCGCGGATGTACTGCGCGCGCGGCGGGACGTGAATGCCCTGGGCGCGCTCGACAGCCTCGGCGTAGGCCACCGAGTGGGCGCAGCCGCAAATACCGCAGATACGGTCGGCAAGGAACGTCACGGCGTCATAGTTCAGGCGCGTCTCGGCGACCTTCTCCATACCGCGATGCACGTAGAACAGGCGGTAGTCGGCGTCGACGATCGTCTCGCCCTCCACGAACAGGCGGAAGTGGCCGGGCTCGTCGGAGGTGATGTGCAGCGGTCCCATGGGGACGAGCGTGGTCTCCTTGCCCTTGGTGTCGGCCAGGAATTCGTAGTTTTCCATGTCGCTCGCGGGGGCGGGGCGGAAACGGTAATCCATCGAATCCTTGCGCAACGGGTACAGCCCGCTGGGCCAATCGTCGGGAAGCACCAGGCGACGGCGGTCGGGCAGACCCTCGGGAATCAGGCCGAACATATCGCGCAGCTCGCGCTCGCCCCACACGCAGGCGGGGACAAACGGGGTCACGCTCGGGAACGTCATCTTGGCGGGGTCGACCTCGGCACGGACGGTCACCCAGCCGGGGTCCTCGCCCTCCATGGAGATGACGTAGTACACGGCGTAACGGCCGCATAGGCTGCGCTCGTCGTTGCCGACAATCACGGGAATCCAGCCGTAGCGCTCGTAGTACAGGTAGTGGACGGCCTCGGGCAGACGGTCCAGCTTGACGGTGATCGTCAGCTGGTCCTCGCACTGCCATTCGACCTTCTCGATAGCGCCCGGCACTGCGGCGCGCAGGGCCTCGACGTGGCTTTCGCAACGACGAGCGTAGTCCTTCTTTTCAGGTTCTGCCATGGTGCTAATTCACCTCGCTTGTCTTGGTCTGGGAACTGAACACCATGCGGTAGAGAGGAGCCTCGTGGAGCTCTTCGACGCTCTGGTTCAAAACGACGGACGTTGCATCCTCGACGCCGCTCGTGATGGCGACCGGGGTGGCGATACCGAACCACATGACCACGATCGCGAGGGCGATCTCGGGGATGATCATAAGGGCGGGCACCTCGTGGCGCTTCATGCCCTCGGGCGCCTTGCCGAAGATGGACTTGAGCGCGATGCCGGTAAGGGCAAAGTACACGCCGGTGAGGCCAATGGCCACGAGCACGACCACCCAGATGGGACCGGACTGGATGCCGGCCACGAAGGTGAGGAACTCGGAGATGAACAGGGCGAACGGCGGGAAGGCGGCGAGCGCGAGCAGGGCGATGATGGTGAGCGCTGCCGTGACGGGAGCGATCTCGACGACGCCCTTGATCTTGTTCAGGTCGCGGGTGTGGTAGATGTGCTGGATGTTACCGGCCATGCAGAAGGCGAGCGCCTTCGTGAAACCGTGGAAGATGCAGTGCAGCAGGCAGGCGGCGATACCGAGCGGACCACCGATACCCAGGCACAGCGCGACCACGCCGACGTTGTCGACGGAGGAGTACGCGAAGCGGCGCTTGATATCGTCCTGCTTAAAGATGCACAGGGCGGCCACCAGGATGGACAGCGTGCCCAGGATGAGCAGGAGCGTACGCGGATAGGTGTCGCCCACCGTGATGATGGACAGGGAGTAGAAGCGGATGATCACCAGCATGGCGCACTTGAGCAGCACGCCCGAGAGCAGCGCGGAGACCGGGCTCGGAGCCTGGGAGTGCGCGTCGGGCAGCCAAGTGTGCATGGGGAACAGGCCCGCCTTGGTGCCGAAGCCGATGACGATGAACGCGAACGCGAGGCGCACGAGCATCGGGTCGAACTGGTCGGCGTAGGGCATGATGGAGGTGAGGAAGGCTGCCTCATGCGCGTTGGGCATGATATCGGCGGCGTTCGCGTAGATGAGCAGCGTGCCGAACAGGCCGAAGGCCACGCCGGCGGTGCAGACCATCGCGTACTTCCAAGACGCCTCGAGCGCCTGCTTGTTCTTGTAGATGCCCACGAGGAACACGGTCGACAGCGTGGTGGCCTCGACCGCCGCCCAGGTGAGGATGATGTTGTTGGACAGGCAGGCGAGCAGCATCGTGAAAACGAACAGGCTAAACAGCGCGTAGTACTGCTTGGTGCGCTCGGCCGGCATGGTCTTCTCCTTGATATCGATCTTGATATAGGAGATGGAGTACACGCCGGTGATGAACCCGATGATGCCTACCAGAAGGACGAAGATCGACGAGAGCGAATCGAGATGGAGCCACAGGCCCAAAGCGTCGATATTCTGCCCGCTCGAGAGCATGGTTCCCGCGGTGACGACCGAAAGGACGAGGGTCGCCGCGACGGAGATGGTGTTGAGCCCCGCAAAGACGCTGTAGGACGTCGTCTTGGGGAGCGCAGCCATAATCAGGGAGAACACGAGGGGACAAGCGAGCAGGGCGACCGTCAGCATTGAAACATCCATGGCCTACCCCTTCAATTCGGTCAGGTCGTGGGAGTCGAGCGACTTGGTGTCGTTCCAGATCCTCACGACGACGGCGGACATGATGATGACGGCGAAAATGGCGTCGGTGGCGATGCCGATCTCGATGATCTCGGGGGCCGTGGGCGCGAGCAGGGCGAGCGTCACGTGGCTACCGTTCTCCATAAGGCAGTACCCGAAGATTTGCTTGAGGATGTTGCGCTGGGAGATGATGCACGTGAGGCCGACGAAGAAGTGCGCGAAGCTGATGGCGAGGGCCGGAGTAGCCACCTCAGCGGTGGGCAGGCTCAGGCGCGTGACCACCGCGAAGCAGATGGCCACCTCCAGACCGGTGAGGATGATGGTCCAGGCCGGCTTGACGGAGGAGGTCAGCGTGCTATCGGCAGGCGAACCCATCTTTTTGTAGGCACGGTTGAGAATGAACGGAACGAGGATCACCTTGGTGACGAAGGCCGACGCGGCCCACATGAGAAGCTCGGTGGCACCGGTGGTGAGGCCCAGGGTGAGCAGCACGCCCACCAGGACAACCGACTGGATCGCGTACCACTTGATGGCGGACGGGATGGTCTTCGAGACGACCACCATGGTGGAGGTCACGATCAGAAGACCGCCCAGGATATTGACTAACGAATAACCCATGTCCTACCTCCTAACCCATCCAACTAGAGGACAGAGGACCGGCGACGACGACCATGATCATGAGGACGACGAACACGAACGCCATGGCGCGCGGAAGGGGCTGGCCGGCGGCCACGGTCTCGCTCGGCTCACCGGGCAGGACCTTACCCATCCAACGCAGGAACCATGCGAAGGTGGCGACGGTCTCGACGACCATGACGCACACGAGGACGAAGATGACCGTGTTGGAAGCACCAACCGCGAAGCCACCGGAAATAATCTGGAACTTGGAGAAGAACGTGCTCATGGGGGGCACGCCGGCGATTGCGGTCGCGGCGACCGCGAAACCCACGCCCGTGACCGGGTACTTCTTCATGAGGCCCTGGATCTTGGGCAACATACGGGTTCCCAGCGTGAAGCTGAGGGAGCCGGCGATGAGGAAGAACAGGGTCTTGGTGAACGCGTGGTTGAAGATGTGCTCGACGGCGCCGTTGAACGCCATTTGGCTTCCGAACACGGAGAGGCCCAGGCCGAAGAACACGTAGGCGAGCTGCGCGATCGTCGAGAAGGCGAGCAGGCGCTTCATATCCTTCTGGGGCAGATACATGAGGAAGCCGAAGAGCATGGTCACGACGGCGTCGATGATGGCGACCCAACCGACGATCTCGGGGATATCGCCGGCGCTCGCAAGAGCGCGGGCGAACACGCACACGCCGACCTTAACCATAGACGCGCCATGGAGGTAGGCGGAAACGGGCGTGGGGGCCTCCATTGCGGAGGGCAGCCACATGTAGAGCGGGAACTGGGCGGACTTGGCCCAAGCGGCGAACAGGATGAGCAGCAGCACGACGGTCTTCATACCGGAATCGAGCTGGGAGATCGCGCTCAGCGCGAACGTGCCGGTTCCGGCGAACAGGAAGGCCGCGCCGATGTAGAGTCCCAGAGCGCCGATGTGGGTGATGATGAGTGCCTTCATACCGGCCTTCTTGGCCGTGGGCGTCATGTAGTAGCTGATGAGGCCCCAGGAGCACACGCCGGTGATCTCGAAGAAAACGAGCTGGCCGACGATGGTGGAGCTGTAGGCGAGACCGGCCATGGCGCCGATGAACGTGGAGAAGTACACGTAGAAGCGACGACGGGGCGCGTCGGGATGCTCCTTGTTCTTATCGCTCATATACGGGAACGAATAGATGACGACGAGCAGACCGATAGCGACGAACGCGGGTGCGAGCAGCGTGCTCATCCGGTCGAATATGAAGCCCATGACCAAGGTCTGACCCATACTCGCCCAGGTTACATCGACCGCGTTCATGCCGTTTCCGGCAAACGTCGCGGCCAAGCCAACGGAAGCGACCGTGGCGATGCCGCCGGCAAAGGCGCAGATCCATTTAGCGTAGGGACGCGGCAGCATGACGATGAGCAGGGAGCCCAGCATGGGGACGGCGATTGCCACCATGGCAAAGAGGGACAAGCTCGATTCGATTGACATAGTTTCTCCCTTCTCCCTACACGCCTACGACGACGAAGACGAACGCGAGGACCGCGATGCCGACGACGGCCCAGGTCTGGTTACCGAGCACCTTGAAGCGCGAACGGGAAACGGAGTTCTCGAGCACGCCGCAGACGACGAAATCGACCAGGCACTTGACGAGGAAGACGACGGCGCCCACGAGAGCGGTGACGCCGATGGTCGCGGGCTCTCCCCAGGGGATGAAGATGGAGGTGAACCAAGCGACGACCACGACCTGCTTCATGCCCATGGCGAGCTTCATCATGGCCAGGGACGGGCCGGAGAGCTCGGCGAGCGGGCCCTCCTGGAGCTCCTGCTCGGCTTCGGCCTGATCGAACGGAAGCTTGCCGAGCTCCATGTAACAGGCGACCGCGAAGGCGACGCCAGCGAGGATAACGGCGACGACGCTCGAGACGTTGCCCGTAACGATGTGCTGGCCCATGGTCGCAATGTCCGTGGAGCCGCACACGATGGCGACGGTGAACAGCGCGATGAGCATGGACGGCTCGATGAGCACGCTCATGAGCAGCTCGCGGATACCGCCGAAGCCCGCGTAGGCGTTGGAGGAATCCACGCCGGACAGTGCGAAGAAGAAGCGGGACAGCGCGAGCGCGTACATGATGGTGATGGCGTCACCAAAGACGGGCATGGGGCTCTCGAGCGTGAACATGGGCAGACCCATGGCGAGCATGAACGACACCGCGAGGAACAGCGGCGGCATGATGCGCAGCACGAAGCTCGAGTCGGAACTCACGGACTCGGGACGCGCCATGAGCTTCGCGAGGTCCCGGTAATCCTGAAGGATGGACGGACCGCGGCGATTGTGCATCTTCGCGCGAATCACACGGGCGAGGCCGGAGAAGAAGGGCGCGACCAGCATGACCACGAGGCCCTGCGCTATCGCAAGAACGATGTTCATAATATCCTCTCCCCTCTCTAGACCATGACCACGGCGAGCACGAGGAAAACCACGAGCGCCGCGACGATGTAGCAGATGTATACGGAGTAGTTGCCGCCCTCGATCTTGGAGGCAAGGCCGGCCAGCTTGTCGGCACCCTCGCTCGGTGCATCGACCAGGAAACGGTCGGGCAGGGGCTCGACGCCCTGGGCGACACCGGTGAGCTTCTGGAACACGTGCGCGATGGACCAGCAGATCTTGGTGCATACCTCGCGCAGGGTGTAGAGCGGGCCCATGAAGAGCTCGACGTCGGACGCGAAGCTCGTGGCGACGACGGGCATGTGCTCGTTGGGCTCGTAGCCGCACGCCCAAGGGTCGGTCTTCTTAGCGGGGGCCTTGGTGCCGAGGCAGAACCTCAACACGAACGCGAGGCCGGTGAGGACCACGAGCGCGATGGCGATCGCGGGGGTGGAGGTGGCGGCACCGGAAATCTCGTTCACCAGAGACACGCCCGAGGTGGCCGTGACGGCGGAGCCGGCAAGCACGCTCTGGGCGACGTCGCCCAGAACCGGGGCGATGACGGGAGAGCCGATTCCCAGCACCACGCAGATGGCCGCGAGGAGCATCTGCGAGAACAACATCGGAGCCGGGGACTCCTTGGCGTTCGCGGCCTCCTGGGAACGAGGGCTGCTCGCGAACGAGACGCCGTAGGCCTTCACGAAGCACGTGACGGCCAGGGCACCGGTGATGGCGAGGGCGGCCGCGGAGGCGACGGCGAACACCATGACGACCGGGTCGGAGAGCGTCGAGATGTTGAACAGGGACTGGTAGGTGAACCACTCGGAAACGAAGCCGTTGAGCGGCGGGATAGCCGAGATGGCAAGGGCACCGATGAGGAAGCAGACGGCCGTGACCGGCATACGGCGGAACAGGCCGCCCATCTTCTCCATGTTGCGCGTACCCGTGGCATAGAGCAGGGAGCCCGCGCCGAGGAACAGCTCGCCCTTGAACATGGCGTGGTTGAGCGTGTGGTAGAGGGCGGCCATGAGCGCGATCGTCGCGATGACGTCGTTGCCCAGGGCGTGCGCCGTCATGGACGCGCCGACACCGAGCAAGATGATGCCGATGTTCTCGACGGAGTGGTAGGCCAGCAGGCGCTTAATGTCGTGCTCGTGGAGGGCGTAGACGACGCCCAGGACCGACGAGATGGATCCAAAGACCAGGACCATGAGGCCCCACCAGAGCTGGACGCCCGAACCCGCGAGCAGGTCGAGACCGACCTTGAGGATTCCCAGGATGCCGATCTTGATCATGCCGCCGGACATGAGGGCGGACACGTTGGACGGCGCCTCGGGGTGCGCCTGGGGCAGCCAGGAGTGCAGCGGGATGATACCGGCCTTTGCGCCGAATCCGAAGAACGCGAGGACGAAGCACGCGGAGGAGACGGCGGGTCCAAAGTCATGCGTACGGAAATCACTGAAGCTGAAGGAACCGCCCACGCCGTTGGTCATGAGCAGGAAGCTCGCCATGATAAGGACAAAGCCCACGTGCGCGATGACGAAGTAGAGCCAACCGCCCCTAATGGAGTTCTTGTTCTCCTCGATAACGACAAGGAAGTAGCTCGTAAGGGACATGAGCTCAAAGGCGACCAGGAACCAGAACACGTTGTCGGCGGTGATGACGAGCATCATCGAGGCGACGAAGGTGTTCATGAAGAAACCGGCGCGCCCGACCTTGCCCGGGTACTCATCGAAGTAGGACAGACCGTAGATGAAGCCCGCAAAGGCGAGGATTGAGATGAGGACCACGATCAGGCCCGCAAGGCCGTTGAGCAAGAGCTCGAGACGGGCGAACGGGAAAAAGAAGACCGTGTTGAGGGACGAAACGTCGCCAAGCACGGCCTCGAGGCCCGCGATGAACGACAGCACGGCCGCGACGGCGCCGATCAGGCAGCCGGCGGTCTTGGCGGCGTTATCGGCCTTGATCAGCAGAACCGAGGCGAGCGCACCGATGCACGAGACGGCAAGCGATGCGATAAACAGCGTCATGCTATCCATTCTTTACGCTCCCTTCTGCTTTCTCGGACAAGCCCTGGGCCACAGCGGTAACGTCGACGACCGGACCGTTTTCGATCGAGCGCAGGCGCTTGGCCTCGTCGAGCTCGCGATCGGCCGCGCCGCCCATGACGGTCAGCGCCTTGGTGGGGCACGCCGCCACACAATGCGGGCCGTCCGGATCGAAGGCACACAGGTCGCACTTGACGGCGCAGGTGTACTGACCGGGCGCCCACGTAAGCAGGCTGCTCAGGGACTTAGGATACGAAGGCGTCGGGTCGCACATGCCTGCGACACCGGCGATAGACGTGCCATCGGGATGGATGGCTCCGAAGGGGCACGCGATGGCGCACAGCCTGCACCCGATGCACTCCTGCTCCTTGACGTGGATGCGATCGCCATCGTGCTCGATGGCATTCACCGGGCAAACCTCGGCGCAGGGAGCACCCTCGCAATGGTGGCAGGCAAGGGCGGCCGAAATACCGCCGGTCTTCACGAGCGCCAGGCGCGGCGTATCCTGAAGACCCTGCATCCGGTGGGCGTCGGCACAGGCGGACTGGCATGTTCCGCAGCCGATGCACCTCTCCGGGTTGATGTCGATGAAGCGGTTCATCCCCACTTCCTTTCAAAATAACGGGCCGGGCTCCCGAACGTACGGGACGCCCGGCCCAAAAAGCCAACGAGAACGGGACTACACGATTTGGTTCACGTGCGTCTCGTCGTCGAACTTGGCGGCGCCAGGCTCAACGTCCTGGGGAGCAGCGGCGTCCACCAGAGCCTGCTTGAGCTCGGTGTACTGACGCTCCACCTCGCCCTCGGCCCAAACCTGGTCGGCGATGGCGTCGACCTGGCAGGCGGAGAACTTGTCCTCGGGCGTATGCGAGACCGGGTCGACCTTGTGAATGGTCAGCTCGTTGCACTTGCCGATCCACCACTGGTAGGTCATGTAGACCGTGCCCTTATTGATGCGATCGCTCACGTCGGCGCGGCTGTATACCTGGCCGCGGCGGCTATGAATCGAGACGATGTCGCCGTTCTTGATGCCGCGCACCTGGGCGTCCGCGGGATTCATGCGGACAAAGCCGGGCTCGTCGGCGAGCAGCGCCAGCGTCTTGCAGTTGCCGGTCATCGAGCGGCAGCTGTAGTGACCGACCTCGCGGACGGTGCACAGAATGAGCGGGTACTCATCGTCGGGAAGCTCGGAGGGCGCCTCCCAGTCGTGCGCCATCAGGTTGGCGCGGCCGTCCTTGGTGGTGAACTTGCCACCAGCGAACATGTCGGGCGTACCGTGGTCGTTCACATCGGTGCTCTTGACCGGCCACTGGGCGTAACCGCCCTCGGGAGCCATCTTCTCGTAGGTCGCGCCCACAAAGTTGGGGCACAGGCTAATGCACTCGTTCCAGATCTGCTCGGTGTTGTCGTAGTGCATGGGATAGCCCATACGCGTGGACAGGTCCGCGAAGATCTCCCAGTCGTGGCGGCACTCGCCCTTGGGCGGAACAGCCGCGTCAAAGTGCTGGAAGCTACGGTCGGATGCGGTAAAGACACCCTCGTGCTCGCCCCAAGAGGTAGCGGGCAGGATGACGTCGGCGAGCATGGTCGTCTGCGTCATAAAGATGTCCTGGCAAATGAACAGATCCAGCTCGGAGAGCGTCTTGCGCATACCGGCCGAATCGGGCTCGGTCTGCACCGGGTCCTCGCCGTAGTTGTAGAAGCAGTGCACCTTGCCCTCGTCGACCAGGTGGCCCAGGTCGGTGAGCTTGTAGCCCTCCTCGAGCGGGAGCTTTTCCTCGGGCACGCCCCAAGCCTTTGCAAACTTGGCGCGCACGGCGGGGTCGGTGACTTTCTGGTAGCCAGGGTACAGGTTAGGCAGCATGCCCATATCGCAGGAGCCCTGGACGTTGTTCTGACCACGCACGGGCGCGAGGCCGGAATTGGGTTTGCCGATCTGGCCGGCAACGCAGGCGATGGAGGCGATGGTGTGCACCGTCTTCAGGTTCTGCTTCTGCTGGCATACGCCCATGCCCCAGCCAATGATGGCGGAGGGCTTCGCCGTGGCGTACATCTCGGCAGCTTGGTGGATCAACGCGGGCTCGACACCCGTGATGTCCTGTACGGATTCGGGAGTGTAGTTCTTGATGGTCTCCCACCACTCGTCAAAGCCGTTCGTGTGCTCGGCGACGAATTCCTTGTCGTAGAGGCCATCGTTGACCAAGCAGTTGGCAAAGGCGTTGAGGAACGCAACGTTGCAACCGTTCTTGATCGGAAGGTAGAGATCGGCGATACGCGCGGTTTCGATATGGCGCGGATCGGCGACGATGATCTTGCAACCCTTTTCTTTGGCTCGCACGATACGCCTTGCGACGATGGGGTGCGAATCGGCAGGGTTATAGCCGAAGAGGAAAATGCAGCCCGCATCCTCCATACCGGGGATGGAGCATGACATGCAACCTGAACCAACCGTGTCCATCAGACCGAGGACAGTAGGGCCGTGTCAAGTACGGGCGCAGTTGTCCACGCTGTGGGTGCCGATGCACGCACGCGTAAACTTCTGCATGACGTAGTTCGCCTCATTGCCGCCGCCTCGCGAAGAGCCGGTGGTCATGACAGCGTTAGGACCATATTCGTCAATTATGGCCTGCATCTTAGATGCGGTGAAATCCAGTGCCTCGTCCCAGCTTACGCGCTCAAGATCCGCGCCCTTGGTGCGGCGGATCATCGGGTGCAGTACGCGAGGAGTCAAGATCTTGGTGTCGTTGATGAAGTCGTAGCCGCTCATGCCCTTAAGGCACAGCTCGCTCTGGTTGGTGATGCCGTTGAGCGGTTCGGTACCCACGACCTGGCCGTTTTGGACCAGGAGGTTAAACTGGCAACCGGCGCCGCAGTACGGGCAGATCACTTTATGCTTCTCCATGACACCCTCCTTCCTTTCTCTGCTACCGAATGCTCGGTACTTATTTGACAATCATTGGGCCTGTATGGCCGCCCGCCTACGCCTCGTTTTCGATGGTGGCGCGGGCACGCTCGGCAGTCAGTTCTGCCAAACGTTCCTCGTCTACCAGGGTGAGGCCCTTGGTCGGGCACGCCTCGGCACACGCCGGACCGCCGGGACGGTCCACGCACAGGTCGCACTTGAGCACGAAGCTCTTGGTCTGCGAACCCACGCGAACGTCGCCCATCAAGACGGGGACCTGCGTGGTCGCCACGCTCACGGCGCCAAAGGGGCATGCCATGACGCAGCTCTTGCAGCCGATGCAGTTGTCCTCGTTGACGCCGATACGATGGTTCTTTGGATCAAAGAACAAGGCGCCCGTGGGGCAGGCCTTCGCGCACGGAGCGTCCTCGCAGTGGTGACATGCCACCGGCGCGGAGATCTCGTAGGTGCGCGTTACGCGCAAGCGAGGTGCGGCGATGTTGCCGGGAATATCGTGTGCCTCGATGCACGCCGCCATACAGGTTTGGCACCCAATGCAGCGTGAAGAATCAGCCACGACTCGTTTATTGCCCATGTTGTTCACTCCCTCCTGAATCCCATGCCGGAGAGACCCTGTCGACGTTGCCCCGGACCGCCCGTGGTCCGGCATCGACGTATCGAGTGCATGCGGCGAAACAGGCACTTCGATAGAATTCCTCCAACGATATACAGGTTAAATATACGCAGTTGCAGGGGGCAAACTTGAGCATAGGCCCTGCAATACGGGTGTATTGCAGGGGTTTTGGCAGGTTGGAATTATTCTCTAAAAGCTATAAAGGTGAGTGTATTACATGCGTACGCTTCAGAGATTTTTACACACTCTCATTATGGATGTAATACGCTTGTATTCATGTTCATGGTTATCAACTTGAGTGAAATAAAGTAATCGTTATAAGATGCTCAAGTATCGGCACATGCCGCATTTGACCGACTATATTGCACGCTCATTAAGGGAGGCCAGTGATGTCATCGACTCAAAAACGAGCCATCCTGCAGGTGCGCATTCGCGAGGAAGACAAGCAGCATGCCGAGCGTCTCTACGACGCCATGGGCACATCGCTCGCCGAGGCCGTGCGCCTTTTTGTCGCGCAGAGCATTTTGATGCGCAAGCTTCCCTTTCAGCCGGTCGCCGTGCGCTCAAAGGACGGCACCGCCGCCTATGGATCGCTCAAAGCATATGGTGACCCCAATCGCCGCTCCGAGGAGCGCAATGCCTGGATTGAGTACCTTGCCACAGAAAGCGACGATTCGATTTTGGGTCCCGAGGAAGTAGATATCCATGAGTAGCACCATCATCGACGAGACCGTCATACTACGTTACCTGCTGGACGACGACGAAGTTCTGTCACCGCGCGCCGCCAAGGTCATCGCCACGCGCACCGCTCGTGTCTACCCCGAAATCATCACGCGCGTCGTGGTCACGCTGCGCGACGTCTATAAGGTCCCCCGCGTTGAGATTGCCGCGGCCATGAAAAGGCTGCTCGATGACGTCATGGTCGACGAGCCCACCGTTGTCGCCCTTGCCGTCAAACTCTTTGGCAAGACCCATATGGACTTTACCGACTGCCTCCTCGCAGCCCGAACCGCCATCTACAACGATGATGTCGTGAGCTTTGGCAAGCCCATCATCCAAGGCATGATCGACTACCGCCGCCAGCGCCAAACCGCCGCCGACGCCCGCGACCGCGCCGCCGAAGCTGTCTCTTATACACATCTGACGCTGCCGACGACTTAATAGGTGTA
>UQOJ01000055.1 GCA_900542635.1 uncultured Collinsella sp.
TGCGGACCTCCAGTCCGGACCGCCCCGCGGTCCAACTTTCTGTCCGCACCCCCAAACGGGGGCTGTTTTTTTGCTTTTTCGCCTCTGGGAGGCATCCGGAACAGCGGAATTTGCAGAATACTCGCGATTTTGCACATCGCTACAGGGGGTACCTTTGCTTTGGCGGTTTACTTGCCTTGCACCATGGTGAGCGAGATCTTTTTGCGGTCGCGATCGACCTTCTCGACCCACACCTTGACCGTGTCACCGACGCGCACCACGTCGCTGGGGTGCTTGACGAAGCGGTTGGCCAGTTTGGAGATGTGCACGAGGCCGTCCTGGTGCACGCCCACGTCGACGAAGGCGCCAAAGTCGACGACGTTGCGCACTGTGCCCTTGAGCTCCATGCCGGACTCCAGGTCGTCGATGGAAAGTGCTGAGCGGCTAAAGACCACCTCGGGCGCGTCGTCGCGCGGGTCGCGACCGGGCTTCTTGAGCTCGTTGACAATGTCGATGAGCGTGAGGGTGCCGCAGTCCAGGTCGCTTGCCAGCGCCGAGATGCTGCCCAGGCGGCGCTCGATGTCGGGTACGCCGCCGCGGCTGAGCTCACTGGCTTTAACGCCTGCGCGCTCCAGGACGGCCGTGGCTACCTCGTAGCTCTCGGGGTGGACGCTTGTCGCGTCGAGTGGGTTCTTGCCACCGCTGATGCGCAGGAAGCCCGCGGCGTTGAGATATGCCTTGGGTCCCAGTTTGGGGACCTTCTTAAGCTGGCGGCGATCGGTAAAGGCACCGTTTTCCTCGCGGTAGGCCACGATATTCTTGGCCACGCTCGGCGTGATGCCCGATACGTATCCCAGCAGGCTCGCGCTTGCGGTGTTGACGTCGACGCCTACGCGGTTGACGACGTCCTCCACCACGTGGCCCAGAGTGCGCGAGAGCTCGGCCTGGTCAAGGTCGTGTTGGTACTGGCCAACGCCGATGGACTGGGGCGGAATCTTGACGAGCTCTGCCAGCGGGTCTTGCAGGCGACGGCCCAGGCTCATGGCGCCACGCACGGTGACGTCCAGGTCGGGATATTCCTGGCTGGCGAGCTCGGAGGCGGAGTACACCGACGCGCCGGCTTCGTTAACGATGGTGTAGCGAAGGCTGGGCGCCTGCTCGGCGATGAACTCCGAAACGACTTCCTCGGTCTCGCGGCTGGCGGTGCCGTTGCCGATGACGATGGTGTTGACGCTGTCCTTCTTGACGAGGCGGGCGAGCTCGCGCTTGGTGCCGGCGACGTCGTGGCGCGGCTTGGTGGGGTAGACCACGCCGTGGTCGAGCAGCTTGCCGGTCTCGTCCATGACGGCGACCTTGCAGCCGGTGCGGTAGCCCGGATCGAGCGCGAGCACGCGGGCGCCACGGACGGGGCGTGCCGAGAGCAGGCCCTCGAGATTCTTGGCAAAGACGTTGATAGCCTCGGTCTGGGCGCGAACGGTGAGTTTGGCGCGGGCCTCGCGCTCCAGCGAGGGGGCCATGAGGCGCTTGTAGCCGTCGGCGATGGCGGCATCGAAGACGGGCGCGAATACGCCCTGGCGTCGGGGCCAACGGCTGCCGAGGCGTGCCGTGGCGGCGGCGCCGTCGACGTTCACGCGCACGCGGAGCTTGCCCTCGCGCTCGCCGCGGTCGATAGCCAGCACGCGGTGGTTGGGTATACGGCGCAGCGGCTCGTCAAAGTTGTAGTAGGGCTCGTAGGGGGTCTTCTCGGCGGGGTCTGTGGCTTCGACGACGATATCGGCGGTGTTCTGCGTAAAGGCGCGCAGGTCGGCGACGTTCTCGGGGTCCTCGGCCACCGTCTCGGCCACGATGTCCGCCGCCCCGGCGAGCGCCTTTTCGGGCGTGTCGAAGCCGGCGTCCTCGTTGACGTAGGCCGCGGCGGCATCGAGCGCGCTGCCCTTGGCCGAGGCCTGCATGATGATCATGTTGGCAAGCGGCTCCAGGCCTGCCTCGCGGGCCTTCTGCGCGCGAGTCATGCGCTTTTTGCGGTAGGGCTTGTAGAGGTCCTCGACACGCTGGAGCTGCGTGGCCTCGCGAATTTGCTGCTCAAGCTCTGGCGTGAGTTTGCCCTGGGCGTCGATGAGCAGAATGACGTCCTCTTTGCGCTGCTCAAGATTGCGCAGGTAAGACAGACGCTCGTCGAGTGCGCGCAGGGCGACGTCGTCCATGCCGCCCGTGGCTTCTTTGCGGTAGCGCGAGATAAAGGGGATGGTGTTGCCCTCGTCGATGAGCTTGACGGCTGCCTCGATGTTGGCGGCCTTAAGGTTGAGCTCGCGGGTGAGCTGGGCGATAAGATCCATGGGACTCCTTGCGTTTAAGGTGCGTTTGCAGCACAGGGCTACCAAGGATACCACCCGTCCCAAAAGACTGTTTTTGGGGCCACGCCACGAAAACGGTCTATCTACTACGTTTGAACCGTATGGGTCGACCATCCCCCGGTTTTCCGAAAATACGCAAGCCGTCTACCTGCGGTTTTTATTTCGCGAAATTCTGTATGGTTAAGGGTGGTCGGTTAAACGTAGTAGATAGGCCCATTTCGTGGCGAACGAATCAAGCCGAGGTGCAAAATAGCCCCCGCCCCAGAAAAATCATCGGCAAGGTAGCAAAATGCCCCGCGGGCAGGAGGCTGCTCGCGGGGCAAAGAAGAGGGGCTTGTTGGTGGCGGGCCGAGGCGCTCGGCGGGGAGTTTGCCGCGGCCCGCTCTTAAGGCATTACAGCTCGACGAGCTGGCCGGTCTCGGCGGCCTCCTTGATGGCGTTGAGAAGCGTGAGCGTCTTGACGTTATCGGCGGGGGTCACGACGGGCTCGACCTCGCGGCGGACAACCTTCACAAAGTGCTTGAGCTGCATCTTGTGCGGCAGTGCCGGGTCGACGGCCGGAATCTCCATCTGCAGCGGCTTGTGCCAGTTAGAGGCGCCGTCGTAGGAGAACTGGTGCAGGCGGGGCAGCGACAGGGCGCCTTTAGTGCCGCCGATAAAGTAGGCGTCGGCGTCGAAGGGGCGGTACTGCGGATCCTCGCGAGCGGTTGCCTCCCAGTTCCAGGGGCTGGCGGTGGCGTCGGAGATGGTCATGCTTGCGAGCGCGCCATCGGCAAAACGGACGTTGACCACGGCGGAGTCCTCGGTCTCAAAACCGCGGGCGGCGCTGGACTGCATGCCCTGGACGGCGACGGGCTCGCCCAGCAGATAGCGGAGCAGGTCGACGTCGTGCACCAGGTTGACCAGGATCGGGCCGGCACCCTTCTTGCGGCGCCACTCGACATCGAAATACTCGTCATTCTTATAGATCATGTAGTGGAAGCTCGACACGGTGAGCTTGCCCAGCTCGCCAGACTCGATGATCTCCTTGGCCTTGTTGACGAAGGGGTTGTGGCGACGGTGCTGACCCACGAGCACGGGCACGCCGGCGGTCTCGGCCTCGGCGGCGAAGGCCTGGGCATCCTCAAGATCGTTGGAGATCGGCTTTTCGACCAGCGGCACGATGTTGCGCTTCACAGCCTCGCGGGCAACGCCCAGGTGCAGGTCGTTGGGGGTGGCGATGATGACGGCCTCGGGCTTGACCTCGTCCATCATCTGGGCGGGATCGGTGTAAAACGGCACGCCGGCGGCCTCGGCCGTGGCACGGGCGCCCTCAAAGGCGTCGGCGATGGCGACGAGCTCGGCCTCGGGCTCCTCGGTGACAAAGCGGATGTGGTTGCGGCCCATGGCGCCGGCGCCGATAACGGCAATGCGGACGGGGTTGAGCTCAGACATTTCGACTCCTTAATACTGGTGACCGGTGGAATGCGACAAAGGGGCTGTCCCTTTGCCGCATCGGTAAAACTAGGCGGACTTCTTCTTGCTGTCGGAGACCATCATGTAGACGGTGAGTACGACGGCGATGGCGGCGATCACAATGGCGCCGTAGAAGGACTGCTGATAGGCGGCGCTGCCGGCCTCGGCGTGATACAGCACGGCGGTGATGGGCTGGCTGATCCAGGTGGAAGCGGCATAGCCCAAAAACATGATGCCGTAGTTGACACCGATGTTGCTGGTACCAAAGGCGCCACCGGTGAGCGGCGGGTAGATGACGAGCAGGGCGCCAAAGCTAAAGCCGAGCAGGGCGAGCGCCACAAAGAACATGCTCTGCGTAAAGCTCATCGACATGATGACGAGTGCGACGATGGTGACGACAAGGCTGATGAGCAGCGACTTATAGGCGCCGAGCTTGTCGATGATCTGGCCAAAGGACAGACGGCCAACCAGGTTGGCGCAGGTGTTGACGGAGACGACCACGCCGCCGAGGGCGACGGCCGCGGCGCTCGTGGGGTCGGCGAAGAGCTGGACGGCGGCGATGGAGGCAACCTTGCCCACGAGCAGGGTGCCCGCGGTGGCGGCAAAGGCGAAGGTGATGATGAGGACCCAGAAGCGCGGGGTCTTGACCATCTCGCCTGGGGTGAGGTCACCGAAGGTGCCGGCGTGCGCGCCGCCCTTTGGGGCCTCGAAGCCCTCGGGCAGCCAACCGGCCTCGGGGGCCTTCAGGAACAGGGCGGAGGCGGCAATCGTCACAAAGAAGATGACGCCGAGCGCCTTAAGGGCGCCAAAGATGCCCAGGCTCGGGATGAGCAGCGAGGCGAGCACCGGGGACAGCACGGCGGGACCGGCGGTCGAAGCGGCCAGGGTGATGCCGGAGGCGAGACCCTTCTTGTCGATGAACCACTTTTGACCGGTGGTGAGCGCCGGGTTGTAGCCCAGGCCGTTGCCGATGGCGGCGACGAGCGAGAACCACAGGTAGAACTGCCACGGCTCGGTGACGGTGCCGGACATGAACCAGCCCAGGCCGTAGCACACGGCGGCAGCGATCACGACGTTGCGCGGACCGATCTTGTCGGAGATGCGGCCGGCGAAGATGCCCGTCACGGCCATGATGGTCTGAAAGACCGGGAAAGCCCAGGTAAGGGCGCTCGACCACTCGGGGTAGACGGCGAGCAGGTTCTTGCTCACGACGGAATACAGCGCGATGGAGCTGATGAAGAACATGGTGACGCACGCGGCGGAAAGCACGACGGCGCGACCCTTGTTGGAGTTGGTGGAAGCCATTGGACTCTTTCTAATCGATACGGGGGAGGAGCGGGCGTGTCCGCGGGACCTCCCTGCCAGGTTGGTTTACTGGTCGGTCGGCTTGGCGACACCGGACTCATCGGACCAAAGCTCGACACCCTTGTTCTTAAGGTAGTTGTCGGCATAGGCGCGACGGCCGCCGGGCTTGGCGGTGAGGTCGCCCATCATGTTGGAGAAGCCGCCGTCGACCTTGATGGCATCGCCGGTGGTAAAGTCCGAGCGCTTGGACGCCAGGAACATGACGGCGTTGGCAATATCGCTGACCTCGCCGATGCGGCGCGTGGCGATCAGACGGCTGCGGCTCTTTTCGACCTCGGGGTCGGCGTAGAAGTTGGCCGACATCGGGGTCTTAACGAAGCAGGGCTCGACGCAGTTGGAGCGGACGCCGTAGGGGCCCCACTCGGCGGCGAGCATCTTGGACATCATGTTGACGCCGGCCTTGGTGGAGCTGTACACGCCCGAGAACGTCTCGGGGGAGTGGCTGGCGACGGTCGAGATGTGCACCAGGCGGCCCTGGCCGGCCTTGATCATCTCGCGACCAAAGCGCTGCGAGGTGATGAAGTAGCCGGTGAGATTGACGTTGAGCACCTGCTCCCAGTCGCTTAGCGGCAGGTCCTCCATGGCGGCGAAGCGCAGGATGCCGGCGGTGTTGACGAGGACGTCGACGCGACCGAAGTCGGCGATGGTGGCGTCGACAGCAGCCTGAACCTCGGCCTCGTCGGTGGCGTTCATCTTGAAACCCTCGGCGTGGATGCCAAACTCGGCAGCTAGGTCGGCGGCAGCGGCCTTGACCTTCTCCTCGTCCAGGTCGAGCATGACGACGTTGGCGCCATTGCGGGCGAACTCGCGGCAGATCTCGGCGCCCATACCGCCGAGCGCGCCAGTCACGGCGCAGACATCGCCCTCGAGCTTAAGCCAATTGCTCATAGGAACTTCCCTTCTTGTGCCTCCCGGTGGGTCGCTCCCATTAACCGACCCACGTGGTTTTCGCTGGTTATCGTATGCTTTGCATTTGCGCAGGTGAATTGCATATTTGTTAGAATAGCGTTAACCGTAGGTTTATACTATGCGATGCAGTTTATTCTCAATTGAGCTCGTGACCTGCGAAAACAACCCCCTGTGGCACCATGCGGTCACGGGCGCGAAAACGGGAGATTGACGTGTACGATCGACGACTTGAGGCCATATCGGCCGCCACGGAGCTGGGAAGCTTCTCGCGTGCGGCGGCAAAATTGCGCGTGTCGACCCCGGCGCTCGTCAAGCAGGTGTCGGGCTTCGAGGCCGAGTTCGGCATCACGCTGTTCGAACGCTCGCACTCGGGCGTCAAGGTGACGCCGGCCGGCGCACTGCTGGTGGACGACGCGCGCTCGATCATGCGGCAGTCCGAGGACGCGCTGCGCCGTGCCCGACGTGCGGCGGGCGATGGCGGTGCCGTGCGCCTGGGCGTGTCGATGATGTGTCCGGGGCGCCAAACACTGTCGATGTGGACGGGCATCCACAATCTGGAGCCGTCGCTGCGATTTGAGATCGTGCCGGTAAGCGACCTCTATGACGAGCGCGAATCCGTCATGCGCAGCCTTGGTCGCGAGGTGGATGTAGTGCAGTCGAGTTTTTCGACCCCACGCTGGGGTGATGCCTGCCAAAAGCTCCGCATCGTTAACGTGCCGTTTTATATCGACCTGCCGCGTACGAGCCCGCTGGCGCGCAAGACGCGCATCACGGTCGCCGACTTAGAGGGCATGCGCCTGCGCGTGCTCCGTCACGGCAACGACGCAATGGACAGCCTGCGCATCGACCTTCTGGCCGACGGCGGCGTTGACGTGATCGACGTGGACAGCTTTGACTTTGCGCTCTTTAACGAGGCGGAGGAAAAGGGCGACGCGGTGCTCACCTGCGGGGCGTGGTCGGGGGTGCACCCGGCCTTTGTGGGCGTGCCGTTCCTGTGCGGCCGTGAGGTGCCGGTCTTTTTGCACTATCCGCTCGAGCCCACCCTCCAAGTCCAAAAATTCGTCAACGCCATGGCACAACTTCTCAAATAGCTATCGTGTCGATGATTCTTTAATCCCCGTCCTAGAAAAATCATCTGGTAGAGTTGACCTCACGTGAATTTCAGTACACTGCGTACTACCTGTGCTTTTGTCATTTTGGGAGTGAACTTGTGAATACTTCTGTCGCCAAGAAAGCCAGCCAGGCGGTGCGCCTGCTCATGATGGTGCTCACGGCAGTTCTCATCTTCTTCTTCATTAATGTTATGCTGCTCGTCTCCGATATCCAGGGCACGGCGCGCGTGGTCAACTACGCCGGTCTGGTGCGCGGCACCACGCAGCGAATCGTTAAGCTCGAGGACGCGGGCCAGCCTCAAGACGACCTGCTCAAGGCCGTGGATTCATACATCAACGGTTTGCGTTACGGAAGTGACGACCTCAACCTCGTCCGTCTCGACGACGACGAGTATCAGGCAAAGATGACCGAGCTTGCAAATTATTTTGATGAGCTTTGCGCCGAGATTGCCCGTGTGCGCGAAGTCGGCTACGAGAACACCGATATCATCGCGATGAGCGAGGAGTTCTTTGGTATTTGTGACGATGCCACACGACTCGCAGAGGACTACTCTCAGGAGAAGGCGTCGGCGCTCAACTATCTCGAGGGCTTGGTGATCATCGACATCGTGGGCTTGGTGGCGACCTTTGCGGTCGAACTTGTTCGCGCGGTGCGCACTGCCGCGCTCAACCGCGAGCTGCAGAGCAAAGTCTATCTCGACGAAGCCACGGGACTGCCCAACAAGAACAAGTGCGAGGAGATCTTGGGGCAGGAGCGGCCTGTCTCCGCGGAGGCGCCCGTTGCGGTGTGCGTCTTCGACCTTAACAATCTGCATACGGTCAATAACAACTTTGGCCACGAGAAGGGCGACGAATACATCCGTTCTTTTGCCCAGCAGCTGGGGTGCGTGGCGTCCGAGACCTGCTTTGTGGGCCGCGACGGTGGCGATGAGTTTATCGCGGTGCTGCGGGATGCCGATCGAGCTGCCGTGGAGTCCTGTCTCGCTCGGGTTCGTGCGAACGTGAACGAGTATTCCGAGGCTCACCCCGACATGCCTATCAGCTATGCGGTGGGCTACGCGCTTTCCAGTGATTTTGATGAACCGCCTACGATGCGCGAGCTCTTTTCCCAGGCCGACAAAAACATGTACATCGACAAGAACCGCGTAAAGGCAGCCGAGGCAGCCGGGCTGCAACGCGAGGAACGGTAAGCTTGTAACAAAGGGCATAGAAAAGCCTCCGCAGCTCGTGTGGCTGCGGAGGCTTTATTCGTTGCGGCGCATTGTGTTTGGGTCGTTGAGATGAGTCGATTTGCCCCGAAAGAGGAGGGCATTGACCTTAGGGTCATGCCCGACGAATGAGCGGCAAATCGGCTATCTCGGCGGGCCGAACTACTCCAGCTCAAACGCTCCGGTATAGAGCTGATAGTAGTATCCGCGCTTGGCGATCAGCTCGTCGTGGTTGCCGCGCTCGATAATGCGGCCGTGGTCCAGACAGATGATTGCGTCGGAGTTGCGTACGGTGGACAGGCGGTGCGCGATGACAAACGTCGTGCGGCCCTCCATGAGCTTGTCCATGCCCGCCTGCACGATGGCCTCGGTGCGGGTGTCGATGCTGGATGTGGCCTCGTCCAGAATCATCGCCGGCGGATCGGCGACGGCGGCGCGTGCGATCGAGATCAGCTGGCGCTGGCCCTGCGACAGCTGTGCGCCGTTGCCGGTGAGCATGGTGTCGTAGCCGTCGGGCAGGCGGGTGATAAAGTCGTCCGCGCCCGCGAGCTTGGCCGCCGCGATGCACTCCTCGTCGGTAGCGTCCAGGTTGCCGTAGCGGATGTTATCCATCACAGTGCCGGTGAACAGGTTCACGTCCTGTAGCACGACGCCCAGCGAGCGGCGCAGGTCGGCCTTGCGAATCTTGTTGACGTTGATGCCGTCGTAGCGGATCTTGCCGTCGGCGATGTCGTAGAAGCGGTTGATGAGGTTGGTGATGGTCGTCTTACCGGCACCGGTGGCGCCGACAAACGCGACCTTCTGGCCCGGCTTGGCAAACACGGACACGCCGTGCAACACCTCGTGGTCGGGCGTGTAGCCAAAGTCCACGTTGTCCATGACCAGATCGCCACGCAGCGGCACGTACTCGATCTCGCCGGTTGCGCGGTGCGGATGTTTCCATGCCCACATGCCGGTGTGGTGGTCGGCCTCCTCGAACTCCCAGGTCTCGGGGTTCACCTGCGCGTTGACGAGCGTCACGTAGCCTTCGTCGGCCTCGGGCTTCTCGTCGATGAGCTCAAAGATACGGTCGGCGCCGGCGAGGCCCATGACCACGGCGTTGATCTGCTGCGAGATCTGGCCGATCTGTCCGCAGAACTGCTTGGTCATGTTGAGGAACGGCACCACGACGGCGATGGACAGTGCCATGCCCGAGATGCTCAGGTTGGGCACGCCCAGCGCCAGGAAAATGCCGCCTGCCAGTGCGACCAGCACGTAGAGCAGGTTTCCCAGGTTCATAAGGATGGGCATGAGGATGTTGGCGTACATGTTGGCCTTCTGCGAGACCTCGAAGAGCTTTTCGTTGCGCTCGTCAAAATCGGCCTCGGCGGCAGACTCGTGGCAGAATGCCTTGACGACCTTCTGGCCGTTCATGACTTCCTCGATATGGCCCTCGACCACGCCGAGTTCGGTCTGCTGCGCAATAAAGAAGCGCGCGGAGTTGGAGCCGAGCAGCTTGGTCATAAAGGTCATAAAGGCGACGCCTGCCACAATGACCAGGCACATCCAAACGCTGTAGTACAGCATGATAAAGAACACCGTGACGATGACGATGGTCGTCATGAGCAGGTTGGGCAGCGACTGGCTGATCATCTGGCGCAGCGTGTCGATGTCGTTGGTGTAGTGGCTCATGATGTCGCCGCGCTGGTGCGTGTCGAAGTAGCGAATCGGCAGGTCCTGCATGCGGTTGAACATCTTCTCGCGCAGCTTCTCGAGCGAGCCCTGCGTGACGATGGCCATGGCGCGGTTCCAGAACAGCGAGGACAGGATGCCGACGCCGTAGATGCAGGCGAGGGTGGTCACGAGCTGTGCGATCTTGGGCTGTGCAGCTTCCCAATCGCCCGACTGCCACGATTCGCTAATAATCTGCAGGGCGCTCTGAAGGAAGGTCGCGCCGATGGAGTTGATGATGGCGCAGAGCACCACGCCGACGACGACGAGGGGCAAAAGCACGGGGTAGAAGCCAAAGAGCGTCTTGATGAGGCGCGACATGGTGCCACCCTTGCGGTTGAGCGCGCGCTCGGCGGTCGTTGCCTTACTCATGTGCCTCGCCTCCTTCCTGGGTCTGAGCTTGTGTTGCGGATGCCTCGGTGTCGGCTTCGACGGCCTCTTCGCTCTCGGCAGACATCTTGTTCTGCGAGGTAAAGGTCTCGCGGTAGATCTCGCTCGTCTTGAGCAGCTCATCGTGGTTGCCGATCTGCGCGATGCGGCCGCCCTCCATGACGATGATGCGGTCTGCATCCTGCACGGAGCTAATGCGCTGGGCGATGATGAGCTTGGTCGTGTTGGGCAGATAGCTTGCCAGCCCTGCGCGGATCTTGGCGTCGGTCTTGGTGTCGACGGCGCTGGTGGAGTCGTCCAGGATCAAGATCTTGGGGCGACGCAGCAGGGCACGCGCAATGCACAGGCGCTGCTTCTGACCGCCCGAGACATTGGAGCCGCCCTGCTCGATCCAGGTGTCATAGCCCTTGGGGAAGCCGTCGACAAACTCATCGGCGCAGGCTAGGTGCGCGGCCTCGCGGACTTCCTCGTCGGTGGCGTTCGGGTCGCCCCAGCGCAGGTTCTCGGCGATGGTGCCGCTAAACAGCACGTTTTTCTGCAGCACCATGGCGACCTGGTGGCGCAGCGCGTCTAGGTCGTAGTCGCGCACGTTCATGCCGCCCACGCGCACGGTGCCTTCGGTGGCGTCGTACAGGCGGGCGATGAGGTTTACGAGCGTGGACTTGGCCGAGCCGGTGCCGCCGATGATGCCGATGGTCTCGCCGCTCTTAATGTGCAGGTCGATATCGTCGAGCGCCTGGCGCTTCGCATGCGCGGAGTACTTAAAGCTCACGTGGTCAAAGTCGATGGAACCGTCGGCAACCTCGAGCACGGGCTCGGCGGGATTGGCGATCGTGGGCTCGGCGGCCAGCACCTCGGTAATGCGGTGCGCCGATTCGTCGGCCATGGTCACCATGACAAAGATCATCGACAGCTGCATCAGACTCATGAGGATTTGGAAGCCATAGGTAAAGATTGAGGAGAGCTGGCCCACGTCGAACAGCGTGCCCTGGCTCGTGATGATGAGCTTGGAGCCCAGGTAGATGATGACGACAAATGCGCCGTTGACGCAGATGTTCATCATGGGGTTGTTAAAGGCGAGCAGCTTCTCGGCGCGGGTGAAGTCCATCTGGACGTCGCGTGCGGCGGTCGCGAACTTCTCCTTCTCAAAGTCTTCGCGCACATAGCTCTTAACTACGCGCATGCCGGTGACGTTTTCCTCGACGGACTCGTTAAGGGCGTCGTACTTGCGGAACACGCGGGCAAAGATCGGGCGCACCTTATAGATGATAAAGAACAGGCCAAAGCCCAGCAGCGGAATGATGACCAGGTAGACCATGGCGACGCTGCCGCCCATGGCGTATGCCATGGTAAAGGCAAAGACCAGCACCAGCGGCGAGCGCACGGCGATGCGGATGAGCATCATAAAGGCCTGCTGCACGTTGTTGATGTCGGTGGTGAGGCGCGTGACGAGCGAGGAGCTCGAGAACTCGTCGATGTTGGCGAAGCTGAACGTCTGGATCTTGTAGAACAGGTCGCGACGCAGGTTCTTGGCGAAGCCGCAACTCGCGTGGCTGCAGGTGACGCCGGCAGCGGCGCCAAAAGCCAGCGATGTCAGCGCGATGAGCACCAAAAAGCCCGCGGTGGGAAGCATCTCGGCTACGGTGGTGCCGTCTTTGATGGCGTCGATCAGGTTGGCGGTGATAAATGGAATCAGCATCTCGCAGAGCACCTCGCCAAGCACGAGCAATGGCGTGGCAACAGTGACTTTCATATAGTCGCGGATGCTGCCCATGAGGGTTTTAATCATCCAGTTCCTCCCAGGTTACACGGATTTTCTCGAGCATTTCGGCGAGCTGCTCGCGCTCGTCGTGAGTGAGGGCACTAAAGGCCCGTTCTCTAAAGCGGATGCGGGCCGCCTGGTCGATGCGGGCGTTTTCCCGGCCGGTTTCGGTCAGGCGAATGGTGAGTTGCCGTCGATCCTTGGGGTTACGGCTGCGCTCGATGAGACCGTTGACCTCGAGCTTGGACAAGATTTCGGAAAGCGACCCCGGCTTGAGGTCGAAGTGCATGCCGAGTTCCTGCTGCGACATCTCGCCGTTTTCCTGCTTGGCGAGCAGGCAGACGATGGGCGCCTTGCCGGACACGCCACCGCCGTGAAAGTGCATGTAGTGGCCGCAAAAGCCTAGGCCGCTCAGGATGCGCTTGGCGAGCTTGTCTTCGCCGTTAACTGCTTCGGGCACGTCTGCCGGCTCCGAAGGATCGCCGCCGGGCTCATGCGGGCGAAGGTTAAGGGGTTCATCGCACATGAATTCGTATCGCTCCTTTCTTTAGTTAGGTAGTGGAATTGTTTTGTGCCTAACTAATCTAGGAGTGCCACACAAGAATGTCAAGGTACCAAACTTATTTAGTTACGGCGCCGCAAAACATCGGGGTAGTCGTTGGGGACGTTCTTAAACGACTAGTCGTTGGACGTTCTTGTTTGACTAGTCATTTAAGAACGTCCCCAATGACTAACTTCAAAACTATGCCGGATTACGGGGCTGAACTGCGGATTGTCGACCATACCGAAATTGGTAAAAAGAAAACCGCAGGTAGAAGGCTTGCTATGATTTGAAAATAGAGGGTGTGGTTGACTCATTCAGGTTCAGCCCCGTAATCCGGTGTAGTTTTGAAATGGCACTGAATGAGTGGCGGCGAATGGGCCGCAATGAAGCAGGCTAGCCCCTCGTTTCCGAAACCTTTCCGCAACAAACTGTCCTCCACGGCGCAAGCTTCCGTCCGTAGCGTTCCCTGCGCTACACTTAGTCGCACTGTGGCGCCGCCGCGCCGCACCCGACCCAAGGGGGACCCTCATGAAGAACACTCAGCTGCTGCTGATCAACGATATGTGCGGCTACGGCAAGGTCGCGCTTTCCGCCATGCTGCCGGTGCTGTCGCACATGGGCTACCGTATCCACAACCTGCCGACGGCGCTTGTGTCCGATACGCTCAACTACCCCAAGTTCTACATCCATGACACCACGGAGTACGTGCGCCAGAGCCTCGCCATCTGGGAGGAGCTCGGCTTTGAGTTCGACGCCATCTCCACCGGATTTATCGTGACCGAGGAAGAGACGCGTATCATCTCGGACTTTTGCCACCGTCGCGCGCAAAAGGGCACCAAGGTGTTCGTCGACCCCATCATGGGCGACAACGGCAAGCTTTACGCTGGCGTGCCCGAGTCCACGATCGGCCTCATGAGGCATCTGCTCGAGTGCGCCGACTATGCGGTGCCCAACTACACCGAGGCCTGCCTGCTCACCGACACGCCCATCGCCGAGCAAATCACGCCCGACGAGGCCCGCGTTCTTGTGGACGCCATGCGCGCGCTGGGAGCCAAGTCGGTGGTCATTACGAGCGCTGTGGTCGACGGCACGAACGCCGTTATCGGTTACGACCTGTCTCTTATACACATCTCCGAGCCCACGAGACTAAGGCGAATCTC